>DASPLD010000027.1:0-11903 GCA_035627755.1 Caulobacter sp. | reverse complement strand
GCCGTCCTCGGCGGTCTCGACCACGGCGCCGAGCTGGCCGAGCAGGCCGGTGGCCACCAGCCGGTTGGTCGGGTTGTCCTCGACCACCAGCACCCGCAACCCCTCCAGCCAGCGGCCATCGGTCGCCGCCTCACCGGCCGCCGCTTCGACCGACGAGGCCGTCTGTCCGGCCGCGACCGCTTCCCCGGTCGCCGGGGCCGCCACCTCCAGCCAGAAGGTCGAGCCGACTCCCTGGGCGCTGCGGAACCCGACCGAGCCGTCCATCAGCGCCGCGAGGTGGCGGGTGATGGTCAGCCCCAGGCCGCCGCCGCCGAACCGCCGGGTGGCGGTGTTGTCGGCCTGTCGGAAGTGTTCGAACAGTTCGGCCTGGGCCTGGGGGGCGATGCCCACCCCGGTGTCGGCCACCTCCAGGCACAGCCGCTGGTCCGGCCCCTGGCCAGTGGCGGTCAGCCGGACCCGCACATGGCCTTCCTGGGTGAACTTCACCGCATTGCCGACCAGGTGCAGGAACATTTGGCGCAACCGGCCGGGATCGACCGTGGCCGGGGCGATGCCCTCGGCGCAGGCGACCTCGAGGGCCACCCCCTTGGCCTCGGCCTGGGGACGCAGCAGCTCGATCACCATCGCCAGTTGACTGCCGGCGTCGACCGCCTCGCGGGCCAGCACCAGCCGACCCGACTCCAGATCCGCGTAGTCGATGATGTCGTTGAGCAGGGCCGACAGGTTGGCGCCGGCGCTCAGCGCCTGTTCGATCAGGGCCCTGCGGGTCTCGGCCGAGGGCTCGGCCTTGAGGAGGTGCAGCACCCCCATCACCCCGTTCATCGGCGTGCGGATCTCGTGGCTCATGTTGGCCAGGAACTGGCTCTTGGCGTCTGTCGCCGCCCGCGCCGCCTCCTGGTCGCGCAGGGCCGCGTCGCGGGCCTGCACCAGTTCGGTGACGTCCTGGGCGATGCCGAGGATCTCCCAGCGGCCCGAAGGGAGGGGAAGCACCCCCTGCCAGGCGACGCGCAGGTGGCGCCAGCCGTTGCGGCCGGCCCGCACCCGGTATTCATGGCGGCAGGGCTCGCCGGTCTCGATGGATCGGCGCCAGGCCGTCTCCAGGGCGGCCACGTCCTGGCGGTGCACCGTCTCGCGGACTCGATCCCCGTCGACCCGCTGCTCGGAGCGGACCAGGCCGCCGGGCCGGTTGAAGTCCGGGTTGATCTCGTACCGATCGGCGTCTGGATCGAACCGCCAGATGGTCACCCCCGCGGAGTTGCGCAGCAGCTGCGTGGCCCGCCTGGCTTCCCGGGCGTCCGCCTCGCGGCGGCGCTCGGCGGTCAGGTCGCGGATGATCACCAGCGTCCAGTCTTCCTCGCCGCGCACCACATGGCTGCGCACCCACAGCCAGTCGCCCGCCTTGGTCGCCAGCCGATGCTCGGTCTCGTTCCGCTCGCCGAGACCCAGGGCGCGGACGGCGGCCCGCGCCGCTTCGACATCCTCGGGATGAAAAAAGGACCAGAACGGCTTGCCGTAGGTGTCGGCCGGGCTCCAGCCGGTCAGCCGCCGCCAGGTGGCGTTGGCGCTGTAGACGTGCTCGCCCTGGACGGTGACGAAGGTGTCCAGGCTGTTCTCGAAGAACCAGCCGATCGCCTTCAGGGCGCCGGTCGGGATCGTGGCCTGGGTCGGGTGCTTGGCCATGACGCCAACTCCGGAAATGCCCGGAATGAGGGTAAGGCGGCCAAGGTAAATCAATCGTCTGCGGCATCCCGCCGCAGCAAGATTTTTATCCCACCTGCCCGCGGTGGCGCAGGAAGGCGTCGGCCAGGACGCAGGCGACCATCGCCTCGACCACCGGCACGGCCCTCACCCCGACGCAGGGATCGTGACGGCCCTTGGTGCGCAGCTCGATCTCCTCGCCGGCCTCGTTGAGCGTACGGCGGGGCGTCAGGATCGAGGATGTCGGCTTGAAGGCCACCCGGGCCACCACCGGCTGGCCGGTGCTGATCCCGCCCAGGACCCCGCCGGCCCTGTTGCTGAGGAAGGTCGGCCCGTCGTTGCCGGCCCGCATCTCGTCGGCGTTCTCTTCGCCCGACAGGGCGGCGGCGGCGAACCCGGCCCCGATCTCCACCCCCTTGGCGGCGTTGATCGACATCAGGGCGGCGGCCAGCTCCGCGTCCAGCTTGCCGTAGATCGGCGCTCCCCAGCCGGCCGGCACGCCCTCCGCCTCGACCTCGACGATCGCCCCGGTGGAGGAGCCGGCCTTGCGGACCTCGTCGAGGTAGCCGTCCCATTTCGCCGCCGCCCGCGGATCGGGCGACCAGAAGGGGTTGTTCCGGGTCTCGGCCCAGTCCCATTGCGTCCGGTCGATGGCGTGCGGCCCGACTTGGACCAGCGCGCCGCGCACGGTGACGCCCGCGATGACTTTCCGGGCGACGGCCCCGGCGGCGACCCTGGCGGCGGTTTCCCGGGCGCTGGCCCGTCCCCCGCCGCGGTAGTCCCGCCGGCCGTACTTGGCGATGTAGGCGTAGTCGGCATGCCCGGGGCGGAAGGCGTGGGCGATCTCGCCGTAGTCCTTCGACCGCTGGTCCTCGTTCTCGATCATCAGCGAGATCGGCGTGCCGGTGGTGAAGCCCTCGAACACCCCTGACAGGATGCGCACCGTGTCGCTCTCGCGTCGCTGGGTCACATGCCGGCTCTGGCCGGGCTTGCGCTGGTCGAGGAAGGCCTGGATGTCGGCTTCGGTCAGTTCGATCCCGGGCGGACAGCCGTCGACCACGCAGCCGAGCGCCGGCCCATGGCTCTCGCCCCAGGTGGTGACGCGGAACAGATGGCCGAAGCTGTTGTGGGACATGTCAGCTCGGTCTTAGCGGACCGCGCCGCCCTTACAAGACCGCTGCGGGCGCCCAGGCGGCCGCGAAGGCCTTCAATCGGCCGCGCGAGGCGCTTTCCGGCCTTTGCGGCTGGCGCAGCCGGACGATCAGGTCGCCCACCGCATGGGGCCCGCGCGCCGGCAGCCCGGCTCCGCTCAGCCGCACCAGGCCGCGCTTGAGCGCCCGTCGATCGATCCACACCGCTCGCGGCCCCGCCGGCGTCTCGACCGGCAGCCGGCCGCCCCAGGGGGCGTCGTCCGGCAGGTCGGCGGTCAGCCACAGGTCGTCGCCGCGAAGCGCCAATCCATCGGCCCAGCGCACGGCCACGGTCAGCAGCGCCTCGCCGGCCCGCACCCTGTCGCCGTTGCGCAGGCCGGCCGGCAGGCTCACTGCGATCCGCCGGCCGTCGGCCAGCAGGACCCTTGCCTCGCCGCCGAAGGCCGCCAGGGCCGGGCTGATCTCCAGGACGTCCTGCTTCGGCGCCGAGGCGGACGTCGGGGCGGGGGAGGGGGCAGGGGTAGGGGCAGCGGCAGGTGCGGCCTTGAGCAGTTCATAGGCTTCGACCACCTCGCGCAGCCGGCCGGCGTCGCCGCCCGGCCGGTCCGGATGGGTCGCTTTCACGCCCCGGCGGAAGGCCGACCGCAGGGTCGCCTCGTCCGCCGGCCCGCGCAGGCCCAGCACCGCCCGCGCCCGGCGGGGGTCCATTGTTGTCGCCACCATCTCGGCCTCTGCAGGGGGGCCCGTTCTTGTGGGCGCGAGGGTGGACCGGGTTGAGTCAATTCGAGGTTAAGCATCGCGGCCGGGTCGCGGCGAAGCGGAGAGCCGGGGCGGCGGCCGGTGGATGACTGTCCGCCCGGGACCGCCTACATACCCCCCATGTCCGACGACACCCTGATCCCGGCCTCGCCCAGCGAAGACGACTACGTCACCCAGGTGACCACGGCCGAGCCCCTGCCGCTGCTCCCGGAAGCCGACCCCATCGTGCTGTTCGAAGCCTGGCTGAAGGCGGCGGTCGAGGCCGAGCCCAACGACGCCAACGCCATGACCCTGGCCACCGTCGACGCCGAGGGGATGCCGGACGCCCGGATGGTGCTGCTCAAGGACGTCGGCCCGGCCGGCTTCACCTTCTACACCAACCTGGAAAGCGCCAAGGGCCGGGAGTTGGCGGCTAATCCCCGGGCGGCCCTGCTGTTCCACTGGAAGTCCCTCCGCCGCCAGGTGCGGGTCCGGGGCGCCGTCGAGCCGGTGAGCGAGGCGGAGGCCGACGCCTACTTCTCCACCCGCGCCCGCCACAGCCAGCTCGGCGCCTGGGCCTCGGACCAGTCCCGGCCGCTGACCGACCGCTTCGCGCTTGAGAAACGGGTGGCCGAGATGGGCCTGCGCTTCGGCCTGGGCAAGGTGCCGCGCCCGCCGCACTGGTCGGGCTACCGGGTGAAGCCGCAATCCATCGAGTTCTGGCGCGACCGGCCGTTCCGGCTGCACGAGCGGCTGGTGTTCACCCGCGCCGACCGCGGCTGGACGACCTCGCGGCTGTTTCCCTAAGCCCCGTAGCGGGCCAGGAAGGTCTCCACCGCGTCCTCGCAGATGGCTTCGAGAGGCCGCCGTGGGTTGACCTCGTCGCCGGCCATCAGGCCGATCACCAGAGTGGCGTGCTCGATCATCCCGAGCAGCTGGCCGGCCGCCCAGGCCGGCTTGGCGACCCTGATCAGCCCGGCCTCGCGGAGGTCGGCGACCAGGGCGACGGCGGCCCCGCCGATTTCCACCCGCGACCGCTCCAGAAAGCGGTCCGCCAGGCTGTTGAACCGCCGCCGCTCGCTCGTCACCAGCCGGAACAGCGACCGCGACAGCGGGGCGCTGTAGAACCGCCCAAGCGCCAGCGCCAAGGCCAGCAGCCGCTGGCGCGCGCCGCCTTCGACCCGGGCGTCCTCCAGGTCGTGGGTGAGGCGGGCGATGGCCCCCCCGACCACCGCCTCGAACAGGTCGGCCTTGCTCGGAAAATGGGCGTACAGCGTCGCCGTGGACACGCTGGCCGCGCGCGCCACCTGTTCCATGCCGGCTCCGGCATAGCCTTCATTCAGGAAAATCGCGCGACCCGCTTCGAGGATGCCGCGACGCTTGCGCTCGCTGCGGGATCCGCCTTCACGCTCCCCCATGCGCCCTCAGACAGAACATTGATCACTCCCCTGTATGGGGAACGACGTAGGGGTGCAAGGGATTGGCGAGGGGCGCCGCAAGTTTGGCTGTGTTATGGACGCCGGAATGAGCCGACCGTCCGCCGATCCCGCTGCCGAAGCCTTGCAGGAAGCCGAGGTCGCGACCTGGCTGGCGGGGCGCGCCGACCGCATCATCGAGACCAGCTGCGCCCGGGTCTACCTGGCCGGGGACCTCGCCCTGAAGGTCAAGCGGCCAGTCAATTTCGGCTTCCTCAACTACGAGACGGCGGCCCTGCGCCACTGGGCGCTGGAACGCGAACTGGCCTTCAACCGCGCCGCCGCGCCGGACATCTACCGGCGGGTCGGGGCCATCACCCGCACGGCCGGCGGCGGGCTGGAACTCGACGGACCGGGCGAGCGGGTGGAGTCGGTGCTGGAGATGCGCCGCTTCGACGAGACCGCGGTGCTGGCCGAACAGCCCTACGCGGTCGACGGCGAACTGGCCGAACAGCTTGGCCGCGCGGTGGCCCGTTTCCACGCCGAGGCGCCGGTGACCCTCCAAGCCGAACCGGGCGGTGGGATGAGCTACACGGTTCGCTCAAACGCCAGCCTGCTGACCGATCTGGCCCCTAAGCTTGGCCGTGAGCCTGTGGAGGCCCTGGTCGCCGCCACCTATGCCGAGCGCGCCCGTCTCGAGGGCCTGCTGGCCGACCGCCGGGAGGACGGCTGGGTCCGCCGCTGCCACGGCGACCTGCACCTGGGCAACATCCTGCTCGAGGACGGCCGGCCGATCCTGTTCGACTGCATCGAGTTCAACGACACCCTGTCGGAGATCGACCTCCTCTACGATGTCGCCTTCCTGTTGATGGATCTCGACTTCCGACGCCGGCGCGACGCGGCGGTGCGGGTCCTGTCGGCCTGGCTCGACGAGGGCGCGCGGCTGCTCCCCGGCGGCCTGTGGACCGGGCTTGAGGCCCTGCCCCTGGCCCTGTCGGTCCGGGCCGGGGTGCGATGCCACGTCCAGGCCCACGGCGGCGATCTCGACGCCGCGCGCGCCTACCTCGCCGCCGCCCTGGCCCACCTGGAGCCGGTCCGCCCCGTGCTGGCGGCCGTCGGCGGTCTCTCCGGCTCGGGCAAGTCGACTTTCGCCCGCATCGCCGCCCCGGGGCTGGGCGCCTCGCCGGGCGCGGTGATCCTGCGCAGCGACGAGATCCGCAAGCGGCTGTGGGGCGCCGGTCCCTTCGACCGCCTGCCGCCGGAGGCCTACGCCCCCGAGGTCAGTCCCCGCGTCTACGGCCAGATGTTCGACGAGGCGGCCGCCTGCCTCGCCGCCGGCCGCGCCGTCATCCTCGACGCCGTCTTCCTCAGGCCGGACGAACGCGCCGCCGCCGCCGACCTGGCCCGTCGCGCCGGCGTCCCCTTCGAGGGGCTCTGGCTGGAAGCGCCCGCCACCCTGCTGCAGAGCCGCATCGCCGCCCGCGCCGGCGACGCCTCCGACGCCGACGCCGCCGTGTTGCAGGCCCAGTTGACCCGCGACCTCGGCCAGATGACCTGGCGCCGCGTCGACAGCGACGGCGCCTTCGAGCCGGCTGCCGAGGCCCTCGTCAAGTCTCTCGCCTGACGCCGCGTATCTCCACGCCTGTGGGGCGGATTGTCGCAGGGCGGGGAAGGCCCCGTTAACCAAACCTATACGGCGTGGGCAGTTTCTGGCGCCATGCCTGAGGAGCCCAGATCAGTCGGCGGGATGCCGGGCTCCGGCCTCGCCTGGAAGGACATGACCAGGACGGCCGCTCTCGCCGCCGCGGGCGCCGGCTGGTCCTATGCCCTGACCGTGCTGATGTTGCTGATCCCCAGGGACTTCGGGGCCATCGAGCCGGTCTGGGTGGTCAACGCCGTCACCCTGGCCGTCCTTCTGTCGGTCGACAGTCGCCGGTGGCCGGCGCTGCTGGTCTGCGCGGCGCTCGGCAGCATGCTCGGGGGCCTGACGGTTCGCGAGGGCCTCTGGGCCGCCCTGGCGCTGGCCGCCTGCAACCTGCTGGAGATCGCCACCTGCGCGGTCATCCTGCGCCGCTGGTGCGGCCGCCAGGTCGACTTCTCGCGCTGGACCCATCTCCGGGTGCTGCTGCTGGTCGCCCCGGTCGCGGCGATGGCCGCGGCGGCCCTGGCCTCCCTGGCGCTGGACCTGCTGGGTTCGAGCAGCTTCCTGATCAATTTCACCGTCTGGGCCTCGGCCGACACCCTGGGCCTGTTGATCGTGACCCCGTCGCTGCTGGCGCTGGGGGCGGCGCGCGCCGACCTCGTCGAACGGCCCTTCACCGTCAGGTCGGCGCTGATCCTGGCGGGCTTCATCGGCGTCATCGCCCTGGTCCTCACCCACGACCGCTATCCGCTGCTGTTCCTCATCCCGCCGGCCGTCATCGTGGTGGCCAGCGAGCTTGAGCGACCGGGGACGGCGCTGGCCCTGCTGTTGCTGGGGGTGGCGTCGGTGGTCATGATCATGGCCGGCGCCGGGCCGCTGCAGCTGGTTTCCGCCAGCCAGACGGAACGGATCGTGGTGCTGCAGGCGCTGCTGGCGGTCTGCACCCTCCTGGGCCTCATCGTCGCCGCCCAGAGCATGCAGCGCCGGCGGCTGCAGGCCTCGCTTGTCTCGGCCCTGGAGGAGGTCCGGGAACAGGCCCGCTGGGCCTCGATGGCCGAGCGGATCGCAGGGGTCGGCTATTGGCGCATGGAGGTGGCGACCAACCGCATCTCCTGGTCGGACCAGATGTTCCGCATCTACGGCCTCAAGATCGGCCCCGAACCCGCGCTGGAGGCCGCCATGGCGGCCATCCACCCGGACGACCAGGCCGAGACGGACGGCCGGCTGGCGCGGATCCTGGCCACCGGCGAGGGGTGGTCCAACGATGTCAGCCGCGTGGTCCGGCCAAACGGCGAGGTGCGGTACATGACCGGGGCGGGGGTCGCCGAGCGCGGTCCGGACGGCAAGGTGGCGGTCCTGTTCGGCACCCTGATGGACATCACCGACCGGAAACTGGCCGAGCTGGCCCTGGCCCAGAGCGAGGCGCATTACCGCCAGCTGGCCGACAACACGGCCGACACCATCGCCTGTTTTGGCCGCGACGACCGGATCCGTTACCTGTCGCCATCGGTCGAGCGGCTGACGGGCTATACGGTCGCCCAGCTGACCGGCGCCGACGCCGCCGCCTATGTCCACCCTGACGACATCGACGCCATCCGCGCCGCCCACCGGGAGCTGTTCGCCGGCCTGCATCCCGACGGGGTGACCCTGGAGTACCGGGTGCGGCACAAGGCCGGCCACTGGCTGTGGGTGGAGAGCCGCCGCACCCTGACCCGCGGCGAGGCGCCCGAGATCGTCGGCGTCCAGCGGGACGTCACCGCCCGCAAGGCGATGGAGGCCGAACTGGTCGAGGCCCGGGCCGCGGCCGAGGCGGCCGCCAGCGCAAAGGCCGACTTCCTGGCCAACATGAGCCACGAGCTGCGCACGCCGCTGACCAGCATCCTCGGCTTCACCCGGCTGGCGGCCGAGCAGCCGGGCCTCGACCCCCTGACCCGCGGCTATGTCGAACGGGTGACCGAGGGGGGCCAGGCGCTGCTCAGCGTCGTCAACGACATCCTCGACTTCTCCAAACTCGAGGCCGGCCAGCTGGTCATCCGCCCGCAGCCCACCGCCCCCGCGCGGCTGGCCCGAGCGGCCCTGGAGCTGTTCGGGCCCCAGGCCGGGGCCAAGGACCTGACGCTGACCCTGGACAGCGACATCACCGAGGACCAATACGTCCTCGCCGATCCCGACCGGCTGCGCCAGATCCTGCTCAACCTGGTCGGCAACGCGGTGAAGTTCACCGAGGCCGGGACGGTGACGCTCAGCCTGCGCCGGGAGGGGGAGCGGCTGTCGGCGTCGGTCCGCGATACCGGTCCCGGCATCGCCGCGGACCGGCTGCATCTGCTGTTCCGCCGCTTCTCCCAGGTCGACGGCTCGGCCGGCGGCACGGGACTCGGCCTGGCGATCTGCAAGGGGCTGGTCGAGGCCATGGGCGGCGAGATCGCCATCGAGAGCCAGGTCGGCGAGGGCAGCTGCTTCAGCTTCAGCTTCCCGGCGCCGGCTGCCGAGCCGCCGGCCCCGGTCGAAGCGGCCATCGCCCGGGCCGCCGCCTCGCCGGGCCTCCGGATTCTGGTCGCTGACGACCACCCGGCCAACCGCGAACTGGTGCAGCTGGTGCTGCGTGGGATCGGGGCTGAGGTCACCGTCGCCGAGGACGGGGCCGAGGCGGTCGAGCGGGCCGACAAGGACCCCTACGACGTCATCCTGCTCGATCTGCGGATGCCGCGGATGGCCGGAGACGAGGCGCTGCGGCTGATCCGCGAACCCGGCCGTCTCAACGAGACCACCCCGATCCTGGCCTTCACCGCCGACGCCGGGCCCGAGTCGGCCGGACGGCTGACCAGCATCGGCTTCGACGGCGTGGTCTCCAAGCCGGTGGAGCCTGCGACCCTGATTCCGGCGGTCCTGCAGGCGGCGGCCGTCGACACCGATGAGCTGGATGAGACCGTCGATGCTGTATGAGAAGGCCAGGGCCCGAGTGCTGATCGTCGAGGACGACGAGGCGGTGAGCATGCTGCTGGAGACCCGGCTGGGCCTGGCCGGCTACAGCACCTGCCGCACCGGCGCCGGCTGGGCCGGCCTGCAAGCGATGCAGGAGTTCCAGCCCGACGGGGTCATCCTGGATATCAACCTGCCCGGTCTGGACGGCTTCGGCGTGCTGGAGACCAAGCTGACCCGCAGCGCCATCCGCCATATCCCGGTGATGATGCTGACGGCGCGCCACGCCGCCCCCGACATCCGCCGCGCCCTGGCGCTTGGGGCCAAGGACTACCTGGCCAAGCCGTTCGACGACCAGCAGCTGCTCGCCCGGGTCGGCCGCCTGGTCCGCAAGAAGCGCCAGCCGCCCCCCACGCCCCCGCCCTCGGCCGCCCCGCTGCTGCTCTGAGACCGAGGTTCCCGCCAAATCGGCGGCCATTGACGGCGACCCGCATCCGCCAGACGCTGGCGCCAGGCTTTGGGGGGAAAGCACCATGTCCATTACCCGCAGATCGACCTTGGCGGCGGCCGGGGCCCTGCTGGCCGCCACGCCGGCGGCGGGGGCCAGCAGTGTCCAGATCCCCTTCCGGATCACCCGCAACCGCCCCTGGACCGCGGCGTCCATCAACGGCAAGGAGCCGGTCGCCTTCCTGATCGACACCGGCTCCAACGTCTTCGGCATCAGCAACAAGGCGGCCAAGGCGCATGGCCTGACCCGGTACGCCCGCGGCCAGGTCCAGGGGGCGGTCGGGCGGGCGAACGTGCCCTTTTACTTCGCCAAGGAAGTGGCGATCGGCGGCGGGGCCGTGCGCGAGAAGGACCCGGTTCTGGCCGGAGTGATGAGCGACGACGCCGACCTCATCGTCGGCTCCTTGCCGGCTGCCCGCTGGGCGATCATGGGCCTCGACTTCGACACCCAGCAGATGACCATCGCCCTTCGCATGGCCGACAACGGCCCGCCAGAAGGCCATGAGGAACTGGCGACCTATGCCCAGGGCGAAAGCTTCGGGACCATGAACCGGATGGGGACGTCCGCGGTCGATCCCGAGCATTTCCAGGACCTGGACCACCGGCCCGTGATCGACGCCGCGTTCGACGGCCAGCCGGTCCGGCTGCTGGTCGACACCGGCGCGACGGGCATGCTGTTCCTGTTCCCCGACTATGTGAAGAAGCGGGGCCTGTGGGACCACTATCCCAAGCACCTGGAGTCCGGCATCGGCACCATCGCCGGGGACGCGGTGGCCCGGACGGTGCGGGCCCAGAAGCTGCGCATCGGCCGCTACGGCTTCGCCAATCCCATCGTCCACCTGGGCGATCCGGCCGACAGCGGCCGCGACAGCGTCCAGGACGCCCAGGGCGTGATCGGCATGGAGGTGCTGCGGCGGATCAACTTCCTGCACCACCCGATCCGGCGGCGGTTCTACTTCCGGCCCAGCAAGGCGATCCAGGACGTCTATCGCTACAACCGCGCCGGCATGGACGTCGACCTCGTCGACGGCGAGATCCGCGTCACCTGGGTCACCCCGGACGGCCCGGCCGCCAAGGCGGGCCTGGTCCGGCGCGACAAGGTCACCGGCTGGCGGGGGGCCGACGGCTACTACGGCCTGATCTGGGCCCTCCAGGGGGCGGCCGGCTCGAGGGTGGACATCCAGGTCGAACGCAGCGGCGCCCCGGCCGTGGTCACGGTGGTGCTGGAAGACCTGGTCTAGCGGTTGACGCGGCGCGCCGCTTTGGCGAGTCTGGCGGCGGGGGCCTTCCGGGGATCATTCGACACCGATGACCATGTCGCGGCGTGCGGCTCTTGGCGGACTGGGCGCGGCCGGCCTTGCGCTGGCCGCCGCTCCGGCGTTCGCCCAGGAGGTGGTCGGACCCGGCTGGGCCGGCGTGATCCTGACGCTCGCCGGCGAGACGGCCGGGATCACTGCGCTGGATCCCTTGGGCCCGGCGGCCCGGGCGGGCCTGCGGCCGGGCGACCTGATCACCGGCTGGAGCGGCGGCGGCCTCGCCGGGCTGCCGGCGGCGTTGGCGGGCCCGCCGGGCGAGCGCTTCGAGCTGAGCATCCGCCGCGGAGAGGCCAGCCGGACCGTGCGCCTCGTGCTTGAGGAGCGAGATTCCGCTCGCCCGTAGGCGGCGCCGGTTTGCGCTGCGGCATCCAGCCCGTTAGCGTGTGGCGGAAGGACACACACTCTCGGGGATGAAGCGTATGCGCGGCCTGATGCAGGACTCGGCTCTCACGGTCGACAAGATCCTGGACCACGCGAAGAACTGGCATGGCGACCGCGAGGTGGTCACCCGCTCGGT
>DASPLD010000026.1:0-12087 GCA_035627755.1 Caulobacter sp. | reverse complement strand
CAGCCGCCGCCGTGGCCCTTTTCGGAGCGCACATAGCCGGCGTCCCGAAGCCCCGCCATGGTGCGCCGGACCACGGCCGGGTTGGTGCCGAGCATCTGCGCGATCGCATCGGACGTCATCGGCTCATGGCGCTGAGCCATGTGCAGCAGCACATGGAGCATTCGGGAGAGGCGGCTGTCTTTGCGCACATCAGGACCCTCGTCGGACAGAGGGTGGTTGGCAAGCGCCCGCGATCACGTTACTTTTAAAGTATCATGACCTCCGCGGAGCCTGGGAATGCGACCATTCGAGAACCCCGACCATTGGGACACGGCCGCTCAGCACTACGAGAAGACCGCCCATCCGTTCACGGCGAAATATGCCGAGGCGGCATTGGCCAGGGTGGCGCTGACGCCCGGCGCCCGGATTCTGGACGTGGCGGCCGGAACCGGCGCATTGGCGCTGGCGGCGGCCCAAGCCGGCGCGCAGGTGCTCGCGACCGACTTCTCGCCAGGCATGGTCGCGCGCATCGCGGCCGCGGCCCTGCCCAATGTCGAGGCCCGGGTCATGGACGGGCAGGCGCTCACGCTGCCGGATGGCGGCTTCGACGCCGTGTTCTCGATCTTCGGGGTGATCATGTTCCCGGACTGGCGCAAAGGCCTTTCGGAGATGGCGCGGGTCGCGCGTCCCGGCGGTTACGGGGTGGTCGCCACCTGGCGTGACAGCGGCGCAGCGACCTTCCTGCTTCTGGGTCAGGTGCGCCAGGCCCTGTTCCCCGGGCGCGAGGGGATGAGGATGCCCGCGGCGGTCGCGGCGCTCAGCGATCGCCGGGACTTTGCGCGCGAGATGGTGGCCGCCGGCTTCACGGCCCCGCACATCGAGGCGGTGACCTTCGACTACGAGCTGGACGTCGCCGCCCTGGACGCGCCCGACACCCTCTTCGGCATGTCGCCGGACTGGACCAGCCTCGAAGACGCCGACAAGTCCGCTGTGGTCGCGGAGGTGCGCCGCATGGCGGGCGACCGCGCGATCCTTCCGGTCCCCTCCACGGCGCTGATCGGGGTGGCGAGGCGCCCGAGCGCGGCCCCGCGCGCGCGGGCCGACGCGGCCATCAGAAGCGGCCACTGACCCTCAGGGTCACGAACACGCCGCGCGCACTTTCCCGCTCGTCGGTCCCCAGGAGGGCGCCTGACCGATCGGGCGCGTAGAAGGTTCTGAGGCGATAGTTGCGCTCGGTCGCGGCGTTGCGAACGGACAGGCGGACAAGGAGACCGGAGATTGCCGAGGTCTCCACATAGCCTCCGACCGTGGGGCCGTACCGATTGAAGTCGATCTGATCCACGAGATATTGGGCGCCCTCCACCCCGTCGTAGCTTGCGACATTGACGCCCCAGTTCCAGTCGCCGCCAGGAGGGGCGTGGATCAGCTCGAGCTTGAAGATCGGACTGCGAAAGCCGCTCAGGTCCCTGGCGCGTCCCGTCAGAGGATCGTCGAACGAGGTCTCGCGAACCTCGCCTTCCGCCTTCAAGCTCAGCCCCGGCGCGACGATTTGCAGGGGCAAGGTGGCGTTCGCCTTGACGCCGAGAACCTCTGCTGTTCCGGCGTTGGCCAGCCCGGGCGTCCCGGACGGCAGACGCACCTGTTCGAGCACATCGTCCCGACGCTCCAGATAGAATTCCACGTTGACCGCCAGGCCGCGGGCGCCGCGGTAGTCGATGGCCGCCGACAGCCGGTCGATCTTCTCCGGCTCCAGAGCCGGATTGCCGGCGACGGCCTGGTCGTCCTGAAGTTCGGCCGAGGCCGCGAAATCGGTGAAATTCAGCTGTCCGACGCGGCGGAGCGCGCCGACCCGCACCTGGAGTTCGGGGAAGGGGCGCCAGACCACCGCAGCGGCGGGCTTGAGGAAGAGGAAGCTCTGCTCGTTCTCGACGTCCCCCGTCACGGTGATGCATGACCCCTCGACGGCCAGGGCGCCTTCGAGGGTCAGGCTGTCGTTGACCGCCCAGGTCCCGTTGAAGAAGGCCTCGCCGCGCCACTCCTGGACCAGCACGTCGGCAGCCGAAAGTTCGACCGGAACCGGTCCCGAGCCGTTGTCCGTCGTCAGGCTGAAACGGCTTTCCAGGCGGTTGTAGGCGATTTCCGCTCCGACCTCCGGGCGGATGGCGCCGCCGCCCCGACCCGCGAGGGTCGTCCGCAACAGAGCCTCCACCGGTAACTGGCTGAGGCGCGCATCGGAACGGGCCACAAGAGCCCCGCCAGCGCTCCGCCGAACATCGGACTGTTCCTGCCCGTAGATCTTGGCGTTCGCCAGACCCAGTGTCTTCCACGTCCAGCCCGGAACCTCCCGCGTGTAGTCGCCGCCGACTTCCAACGTCCAATCTTCGCGGTCGTACTCGAACAGGTTGGTCTGGTCCGGGCTGCCGCCAGGGGCGCGAGCCAGGAAGATGTCGCTCTCCTGGTCGTAGTAGAACCTCTGCCACCCCATCCGCCCGTTCAGCCGCGCCATACCCCCGGCCAGCGCTCGGCTGGCCTCGCCGGAGAGGAAGCCTTCCGTCAGGGTGGTCGGACGGTCGTCGATCCAGGTCGAGGTGAGGTCGCCGTCCGCGTCACGGTTCGTGCGCAACGTGCGGTAGGGATACTGCTCCCAGAAGGCGTTGGCCTTTACCGTGGCGTCCCAGCCGGCCGCCTGGCCGGTCAAGGTCGCCTCCAGCCGCGGATAGATCAGGCCGCCGCCATTGCGCTCCATCTCAGCCGACCAGGCGCCGCCGGTCCGCTCCCGCCGCCGCACGATGTTGAGAACCGTCGACTGCCCCTGCGCCTCGGCCGTCTGGGCGCCGCGGACGACCTCGACGCGCTCGACGTGCGACGCCGGGATGCGGCGCAGCGCATCCTCCAGCCCTCCGGACTTGCTCGCGGGCCGCGCCCCATCGATGAGCACATTGCCGGAGCCGCCGCCGAAACCCCTGAGCTGTTCGCCCTCGGCAAGGACGAATCCCGGGGTCCGTTGGACCATGTCCAGCGCCGTCTGCGGGCTGTAGGGCGCATAGAAGCTGGCGGGATAGGTGAGGGTATCGACCGGCGCCTGGGCCGCCGCCGTGCTCGCCGCGAGGGCCAAGGCGGCGACGCCGGTCGAGAACAGGCTGGCTCGCCGCATGGCTCACCACCGCCGTGTCAGGGTCAGCCGGGCCGTACGCGGAGCCTGGGGATAGACCTGGGAGAAGCCTCCCGTGATGTAGATCTTCTCGTCCGTCAGATTGTCGATGTTCGCCCGGATCTCCCATCGCTCGCCGATGGCGTAGGCGGCGTTGACGTCGATGCGGACATAGGCCGGCAGAAAGAAGCTGTTAGACGTCGTGGCGGCCTGCCGCGAAGCGTGGAACACGCCGCCGCCGACGGTGAGACCGCCGAGCGTCCCGCGGGAGAACCGCCACGAGGTCCAGAGGCTGGCCTGATGCCTGGGCACGCCCGGCATCCAGTTGCCGACAAGACCTGGCGTGCTGTGGCGGGTGATCTCCGTATCGGTGTAGGCGTATGACGCCACCACCGTCCAGGGTTCCGCCGGCCGGGCCGAAACCTCGCCTTCAATGCCCCGGACCTTCAGTTCCCCGATCTGGATCACCTTGCTGAAGTCGGCCGGGTCGCTCACCACCACGTTCGTCTTTGTCAGGTCGAAGGCGGCCAACGTGGCTTCGACCCGGCCGTCGAGCAGCAGCGCCTTCGCGCCGGCCTCGAACTGCTCTCCTTCCGTCGGCTTCGGGGTCAGTCCGTCCCGGATCAGGCCGCCATCGGCTTCATTGCGGAAGGAACGCGTCCAGCTGGCGTAGACCGACAGGTTCGGTGTCGCGAGGAAGGTCAGTCCAGCCCGGGGGGAGAAGGGCTGGTCACGCCTGGTCACGCCGGGCTCAACGTATCCCGTCGAGAAGGCGTAGGTGTCGGTCCACTCCTGGCGTCCGCCAAGCAGCAGCCGCCACCGCCCCCAGGCGATTTCGTCCTGCAGGTAGATGGCGGTGCTTTCGTATTCGTAGCGGCTGTCGCCCACGTCGAGATAGGTGTTGGGTCTGCCGGTGCGCACGGGATTCAGCAGATCGATCGGCTGGCCGAAGGCGACCCGGCCGTCGAGGTAGGCGAGGGAGTCGCGGCTGCGCTCCGCGCCGACGAGCACCCGGTGGCTCAGAGGCCCGGTGGCAAAGCGGCCGTAGAGTTCGGCCTGGACCGTGCTGTCCTCTTGGCGCTCGCGATAGCTGGAGAAGTTGCGATTGACGGTCGTGCCGCTGAGGGCGGGGAAGCCGTAGTTGAAGAACGCCTCCTCAGGAACCTTGGTGACGGAAACGAAGGCGCCCAGGCGCAGGCGCCAGCTGTCGGTCAAGGCCCGGTTCAGCACGACGGAGCCCGACCCTTGCTCCTTCCGGATGCGCATGAAGGCTTCGCCGTAGTTTCGGCTGATGGGGACCTTGAGGAACACGGGATTGTTGCCGAGGCCGCGATCGAAGGCGGCGTCGCGCTCGAGGTACTCGAGACGGACCAGCAGGCCGGTCCGGTCGTCCGGTCGCCACTCGACCACCGGCGAGATGAACAGCTGTTCGTTGTCCACCAGGTCCCGGAAGCTGTCGGCGTTCTCGTAGGCCAGGTTGAGGCGCCCCAGAAGGCGGCCCTGGCTGTCCAAAGGCCCTCCCATGTCCAGGCCGCCCCGGAAGTAGTCGTGTGAGCCGCCGGATACCGTCGCTTCCGCCGCGAACGCGTCCGCCGGCTGCTTGCTGACGAAGTTGATCACTCCGCCGGGTTCGAAGCGGCCGTAGAGGGCGGACGCCGGCCCCTTCAGCACCTCGATGCTGTCAACGCCCTGCAGGTCTATGTCGGGCTGGGAGGTGCTCTGCCTGAAGCCGTCGCGCAGGGTGCTGACGACGGAAAAGCCCCGAATGCGAAACCGCTGATTGCCAGCAAAGCCAATGGTCCGGGTGACGCCGCTGATGGTCTCGGCGGCCTCCCCGATGTTCGACACGCCGCGGAGGTCCAGCAGCTCGCGCGGGACCACGTTTATCGTCGCCGGGACCTCGATGATCGGGGCCCCGGTCTTGGTGGCCGTCTCGCCCGGGGCGCGACCCAGGGGCCGGCCATAGACGGTGACAGCCTCGATTTCCGGCGCCGTCGCCATGGGCGCGTCCTGGGCCCGGGCGGCTGTGATGGGCAGCCAGACCAGCTGGCTGGCGGCGACGAAGAGCAGATGGCGCATGATTTCCCTTGGACGAAGCCTAGCGGCGTAGCTGGAACCGCCCGAGTTCGGGCGCGAAGGTGATCTCGGCCGTATCGAAGGCCGCCCCGATGTGCCCGGCGCGGGTCAGCTCGCCGGGCGGACCGACCTTCAGGTCGCCGCCGCCATCCAGAAGCCAGACGGAGTCGGCGAGCTGCAGGGACAGATCGAGGTCGTGACTCGACAGCAGGACCACGGTCCCGCTCTCGTGAGCATGGCGACGAAGCAGCGACATGACCTCCACCCGGCCCGGCAGGTCCAGGAAGGCCGTGATCTCGTCGAGCACCATCAGCCTGGGCGTCTGGGCGATGGCGCGGGCGATCATCACCCGCTGGCGTTCCCCGTCGCTGAGGTGGTCGAAGTAGCGCCCGCGGAAGCCGGATGCGCCGGCCCGGGCCAGCGCCTCCTCGACGATCCGCTCGTCCTCCGGCGCCATCCGGCCGTCCCAGCCCGTGAAGGGTTGGCGACCGAGCGCCACGACATCGTCCACCCGCAGGCCCGGGCTGGCCGGCCGTTCGGTGAGGACCACGGCCACCCGTCGCGCGCGCACCGCCGGCCGCATCTGGTTGATCGCTTCCCCCTGGAGCCTGGCCGCACCGCCGAGCGCCGCCTGCAGTCCGGCGATGGTGCGCATCAGCGTCGACTTGCCGGCCCCGTTGCGGCCAAGGATGCAGACGAAGGCGCCGGCCTGGACCTCCAGCCGGACATCCCTGAGTACGACGCCGCGGGCGTTGTGGTAGCCGGCGCTGAGGTCCTCGAGGGCCAGCATCAGCGCCACCCCCGCAGGGCGGGCGAGAACACGAGCAGCAGGATCACGGCCGGAGCCCCCACGATGGCCAGGATGGCGTTCAGATGCAGGAAGTGCTGCTCCCAGGGGGCGTGCACGATGGCGTCTCCCGCCAGGGCCAGCAGGGCGCCGCCAAGGGCGGCTATCGGCAGGAGCGGCAGAATCCGGGCGCTGCCGGCCAGGGCTCGGGCGAGGTGCGGCACGATCAGCCCGATGAAGGAGACCGGACCGCAGAAGGCGACGACCGGGGCGACCAGCATGACCGTCGCGGTCAGCGCCAGGCGACGGAGGGCGCCGACCCGGACGCCGAGGCTCTGCGCATAGTTCTCGCCGAGCAGCAGCGAGGAGAGGGGCTTGGCCGTGGCCACCGCCAGGACCATCCCCGCGACGATCGGGACCGCGAGCCAAGGGAGGCTCTCCGGCTGCACCCCGGCGAAGCTCGCGTCGCTCCATCCGCCGTAGACCCGGCCGCCAGCGCGGGCCGCGAAATGCAGCAGCACGCTGGTTAGGCCCTGGGCGGTGAATCCCATCATCAGGCCGACCACCAGCAGGGTGATGGCGCTCAGCCGGCGGCCGAGCGCCAGCATGGCCGCCGCCGCGAGCGCGACCCCCGCAGCTGCGGCGAGGGTGATGCTGGGCCCGGCGAACAGGGTCAGGAACGACACCGCGGCGGGCCCTGCGAAGGCGGCGGCGGTCACGGTCAGGGCGACCCCCAGCTGGCCGCCGGCCAGCAGGCCCAGCGACCAGCCGTCGGCGACGGGGTTGCGGAACAGCGCCTGCATCAGCACCCCGCCCACGCCCAGGGCCGATCCGGCGAGCACGGCGGCCAGGACGCGCGGCAGTCGGATTTCCCGCACGATCTGGCCGGACAGCCCCTCGCTCTCGGCGCCGAACAGCGCCTTGATCGCCTCAAGGAACGGCAGCGCGATCTGGCCGCGGGCCAGGGCGTAGATCGCCAGCGCCAGCAGGGCGGCAAGCAGGACGAGGCTGCTAGTGGTGACCCGAACCGGCATGACCGCCCTCCCAGGTTTCGAGGGCGTGGTAGCGGAGCTCGCCGCTGCGCAGGCCGGGATGGACCATCCGGGCGATGTCGGCCAGCACCCAGTCGGGCCGGATGGTGCCCATTTCCCAGACTTCCCAGCTGTCCGCGCTGGGGTTCTTCCGTCCGTGCTGCCAGTAGACCTGTCCCTCGCGGTAGGCCTTGAAGCGCTCCAGGATCGCGCGGTTCGTGAAGGCGCTGGAAAGCGGGTCGCGGATCATCCAGCAATCCGCCTGCGTGCCGCTCCGAAGAAGCTGCTCGGTCGAGAGGCGCGAGAAGACGTCCAGCTCCGGGTCGTCGGGCGCGCCCATCACCAGCTCGGCGTTGGCGTCACGGATCAGGGCCGCGTCGGCGTTGCGCTGGGTGACCGACCAGCGATCACCGGCGCTCAGATACCAGGCCCAAAGCATCGAACGCCTGGGTTGGGCCGCCGCCAGGGCCCTCCAGCGGAGGACTTCCTGCGTCACCTCAGCGACGAAGGCCTCCGCCTCCCGTTCCCGGCCCACCAGCATGCCGACCAGCCGCACCCAGTCGACGCGGCCCAGGTAGTGGGGCTCGGAATCGATGAAGACCGGCAGCACGGGAATCCCGAGCGACTTCACCCGCTCCATGTGCTGGGTGTGCGTGAGGTCGGCCATCCGGCCGAGGAAGAGGTCCGGTCTTGCCGTCACCAGGGCGTCGAGCGTCGGCGGCTGGTGCCAGCCGTAGCCGACCTGATGGATCCTGCCACGGTTCACGCCGGCCCGGATCGCATCGTCGTAGCTGTTGTGCCCGCCGACCGCGACAAGCCGATCGGCCACGCCCAGGGCCCTGACGATGGCTTCCTGCGGCTGGTCGTTCACCGCGATGCGCTCGACCGGCGTCCGCACCAGCTGGGCGCCGGACAGATCGCCCGTCAGGGCCGGCGCGGCGGCGTCTCTTGGAACAAGGACCAGCCGCGCGCGCTGCGGCGGGCCGCCGGACGCGCCGCCCCAGGCCACGACCGAGGCTTCCACATCGACGATGCGGTATCCATCGCGCTCACGCACCCTGAAGGTGCGGGCCCGCGCCATCGGCACGTCCTTGGCGTTCGCGACGTCCCCCCGGCTTCCGCCGGCGGGCCTTCCACAGGCCCCCAGCGCCAGGGCGCCGGCCAGGGCCGCGCGCCTGTGCAGCAGCGCGGCCATCAGAACCGCGCCCGCAGGGTTGCGCGAACCTGGCGCGGCGGACCCGGAGTGGCATAGGTCGGGTTCGTCCGTCCGCCGAAGTAGAAGCCGTACGCCTCGTCCAGGGCGTTGTTGACCGTCAGGTCAAGGGTCAGGCCCGGCAGGCTGGGGGGCGAAAGCCGCAAGTTGAGGGTCACGAGCTCATAGGCGCCGGCCTCGACCCTGTTGTTCTCAGTGACCGCGTAGTCGTCATAGGCCTCGACCGCGACCTGGCCCGTGACCCAGCTGTTGAGCCGGTGCTCCGCCGAGACATAGACGATGTTCTTGGCCACGCCGCGCGGCGTCGTTCCCGACAGGTCGACCGGACCCGAGAAGGTCTCGACGACATAGTCTTCCCACTCCGGCTCCAAGCGGCTGTACCGCGCAGATGACAGACCGCCCTTCATCCCCAGCCCCAGCTTCGATCAACGGCACGTTATGATATAACATTGCACGACATGACAAGCCCTTGGCGATATTCGAACCCGCTGCTCCGGGTTGTTCGCGGCTGCGCGCTTGATCCGGTTGCCGGCGGAAGAGGCTGCGCTGAACCCATCGCGGGTCAGGCGAGCTCCTTCGCCGGGTCGGCCCGGCTCGCGACCCAGGCCGGCAGTATCGCCGCGATGACCGCGAGGCCTGTGGCCAGGGCCAGCGCCATGACCTCAAGTCCGCCCGGCGGGGGCGCCGTCAGGATCGGTCCGCTGAGGCCACGGGCCGAGGCCACCGACAGCAGGGCCATCAATCCTCGCGCGCCGAGAATCCCCATGAGGCCTCCCGCCGCGCCGAGCAGCGCCGCCTCCAGGGCCACGATCGACAGGAGCCGTCGAGGCGACGCGCCAAGGGCGCGAAGCAGGGCCAGGTCGCGCCGACGCTGGCTGACGGCCGCGATCAGGCCGACGAAGAAACCGGCCCCCGACAGGCCGACGACAACCAGGCCGACGCCCCTGAGGAGGTCCAGGCCAGAGCCCAGAAGCGAGAATAGCCGGGCCAGCTCGATGGGCGGCGCGGCAGCCTGCAGGTCGGGCGTGCGGCGGACCTGCCCAGGAAGGACGACTGCGCCCATCGCGGAACGATACCGGATCAGGAGCGCCGTCACCTCACGACTACTGTGGCCCTCGGCTTCATGGTCACCGTGTTCTGGCTCGTCCGCCCGGTGCTTGTCCCTGTCCGCGTCATGGCCATGGATTGCCCAGACGCTCGCCAGATCGGTGATGATCAGCCGGTCCACGACCGCGCCGGTGGCCTTCAGGACGCCCACCACGACGTAGGGCGCCTGTTCATGGCGCTCGCCGCCTGGCGCGAAGCCGTGGGAACCAACGAAGGATTGGCCAAGGCGCAGTCCTTGCCGTCGCGCGACGTCGGCGCCGATCACCGCTTCCATCGGGCGCGCCCACAGCCGTCCTTCCTCCGGCGCGGCCCCATAGAGATCCAGGTAGTCCCGGGTGGCGCCGACGATGCGGACGCCGCCGTAGCTGTCGCCCATGGCCAGGGGGATGGCGGACCGCACCAGGGGGTTCCGGCTGAACCGCTCAGCTTCGGCGATCGGGATGTTGCCCGTCGGCGCGTCCATCTGGAAGACGGCCGAGAGCACCAGCTGCAATGGACTGCCCTTGGCCCCGATCACCAGATCGACCCCGGCCAGGTCTCGCGCGAACCTCGCCTCCACCGCCCGGTCGACCAGCAGGAGGCTCAGCACGATGGCGACCCCCACGGCGAGGGTCAGGACATGGAAGGCCCAGGTGAGCGGGCGCCGGCCGATGAAGGCCAGAACGAGCCTCAGCAGCATCATCGCGCCGGCTCCACCCGCGCCACGACGTCGCCACGGGCTCGCAGTCGACTGTCATGGGTCGCGATCACCAAGGCGGCGCCGGTGGCCCTGGCCGCGCCTCGAAGGAGTTCGAAGACGGTCTCGCAGGCCTGATCGTCCAGGCTCGCGGTCGGCTCGTCGGCCAGGATCAGCCGCGGGTTGTTCAGCATGGCCCGAGCGACGGCGACCCGCTGGGCCTCGCCCCGGCTCAGGCGTTCGGCCGGCCGCCGCGCCTTTTCGGCGAGGCCCAGGTCGGCGAGCAGGGCCTCTGCCCGGACGCGGTCGCCGGCCAGTCCGCCCGCAAAGCAGCCGAGCAGGACATTGTCGAGGGTCGATAGCCCGGCGACCAGATGGATGTCCTGGAAGACGAATCCCAGCTGACGGGCCCGGAACCGGTCCCAGTCCCGCGGGCCCAGAGCCGTCAGCTCCGCGTCGCCCAGGCGGGCGCGGCCGCCCAGGATCTGGGCCAGGCCCGCCAGGGCGAGCAGGGTTGAGGTCTTGCCCGCCCCGGACGGCCCGACAAGAAGCGCGGTCTGTCCCGGCCCGACGTGCAGGCGGCGAAGGGTCGACACAGCGGTCCCGTTCCGCGCCGCGGTGAGCTCCTCGATCTCAAGCGTCGGGCTGCAGATCACGGGTCGAGCGTCGCGTAGGGATCGGAAACAGTCGTCATCTGGGCCTCTGCGGCTTCGATCAGGCTTGATGTAATGTTATATAATAACATACAAGGGATACAAGTTCGGTAGGAGTGATGATGGCTGCCCCCCGCGCGCTTAGCCGCCTGTTCGACGCCTCGGCCATCGGCCTGTCGGGCCTCTGCCTGGTCCATTGCCTGGGGCTTCCCATCGCGGCGGCCGCCTTGCCGTTCATGGCCGCCTGGGCGCAGGCCGAATGGGCGCATCTGGCCTTCCTGTCCGCCGCCGCGCCCATATCCTTCCTTGCGCTGCTCGGATCGGGCGGCTGGCGACATGGGCCGACTCTGGGCGCGGCTCTGCTCGGTCTCGCACTCCTCACCGCCGGCGTCCTGGAATGGCCAGGTCCGGAATGGGAAGCCGCCCTGACCCTTCTGGGCGGGCTGTGCCTGGCGACCGCGCACCTGTGGAACTGGAAGCGCCATCATCATGAGCCTTGAGGCCAACGGCGGGCTCGTTCTGGACGTCGATCCCGGCCCGGTGAACTGCCCATCTCCCGGAAGCTTGCATGCCCTCCCGGCCTGATCCCGGGGCGGCAGGATCGCCGGCAGACCATCGGAGAATCGCAATGCGGAGAGGGGGGTTGAGCGCGCTGCTGACGGCCGTTGTCGTGGTCGCCGGATGTGGGCCGCGGGCGCCGGCATCCCAAGGCTCCCAGCCGGCGGTTGCCCCGGAGTCGCCCCCGTCGCGTGGCTTGGAGCCGGCGGATGCGCCGGGCGAGGCCAGGTCATCGGCTTCGGGCGGCGAGGCGCTCCGTACGACCGGCCCGATGGCCTCACAGCCTCTTCCCGCCGCCCTCGACGGTGAATTGTCAGTGGAGCGCCAGCTTCAGCTGACGCTCCCCAAGGCGAACGATCCCCTGTGGGACACCCTGCGGCAGACCCGGGTTCGGATCGATGGGCGGACCCAGGCCTACCGCGCGTCGCACCCGCCCGAGGTCCGGCGCCTGGCCGGCCAGCGCGTGACTTTGCGGGGCTACATGCTGCCGCTCGAAACCGCGACGAAGACCGCCCACTTCCTCATCTCGCCCTATACGCCGGTGTGCTTCTTCCACCCGCCGGCCGAGCCCAATGAGGTCGTCGAGGTCATGCTGCAGCGCCCGATCCCGGCCGGCTACCATCTCGTGGAGGTGAACGGCACGCTTTCGCTGATTGATGACGGCGAGAAGGGGCTGTTCTTCGTCATTCGCAACGGGAAAGCCCGGGTGGTGCAGCGGGTCGAATAGCAGGCGCGGCTTCCCCAGCCTCCGGCTGCCAACGGCGACGCCGGCCAGGTTCTCGCCTTGAAATTTAGCGTTTCTGAGGGAGATGGCGCACCCGACACGATTCGAACGTGTGACCTTTGCCTTCGGAGG
>DASPLD010000025.1:0-3678 GCA_035627755.1 Caulobacter sp. | reverse complement strand
GCGGAGCAGGGAACCCACGGCACCCCGACGGATCAGGCGGGTCTCTTCGTCGACGTGATCGGCGCCAACGTCGATGACGTCTGGAAGACCAAATTGCGGGGCTACCAGCCCCCGACCGTGACCCTCTACGAACAGGGTGCCCAGACCGGCTGCGGCTTCGGCCAGGCCGCCATGGGGCCCTTCTACTGCCCCACCGACCGGCACGTGTATCTCGACCTGTCCTTCTGGGCGCAAATGGAAAGCGAGCTCGGCGCCTCGGGCGATTTCGCCCGCGCCTATGTCATCGCCCACGAATACGGCCACCACGTCCAGACCCTGATGGGCACGTCGCAGCAGGTCCAGCGGGCCCAGCAGCGCGCCGCGGGCCAGGCCGAGGCCAATCGCTACTCGGTGGCCCTGGAGCTTCAGGCCGACTGCTACGCCGGCGTCTGGGCCGCCAACGCCGCCGCCGTCTCCAACGGTCAGGTCGCGCTTGAAGCCGGTGATCTGGAGGAAGGCATGATAGCCGCCAGCGCCATCGGCGACGACAATCTGCAACGGCACGGCGGCGGGCGGGTCTCGCCCGAGGGCTTCACCCACGGCTCCTCGGCCGATCGGGTCAGGTGGCTGCGCCAAGGCTACGAGTCGGGCGATCCTGCCGCCTGCGACACCTTCTCGGCTCTCTGAGTTCAGCCCACCGTCAGGTCCAGCGGCTGCGACACGTGCAACGTGCCGGCGCCGAGATCGATCGCGGCCCTGCGCCCTGCGAACGCCTCCATCCCCACCAGGGCGCCGGGGAAGTTCGGCAGCGGGGGCTGCTCGAAGACGCCGACCTGCACCCGCCGGTACAGGTGATCGGCGAAGGTGACGGTGCGCGCCTCCAGCACAGCAGCCCGCATGGCGCCGCCCAGCACCAGACTGGTGCCGCTCTCCTGAGGCCGCCCGTCCATCAGTCCAGCGGCTTCGGCGGTGGCCCGGTCCAGCGCCAGCAGGGACGACGCGCCCGTGTCGATCACAGCCTTCACCGGCACGCCCTCCACCGTGACCTCTGCGGTCAGGCCGCCGCCGGATGGCTGAACCACCGCGGGCGTCAGGTCCGGTGGCCGCACGAACGATTCACGGGCGATCAGCCGCACATGTCTCCGCTGCGGGTCCAGCGCCAGCACCAGATGCTCCAGCACGTCCCGGCCGAGGATCAGCGGCGTGTTCAGCCCGTCTTCTGACGCCAGCGGGCCCAGGTCCAGAATCGCCGCCCGCAGCTTCTGGATGGTGAGGCCTGGCAGGGCGACCTCGACGCTCGTGCCCCGCCCCATCTGGCTGCCGCCACCGACGCCATAGGCGACCAGCGGCATGTCGAACAGCGACCGGCGCTGCGGCGGCAGGGCTGCGACCAGTCGACGGTCGACAACCGAATACTGCGCGCCGGTGTCGATCAGGGCGATCACCTCGCGGCCTTCTATTCGCACCCGAATGGTCGGTACATTGGCCCGCCGCGCATAGGGCAGCCAGGGCGTTGCCCCGCCCTCCCCGAAGCTCAGGTCCGGCGCGGGCCAGAAAAGGGTCTCTCGGGCCCACCAGGCACCGCCGACGACGATGGCCAGTCCTGCGGCGCGGATCAGAAGGTTGCGGCGGTTCATGCCCATCGAACATGGCGCGGCGGACGCTCCGGCGCCAGCGTCGCTGCGGTCGCTGCCCTACCGCGGCCCGAAGGGCACCACCTTGTTCTCGCGGTCGTGGCCGATGTCCGCCGCCCCCAGATACGGAACTCCCGACCTCTGGCACCAGTAACGGACGATCTCTTCCGGCGTCAGACCGAAGTCGGGGTCGTTCTCGACGATGTCCGACACCCGCCCCAGCCGGATGCCCGCCACCTTTCGGATCGACGCCTGACCGGTCAGGTGGAACATCATCCGGTCGACCCGGTACAGCGGCTCCGACACATCCTCCAGCATCAGCACATGGCCGCTCAGGTCCGGCTCCAGCGCCGTCCCGACCAGGGCGTCAAGGATGCTCAGATTGAAGGCGACCGCCGGCCTCGGGTCCTCGTGCAGCGTCGGCTCCCACGACGCCGGATCACCCCGCTTCAGCCAGTTCAGCGCCCGCCACGCCGTCGCGTCGTTGCGCACCGCGTCCGACGCCATCGGCCCGTGCGCCACATGCGGGAACCCCGCCTTGTACAGCCCCGCCAGCAGCGTCCCTGCGTCGGAGTAGCCCAGGTACCGCTTCTTCCGCGCCACCTCGGTCAGCTGCGGCAGCACCGCCTCGGCGATCCGGCACGAGCCGTAGCCGCCCCGCGCGAACCACACCGCGTCCAGCCGCGGATCATTGGCGTATTCCACAAAGGCCGCCGCCCGGCTGGCGTCATCGCCGCCGAAATGGCCGTGCTTGCCGAAGCTGGCCGGGTGGAACACCACCTTGATCGAACCGTCCGGCACATGGGTCTCGAACCAGGCGTGCACGGCGTCCGCCCGCTCCCGGCTGAAGCGCGAACTAGCGTTGACGATGCCGATCTTCATCTGGCCGCTGGCCTCCCCGCCCGAGCGTGCTAGTCAGGCCGCCGGACATTCCCCGGTTTCGCCCTCATGAATCAAGACGACTATTTCTTCTGCGGGATCGGCGGCTCGGGCATGCTGCCCCTGGCCATGATCGTCCAGGCCCAGGGTGGCCGGATCGAGGGCTCCGACCGCTCCCGCGACCAAGGCCGCACGCCGGAGAAATTCGCCTGGCTAGAGGGCCACGGCGTCACCCTGCATCCGCAGGACGGCTCCGGCGTCACCCGCCCCTCCCAGATCGTTGTCGCCACCGGCGCCATCGAGGACACAGTGCCCGACATCGGCGCGGCGCGTAGAGCCGGCGCGCGCATCGTCACCCGGCCCGAGCTGCTGTCGCAGCTGTTCAACGCCGCCCCGACCTCGATCGGGGTCGCCGGCACCAGCGGAAAGTCGACCATCACCGGCATGATCGCCTGGATCCTGCATCAGTCCGGCCGCGCGCCGACCGTCATGAACGGCGCGGTGATGAAGAATTTCGCCGACGCCGACCACCCCTTCGCCAGCGCCCTGATCGGCGGCCGCGACCTGTTCGTCTCCGAGGTCGACGAGTCCGACGGCTCCATCGCCCGCTATGACCCGACCGTCGCCGTCGTCTCCAACATCTCGCTGGACCACAAGTCGATGGAGGAGCTGCGTGCCCTGTTCGGGGGCTTCACCGGCCGGGCGGCCACCGCGGTGCTCAACCTCGACAACCCGGAAACCGCCGCCCTCGCCCAATCCATGGTAGAGACCGGGCGCGGGGCCGCCGTCGTCACCTTCGCCCTCGGCGCCGACGCCACCGACCTCTCCGCGCACGATCTCGAGCCCCTGCCGACGGGCATGCGCTTCCGGCTGACGGAGCGCGCCACCGGAGCCGACATCCCGGTAAGCCTTCCCGTTCCCGGAGCCCACAACGTCGCCAACGCCCTCGCCGCCCTGGGCGCGGTGCGGGCCGTCGGCGTCCCCCTCGACCAGGCCGTCGCCGCGCTGGAGACCTTCGCCGGCATCCGCCGCCGCATGGAGCTGGTCGGGACCGCCGCCGGCGTCACCGTCATCGACGACTTCGCCCACAACCCGGACAAGATCGCCGCCACCCTCAAGACCCTGCACGCCTTCGACGGCCGTCTGCTGATCCTGTTCCAGCCGCACGGCTTCGGCCCGCTCAAGC
>DASPLD010000024.1:0-8940 GCA_035627755.1 Caulobacter sp. | reverse complement strand
AAGCCGCCGAGATCATCCGCAACCCCTTCTTCCACCTCGCCCCCGAAGCCTGGCGGCTCCCGCTCGTCATCCTGGCCACGCTCGCCACCATCATCGCCAGCCAGGCGGTGATCACCGGCGCCTTCTCGGTCACCCAGCAGGCGGTGTCGCTCGGCCTGCTGCCGCGCATCGACATCCGCCGCACCAGCGAGACCCAGGCCGGCCAGATCTTCGTGCCTTCGGTCAACAACGCCATGCTGGCGGGCGTCCTGTTGCTGCTGCTGCTGTTCCAGAACTCGTCCAACCTCGCCGCCGCCTACGGCTTTGCGGTGACCGGGGCGATGCTGGTGGACAGCCTGCTGTTCTTCGTGGTCGCCCGCTACATGTGGAAGCTGCCGCTGTGGCAGGCGGGGCTTGGGGCCGGCGTCTTCGCCTCCATCGACCTGGTGTTCGTCAGCTCCACCATCCTCAAGATTCCCGACGGGGCGTGGCTGTCGCTGTTGCTCGGCGCGGTCTTGGTGACGATCATGTGGACCTGGACGCGCGGGACCAACCTGCTCTCGGAGAAGACGCGGCGCGACAGCGTGCCCCTGTCCGACCTCATGGACATCCTGCGCGCGCGGGCGCCGCACCGCGCGCCGGGAACCGCCATCTTCCTGACCTCGGACCCCGACACCACGCCCGTCGCCTTGATGCACAACCTCAAGCACAACAAGGTCCTGCACGAGAAGAACGTCATCCTCACGGTGCGCACGGCCGAGACGCCGCGCGTGAAGGACGAGGACCGCATCACCATGGAAGCCATCAACGCCGACTTCCGGAAGGTCATCCTCAACTACGGCTTCATGGAGAGCCCCAACGTGCCCAAGGCCCTGGCCCTGTGCCGCAAGCAGGGTCTGAAGTTCGACATCATGGCCACCAGCGTCTTCCTGGGCCGCCGCTCGATCGTGCCCAGCGCCCACAGCGGAATGCCTCTGTGGCAGGATAAGCTGTTCATCTTCCTGATGAAGAACGCCGCCAACCCGACGGACTTCTTCAAGATCCCGCCAGGCCGGGTGGTCGAGCTGGGCGCGCAGGTGACAGTGTGATCTGGGGCCTCTCCATCGCCGGCGACATCTTCTGGATCCTGGCCCTGGCGGTCATGTCCGCCATGTCCTGGGCGGCCAGCAAGCGGATCCCCAAGGGGCTCTCGGCGCCGGTTGCCTGGCGGGACGGCCACGTCCTGTTGCGCGCGCCCAAGTGGGCCGCGCTGTGGCTGCTGATCGTCGTCGCGTTCGCCATCGGGGCCTGGCTGAAGATCGAGAGCCGCAACCCCAACCTGACCACCAACGCAGCCCTGATCTGGCTCGGCGTCCGCGCCACCGTCGCGCCCCTGCTGGCGACGCTGCACCTGACTCAGGTCCGCCGGGGGCTGGAGACGCTGGAACGGGAGGGGTCGCTGTAGGGCCACTTCCCTGTAGTGTCATGCTCCGGTCCGCTTCGCGGCCGAAGGATGACAGGGAAGGGAATTGCCGACCGCCCGTTAGATCTGCCCCGGCCTGACCATCGGCTGGCTCAGGGTCGCGGGTCGTCCCATGGCCAGCAGCGCGTTGGCCACCGCCGGGCCGATGACCGGGGTCCCCGGCTCGCCCACCCCGCTGGGCGGGTTGTTCGAGGGCAGGATGTGGGTCTCCACCGTCGGGGCCTCGCCGATCCGCAGCACGCGGTAGCTGTCGAAGTTGGTCTGTTCGACCACCCCGTCCTTCAGGGTCACCTCGCCGTACAAGGCGGCCGACAGGCCGTAGCAGGTTCCCCCCTCCATCTGGGCGGCGACCTGGTCGGGGCTGATGGCGATGCCGCAGTCGATGGCGGTGACCACCCGGCCGACCCGGGGCTCGCTGCCCGGGACGATCTTCACCTCGGCGATCTGGGCGACCACCGAGCCGAAGCTCTCATGCACCGCCACGCCGCGGGTGAAGCCCTCCGCCGCCGTCGGCCCGGCCTTCTCGACGGCCAGGTCCAACACGGCCAGGTGCCGCCTGGCGCCCGCCTTCTCGTAGAGGGCGCGGCGGTACTCGATCGGGTCCTTGCCGGCCTTGCGGGCCAGCTGGTCGATGGTGTGCTCCATGACGAAGGCGGTGTGGGTCGCCCCCACCGAACGCCACCACAGCACCGGCACGCCGACGTCGGGGAGCGCCACCGCCGCGTCCACGTGCGGCGTCGCCTTCAGGTAGGGAGAGCCGTGGGTTCCCTCGACCGCCGTCTCGTCCAGCTTGGGCACGCCCGTGGGCGAGCCCTTCATGATCGACTGGCTGACGATCCGGTGGCGCCAGGTTGCCGGGAAGCCGTCCTTGTCCAGCCGGATCTTCACATCGTGGTGGACGAGCGGCCGGAAATAGCCGGCGCGCTGATCGTCCTCGCGGTCCCAGACCAGCTTCACCGGCGTGCCCTTGCCGACCTTCTTGGCGATCTGCACGCACTCGCTGACATAGTCCGACTGGAAGGTCGCCCGCCGCCCGAAGCTGCCGCCGGCGAACAGGGTCTCGATCTGCACCGCGCCCGGGAGGTTCCCGACGATCTTGGCGGTGTTGAGCTGGTCGATGGTCGGGATCTGCGAGCCGAAGGAGAGGGTGGCGTTGTTGCCCTTCACCCGGGCGACGCAGTTCATCGGCTCCATGGCGGCATGGGCAAGGTAGGGGAAGTCGTAGGCGACCTCGAACAACTCCCCGTCGGTGACGCTGCTGACATCGCCCTTGGCGTCGAAGGCCGTCCACTTCAGGTCGGCCGGGCCCTGGCCGGCGGCGATCGCCTTGAACTCGGCCAGGATGGCGGCCGACGAGCGCTTCTCGGCCTTGTCCTCGTTCCATTCGATCTTCAGCGCCTCGCGACCCTTCTTCGCCGCCCAGGTGTTCTGGGCCACGACCGCCACGCCCGACGGGATCTTGAACACCTCGACCACGCCCGGGACCTTGCGGGCGGCGGCATCGTCGAGGGTGGCGACCTTGCCGCCGAACCGGGGGGGATGGGCGACCATGGCGGTCAGCAGGCCCTCCTCGCGGACGTCCTGGGTGAATACCGCCGAGCCATTCGACTTGGCGACGCTGTCCTTGCGCCGCACGCGATCCGTGCCGATCAGGGTGAAGGCCTTGGGGTCCTTCAGGGCGGGGGTCTCGGGCGGGGTGACCTTGGCGGCGTCGGCCAGAAGGTCGCCGAAGGCGGCCGACTTGCCGGAGGCCGCATGGCTGACCAGGCTGTCCTTGACGGTGATCTCGGCCGCGTTGACCTGCCAGAGGTTGGCCGCCGCCTGGACGAACATGGCCCGGGCCGCGGCGCCCGCCTTGCGCAGCTGGTCCCAGCTGTTGGAGATGGCCGTGGACCCGCCGGTGCCCTGCACGCCCATGCCGAGGTTCGCGTAGAGCTTGGCGTTGGCCGGGGCCTGCTCGACCCGCACCCGGCTCCAGTCGGCGTCCAGTTCCTCCGCCACGATGGCGGCGAGGCCCGCGTGGTTGCCCTGGCCGAACTCGATGTGCTTGGAGACCACGGTCACCGCCCCGTCGGCGGCGATCTTCAGGAAGGGGCCGAACTCCCCGACCTTGACCGGGCTGCCGGCGCTCATCGCGTCGGCCAGCGAGCAGCCGACCAGCAGGGCGCCGGAGGCGGCCACGCCGGTGACGATCACCTCTCGGCGGGTGGCGCCGGACGTCACGGTCTCGGCGGCGGAGGCGGCGAGGTTGCGCAGATGACGGGTCATGTCGGCCTCCCTTACGCGGCCGGGGTTGGAAGCGCGGCGGCGATGCCGGCGGCTTCCTTGATGGCGGCGCGGATCCGCTGGTAGGTCCCGCAGCGGCAGATGTTGCCGCTCATCGCCGCGTCGATCTCCTCGTCGCTCGGGGCCTTCTTCTCGGCCAGCAGGGCGGCGGCGCTCATGATCTGTCCCGACTGGCAGTAGCCGCACTGGGGCACGTCCAGCCTGGCCCAGGCCTGCTGGGCCGGATGCGCCCCGCCCAGGCCTTCGATGGTGGTGATCTTCTGGCCGGCCACGTCGCCCACCGCCGTGACGCAGGACCGCGTCGGCTGGCCGTTGACGTGCACCGTGCAGGCGCCGCACTGGGCGATGCCGCAGCCGAACTTGGTCCCGGTCAGTCCGACCTCGTCCCGCAGGACCCACAGCAGGGGCGTATCCGCCGCCGCCTGCACCGTGACGGCCTTGCCGTTGACATCCAGTGCGATCGCCATCGCGCCCTCCTCCCAAGCACAATGGGCCTATCTTAACGCTGTTCACCCGCCCCATTGCCAGCGAAAAATTCGTCGCCTCCGCCACGCGGGCCAGTGAAAATCTTGCGCCGGCCAGGCGACAGGAGGATGAAGCGGCCATGCCCCTGATCCTTCCCGCCGGCGAGACCCTGATCGCCGCCACCCACAACCCCGGCAAGGCCCGCGAGCTGGCCGCCTTGCTCGAGGGCCGGTTCACGGTGCTGACCGCCGGCGAGTGCGGCGTTCCGGAGCCCGACGAGACCGAGACGACCTTCGTCGGCAACGCCCTGCTGAAGGCCCGCCACGCGGCCCAGGTCGGCGGCCGCATCGCCCTGGCCGACGACAGCGGCCTGTCGGTGGCGGCCCTCGACGGGGCCCCGGGCATCTTCTCGGCCCGCTGGGCGGGACCCGGCAAGGACTTCGCCGTGGCCATGCGCAAGGTCGAGGAGCGGCTGGAGGAGGCGGGCTCGGACGACCGCTCGGCCTGGTTCACCTGCGCCCTGGCCGTGGCCTGGCCGGACGGGCCGGCGGTGGTGGTCGAGGGCCAGGTCCATGGGACGCTGAGTTTCCCGGCCCGGGGCGACAAGGGTTTCGGCTACGATCCCATCTTCATCGCCCACGGCCAGACCCTGACGTTCGGGGAGATGGAGCCGGCCGCCAAGGACGCCCTCAGCCACCGCACCCGGGCCTTCGAGAAGCTCAGGGCCGCCCTCTTTGACTAGCGAACTGGGTGTCTACGTCCACTGGCCCTACTGCGCCCGCATCTGCCCCTACTGCGACTTCAACGTGGTCCGCGACCGCGGCCGCACCGGCCAGCAGGCGGCGCTGGCCGCCGCCATCCGGGCCGACCTGGAGGCCCATCGCGCCCTGACCGGTCCCCGCCGGCTGGTCTCGGTGTTCTTCGGCGGCGGCACCCCCTCGCTGATGGATCCCGCGGCCGTGGCCGAGACCCTCGCCCTGGCCCGCCGGCTATGGGACGCCGATCCCGATCTCGAGGTCAGCCTCGAGGCCAACCCCACCGACGGCGAGACCGGCCGGTTCGGCGCCCTGGCGGCGGCGGGGGTGAACCGGCTGTCGCTGGGGGTGCAGGCGCTCGACGACGCCTCGCTCGCGGTGCTCGGCCGCAACCATGACGCCGCCGCCGCCCGCCGCGCGGCCGACACGGCGGCCCGCCTCTTCCCCCGGCTGTCGCTCGACCTGATCTACGCCCGCCCCGGCCAGACGCCGGCCGCCTGGGCCGAGGAACTGCGCCAGGCGCTGGGTTGGGGTCCCGAGCACCTCTCGCCCTACCAGCTAACCATCGAGGCCGGCACCGCCTTCGACCGGGCCGTGCGCCGCGGCGCCCTCAAGCCGGCCGACGAGGCGCTCGGCGCGACCCTCTACGAAACCACCCAGCAGGTCCTGGAGGCGGCCGGCTTCGACGCCTACGAGGTGTCCAACCATGCCCGCGGAGAGGCGGCCCGCTCCCGCCACAACCTCGTCTACTGGCGCGGTCGCGACTACGTCGGCGTCGGCCCGGGCGCCCACGGCCGGCTGACCCTGGAGGGGCTCCGCACCGCCACCACGGCCGCGAAGGGCGTCGACGACTACATCCGGGCGGTAGCGGAGACCGGGATCGGCTTCGACCGGGAGGCGCTCAGCCCGACCGAGGCGGCCGAGGAGCGGCTGCTGATGGGCCTGCGCATCGACGAGGGCGTGGCCTTCTCCGACCTGGCGGGGCTCGGGCTGTCGCCGCAAAGCCCCAGGGTCCGCGACCTGGTCGCCGAGGGCCTGCTGGCCGACGACCCGCAGCGCCTGCGGGCCACCCGGCCCGGCCGGCTGGTGCTCGACTGGGTCACCGGCCGGCTGGTCGGCGCCTGAGGCCAAACGTCGCTTGAGCCCGCCCCTCCGGCGTTGTATCCCCGCGCCGAACCTTACCTTTCCGGGACTGACGATGGCTTCCGAATACCACCGCGGCGAAATGGACATCCACGAGCAGGTCGCCACCTACAAGGCGGTGATGGCCGGGACCAAGTGGGGCTCTCTGATCCTCGCCGTGAGCATCCTGGCCCTGACCCTGTGGTTCTGCACCCCGTTCGGCTTCTGGGGCGGACTGATCCCCTCGGTGATCGTGCTGGCGCTCGGCATCCTGGTCCTGCGCGACAAGAAGGGCGGCGGCCACTAGGCCAACCCGTAGGCTTTCCGACGCCGGCGTGTCCGCGAGGGCCGCCGGCGTTCGCATGTCGGATTGCGCTGCGTTGCGGCATAACTTTTCGCGACGCAGCATTGCCGGGCTCGACAAGGGGCAAGATTCTCCCCTAAACAGACGTCCTCGGGCGCGTGAGACGCCATCGTAGGGGGGAGCAGCCGGCATGGCCGTGATCGCGGTGACCAGGGAACGTCGCGCAGGCGAGACGCGCGTCGCCGCCACGCCGGAGACCGTCAAGAAGCTGATCGGCGCAGGCTGGCAGGTCACCATCGAGGCCGGCGCCGGAACGGCCTCCTCCTACCCCGACGCCGACTATGAGGCGGCCGGGGCCAGGCTCGAGAAGACCCTGAAGGGCGCCCTCAAGGACGCCGACGTGCTGTTCAAGGTGCGGGGCCCCGAGCCCGAGGAGATCGCGGCGCTGAAAGCCGGAGCCCTGGTCGCGGCCACGCTCAACCCCTACCAGGACAAGGACACGCTCAACGCCCTCGCCAAGGCCGGCGCTTCCGCCTTCGCCATGGAGTTCGTGCCTCGGATCACCCGCGCCCAGGTGATGGACGTGCTGTCCTCCCAGGCCAACCTGGCCGGCTATCGCGCCGTCATCGAGGGAGCCCAGGCCTTCGGCAAGGCCCTGCCCATGATGATGACCGCCGCCGGCACGGTCGCGGCCGCCAAGGTGTTCATCATGGGGGTCGGGGTCGCCGGGCTGCAGGCCATCGCCACCGCCCGGCGGCTGGGCGCGGTGGTCACCGCCACCGACGTGCGTCCCGCCACCAAGGAACAGGTCGAGAGCCTGGGCGCCAAGTTCCTCGCCGTCGAGGACGAGGAGTTCAGGAACGCCCAGACGGCCGGCGGCTACGCCAAGGAGATGAGCCCCGAGTACCAGGCCAAGCAGGCCGAGCTGGTGTCGGGCCACATCGCCAAGCAGGACATCGTCATAACCACCGCCCTGATCCCCGGACGGCCGGCCCCCCGGCTGGTCAGCGCCGCCCAGGTCGCCTCGATGAAGCCCGGCAGCGTGCTGGTCGACCTCGCCATCGAGCAGGGCGGCAACGTCGAAGGCGCCAGGCTCGGCGAGACGGTCGAGACGCCCAACGGGGCCCGGATCCTCGGCATCCCCAACCTGCCCGGCCGCATCGCCACCGACGCCAGCGCCCTCTACGCCCGCAACCTGATGGCCTTCGCCACCCTGCTGCTGGACAAGGCGGGGGCCCTGAACCCCGACTACGAGGACGAGATCCTGAAGGCCGCGCTGGTCACCCAGGGCGGCAAGGTCGTCCACCCCAACCTGGCCGGTTGACCCCGTTTCGAAGGAGCCATCGATGGAAGCCGTCGATCCCACCATCTTCCGCCTGGCCATCTTCGTGCTGGCGATCTTCGTCGGCTACTACGTGGTCTGGAGCGTCACCCCGGCGCTGCATACGCCGCTGATGGCGGTGACCAACGCCATCTCCTCGGTGATCATCGTCGGCGCCCTGATCGCCGCCGCCGCCGATCCCTCGCAGGCCGCCACCACCGGCGACGGCTGGATCTCCAAGGGCGCGGGCGCGGTCGCCGTGGCCCTGGCCGCGGTGAACATCTTCGGCGGCTTCCTGGTCACCCAGCGGATGCTGGCGATGTACAAGAAGAAGGACAAGGCGTGAGCAACGCCCTGGTCTCCCAGCTGCTCGGCTACCTCTGCGGCCTCGGCGGTCTGATCGGGGCCGGCGCCTACATCTGGGTGGTGCTCAAACGCAAGCGCTGGCTGAACAGCGCCGGCCTGCTGCTGACCTCGCTCGGGCTGATGCAGCTGTCCCTGCTGATCCACCAGAACCTCGGCATGGCCGGCCTGATCCAGGCCGGCCTGGCGGTGGCCCTGCTGCTGGCGGCGGTGATCGTTCAGCTGATCGCTGCGGTGCGCGGGCGCGGTCCCTGGGACGGGACCGAGCGGCGGGGGGACGGAGAATGAACGATCCGTTCCTGTCTCCCGGGGCCCTGGTGGCCGCCATCTGCGCCCTGACAGCCCTGGCGCTCGGCGGCTATTTCCTGGTCAAGCGCCTGGACCGCCAGCTCGGCGGACCCCACCACACGACTTCCGTCTGGGCCATCCTGGCGATCTTCGCGATCCCGCTCGCCGTCTGCGCCGGCATGGCGATGAAGACTGACAATCTCTTCGCGCTCGGCCCGGCGATGTTCTTTGGCGGAGCCTTGGCGCGGCTGGCGCCGCGCATGGCGCCGTTGCCGACACAACTGCTCGCCCTCGCCTTGGCCTTCGCCGGCATCGGCGGGACCGCCCTGGTCGCGGCTCTGCGCGCGACCGCCAATGGCGAGCTCGTCGACTTCTTCCTGGCCGTGGCCTGCATCCTCGGCGCCGTCGGCATGCTTCTCGCGACCGTCCGCACTCTCACTCGCCCCGAAGACAAGCCCGAAACGGGAAGCCCCGCATGAACGCCAACCTCGCCGCCGTCCTCTACATCGTCTCGGGCGTGCTGTTCATTCTGGCCCTGCGGGGCCTGTCCAGCCCGGTGACCAGCCAGGCGGGCAACCGCAACGGCATGATCGGC
>DASPLD010000023.1:0-12312 GCA_035627755.1 Caulobacter sp. | reverse complement strand
GTCGCCCCCAGCCGCATCACCACCCTGTCGAACGGCAAGGAGCGGCCCATCGACCCCGGCACCAGCGAGGAAGCCTACCAGCGCAACCGCAACGGCCAGACGATCATCGTCGACGGCGCCCGGTAGCGTTTCCCGTTTCGGAACGGACAAGGGGGCTGCGAGAGCGGCCCCCTTTTTTCGTAAGGCTCCCGCCGTATTGTTGACGCCTCCACAAGGTCACAGTCGCGACATGAAGACCCTTTCCGTTCCCCTGAAGGCCGCCCCCTATGCGGCGGTCATCCTGGCCATCGCCGTCACCTTCGCCGCCCAGGCCCAGACGCCGATGCCCGATCCGCTGGACGACCGCTCCGTCCGCCGGCTGGACAAGATGGAGAAGGTGGTCCGCGAGCTTCGCGCCATCGTCTTCCAGGGCCGGGACAGCGGCAGGCCGGTGGTGGTTCAGGACGCCGAGACCCCGGCCATGCTGGCCGACCTGACCGACCGGCTCGAGAGCCTGGAGAGCTCGCTGACCCGGGTCAACGCCACGAACGAGGAGCTGGCGCTCGACCTCGACCGCACCAAGCAGGCGCTGGCGGCCTCGGAGGCCAATAGCAGGATCCTCGCCGACCGGCTGACCGCGCTGGAACAGCGGATGGGCGCCCTGGAGACCGCTAACCTGCCGCCGGGTCCCGAGGAGTCCGCCGCGGCCCCGGAAGAGGCGGCCATCGATCCGGACGCCCTGTTCGCCCGCGGCCGCCAGCAGATGGCCGACGGCGACTATTCGGCCGCCGAGGTGTCCTTCGACCGCTACGTCGACACCTTCGGCGACACCCCCAAGGCGCCGGAGGCCCGCTACTGGCTCGGCAAGACCCTGAGCGCGCGGGGAGACAACGCCGGGGCCGCCTCGGCCTATCTCGGCGCCGTGCGCGGCTGGCCCAAGACCAGCTGGGCGCCCGATGCGGTGGTCGAACTGGCCCGCAGCCTGGTGGCCCAGAAGCTGCCGGCCGACGCCTGCACCACCCTGGCCGAGTTGCCGCGCCGCTATCCGAACGCCTCGGCCAGCGTCAACGCCCGCGCCCAGGCGGTCCGGCAACAGGCCAAGTGCGCGGGCTAGCGGTCCAGGTTCGCGACCCGGTCGCCGGGCGGGTCGCCGACATCCTCGACCAGCGCCTCGAGACCCATGTCGCCGCCCCGCTGGCGGTGGCCCTCTCCGGCGGCTCCGACTCCCTGGCGCTGCTGCACCTGGTCAGCGGCTGGGCGCGGCTCAACGGCCGGCCCGTCGTCGCCCTGACCGTCGATCACGGCCTGCAGGAGGGCAGCGCCGGCTGGGCGGAGCGTTGCGCCGCCATGGCCGCCGAGCGCGGCCGCGCCCACCGCACCCTGGTCTGGACCGGCGAGAAGCCGAAGACCGGCCTGCCCGCCGCCGCCCGGGCCGCCCGCCACGCCCTGCTGGCTGAGGCGGCGCGACGCGAGGGCGCCCGCGTTCTCCTGATGGGCCACACCGCCAGCGACCTTGGCGAAAGCGCCGCCATGCGGGCGGCCGGCTCGACGGTCCCCGACGCCCGGGAGTGGGCGCCTTCGCCCGCCTGGCCGGAAGGCCGCGGCGTGTTCGTGCTGCGGCCCCTGCTCACGCTCCGGCGCGGCGAGCTCCAGGACTGGCTGGCGGCCAGAGGGGTCCGCTGGATCGACGATCCGGCCAACCTCGACCTGCGCTACGCCCGCGCCCGGGCCCGCATTGCCGGGTCGCTGGCGCGTCCGGGCCCGCTGCCGCGGCCCCCCGGCATCGATATCGAGGCCAGGCACGGCCAAGGCGGCGAGATCGTCCTGTCTCGCGAGGCCCGCGCCCGGGTTCTGGGGGCCGCGTGTCTCTGCGCGGCCGGCACGACCATCCCGCCACATAGCGAGGCGCTCACCGGCCTCACCGCCCGCCTGGCGACGCCGGAAACCTTCGCCGCCACCCTGGCCGGCGCCCGGATCGAGGCGGCCGAGGACCGCGTCACCGTCTTCCGGGAGACCGGCGAATTGTCGCGGCGCCCGCTGGCGCCCCTTCCCCTGTCCCAGGATGAGGCAGCGGTCTTCGACGGCCGTTTCGAACTGATCGCCAGCGCTCCTGGCCTTGCGGCACAACCACTTTGGGGACATGCCCGGCGCCTGCCGAAGGCCGAGCGGGCGGCGCTGAAAGCCCTGCCGGCGGCGGCGCGCGGCGGCTTGCCGCTGGTCACCGACAATGCGGCGCTCTGGACTTGCCCGATCCTTGCAGCTAGCCCCTTCGTCCGCGCCCGATCGCTGGTCCAGGCCCGTTTTGAAGCGGCTCTGGGCCTGGTCGCCCGGGAGGCGGACGCGCATCCTGTCGCGGAACATGGCGAAGCGCCGGGCGGCGTCCTATCTTGATACGTCACACCATCCTCGTGGCCCACACCCTTGCGGCCCACCCTTGCGGAATGAGTTGAGAGCATGAATCTGCGCAACCTGGCGGTCTGGGGCGTCATCCTCGTCGTGATGGTAGGCATCTACAGTGTGTTGAGCCAGCGCACGGTGCCCGCCGACGGCGCCAAGCCCGGCGGCGAGATCACCTATTCGGCGGCGATGAACAAGGTCGACGCCGGCGAGGTGAAGACGGTCGATGTCATCATCCCCAACCGGATGAAGCTGACCAACAACGACGGCACGGTGTCGACCACCACGGTGCTGATCAACGAGGACATGCTCAAGCGGCTCAGCGACCGTGGCGTCGACGTGCGATTCCAGGCCGCCGACAAGATGAACATCTGGGGCGTGCTGGCCCAGGCCCTGCCGATCCTGCTGCTGATCGGGGTGTGGATCTTCTTCATGCGCCAGATGCAGGGCGGCGCCCGGGGCGCCATGGGCTTCGGCAAGTCCAAGGCCCGGCTGCTGACCGAGAACAAGAACCGCATCACCTTCGACGACGTGGCCGGCGTCGACGAGGCCAAGGAAGAGCTGCAGGAGATCGTCGACTTCCTGAAGGACCCGGCCAAGTTCCAGCGCCTGGGCGGCAAGATTCCCAAGGGCGCCCTGCTGGTGGGCCCTCCCGGCACCGGTAAGACCCTGATCGCCCGCGCGGTCGCGGGCGAGGCGGGGGTGCCCTTCTTCACCATCTCGGGTTCGGACTTCGTCGAGATGTTCGTTGGGGTCGGCGCCAGCCGCGTCCGCGACATGTTCGAGCAGGCCAAGAAGAACGCCCCCTGCATCATCTTCATCGACGAGATCGACGCCGTCGGCCGCCACCGCGGCGCCGGCCTGGGCGGCGGCAATGACGAGCGCGAGCAGACCCTCAACCAGCTGCTGGTCGAGATGGACGGCTTCGAGGCCAACGAAGGCATCATCCTGATCGCCGCCACCAACCGCCCCGACGTGCTGGACCCGGCCCTGCTGCGTCCCGGCCGCTTCGACCGCCAGGTCGTGGTGCCCAACCCCGACGTCGGCGGCCGCGAGAAGATCCTGCGCGTCCACATGCGCAACGTGCCCCTGTCGGCCGACGTCGATGTCAAGGTGCTGGCCCGCGGCACGCCCGGCTTCTCGGGCGCGGACCTCGCCAATCTCGTCAACGAGGCCGCCCTGCTGGCCGCGCGCAAGAACCGCCGCATGGTCACCATGCACGACTTCGAGCACGCCAAGGACAAGGTGATGATGGGCGCCGAGCGCCGGTCGATGGCCATGAACGAGGAAGAAAAGCGGCTCACCGCCTACCACGAGGGCGGCCACGCCATCGTGGCCCTGAACGTCCCCGCCTCGGACCCGGTCCACAAGGCCACCATCGTGCCGCGCGGCCGGGCCCTGGGCATGGTCATGCAGCTGCCCGAGGGCGACCGCTACTCGATGAAGTACAAGCAGATGACCTCCCGCCTGGCCATCCTGATGGGCGGCCGGGTGGCCGAGGAGCTGATCTTCGGCAAGGAGAACATCACCTCCGGCGCCAGCAGCGACATCAAGGGCGCCACCGACCTGGCCCGCGCCATGGTCACCCAGTGGGGCTTCTCCGACGAACTCGGCACCGTGGCCTACGGCGAGAACCAGGAGGAGGTGTTCCTCGGCCATTCCGTGGCCCGGACCCAGAACATCTCCGGCGACACCGCCAAGAAGATCGACGCCGAGATCAAGAAGCTGGTCCAGCAGGGCTACGACGAGGCCAAGCGGATTCTCACCGAGAAGGCCGCCGACCTCGAGACCCTGGCCCAGGCCCTGCTCGAGTACGAGACCCTGAGCGGCGAGGAGATCAACGGCGTGCTGAACGGCGTGAAGCCCAAGCGCGACGAGCCCGAGGCCCGCCGCCCCGGCGGCCCCTCGGTCGCTGTCCCGATCTCGCCGCGGCCGGGCACTGCGACGGCGTGAGTCCAGCCGAGCCGCCCCGCCCTCCCCCTCTTGGGGAGGGGCAGGAATGACGCCGCCCAGGGTGATGGGCATTGTCAACGTGACGCCGGACAGCTTCTCGGACGGCGGCCGCCATCACAAGGCCTCGGCGGCCATCGCCCACGGCCTGGCCCTGCTGGCCGACGGCGCCGACATGCTCGACATCGGCGGCGAGTCGACCCGGCCCGGAGCCGCGCCGGTCTCCGAGACCGACGAGCTTCGCCGGGTCATCCCGGTGATCGAGGCCCTGCGGACCCGGAGCGCCGCCCCGATCTCCATCGACACCATGAAGCCCGCCGTCGCCCGGGCCGCCGTGGCGGCCGGCGCGACGATCTGGAACGACGTCGCGGCCCTGCGCGGCGAGGGCGCCGCCGAGACCGCGGCCGAGCTCGGCTGCGAGGTGGTGCTGATGCATATGCTGGGCGAGCCGCGCACCATGCAGGACGATCCCCGCTACCAGGACGTGGTCGGCGAAGTGGAGGCCTTCCTGCTGGGCCGCGCCGAGGCGGCCATGGCGGCAGGGGTGGCCCGGGAGCGCATCTGGCTCGATCCCGGCATCGGCTTCGGCAAGACCCCTGTCCACAACCTGGCCCTGATCACCGCGTTGCCGCGCCTGGTGGGTTCGGGCTTTCCGATCCTGCTCGGGGCCAGTCGCAAGCGGTTCATCGCCGCCATCGACCCTCTGGCGTCACAGGCCGGCCAGCGGCTCGGCGGCTCCCTGGCGGTGGCGCTGGAAGGGGTCCGCGCAGGCGTCGCCGCGGTCCGCGTCCACGACGTGCGCGAGACCGTGCAGGCGCTGGCGGTTCAGGCCGCGCTCGCCTCCGCGAGCGCCAGGTAGGCGGCCGGAACCGCGTCTGTCAGCCAGACGCCGTTGCTGCTGACCATGAAGACGTGGCCGTCCGCGGCCATCCGGTCGGCCTCGACCACCAGGATCACCGGCGCCCCGCGCCGGGCGCCGACCCGGCGGGCGGTCTCCAGGTCCGGCGAGAGGTGGACGTGGTGGCGGGCCATCTTCTTCAAGCCCTCGGCGAAGATGGCGTCCAGCGCCTTCCCCACCGTACCGTGGAACAGCCGCGCCGGGGGCGGCGTCGGCGGCAGGTCGAGGGCGATCTCGATGGAGTGGCCCTGGCGGGCGCGAATGCGCTCGAGGTCGGGGCTGAACTCGAACCGCTGCTTGTCGTTCTCTTCCACCACCGCGGCCAACTCATCGAAGCTGACGTCGTTCAGCGATTGCAGCAGGTGATCGACCGGCGCCCAGCCGGCCGGATCCAGGACCAGGTTTCCCGCTTCCGGCGCATGGCGCAGCCAGTAGGAGAGGGTCTTGGAGATGGTCTTCTTGTCCTTTTTCATGGCGCGGCCCATGCCATGGGTCGTCCGGGCCGGCTAGTGTCGGCAGAACGCAGGTCTGCGGCGATCCGACTCAATTTCCGCATATGGACGCCGGGGCGCTCTGGCGGCACTGTCCGCATCGGGAGGAGCGCCGCATGGCCTCCGTACCCTACTGGGTCATCGACGCTGCCGGGGCGAGGGACTGACTTGGCCGAATTCACCGCCCCCGATGGCGTGACGATCGCCTTCGACGACGCGGGCGCCCCGAACGGACCGCCGGTGCTGCTGGTCCACGGCTTCGCGTCCAACCGCGACGAAGCCTGGAAGCGGACCGGCTGGTTCACGGCCTTCGAGCGGCGCGGGCAGCGGGTGATCGCCCCCGACCTGCGCGGCCACGGCCACAGCGGCAAGCCGCACGACCCGGCCCTGTACGCCCGCGAGGCCCTGCTGGCCGACCTCACCGGCCTTCTCGACCATCTGGCCGTCGAGCGCGCCGAGGTGGTCGGCTATTCGATGGGCGCCCGGCTCGCCCTGGGCTTGGCGATGGCCGCGCCGGAGCGGATCAACCACCTGGTTGTGGGCGGTATCGGCGGACGGCTGCTAACCCCCTCCCCGCGCGACGACCGCATGGGCCAGGCCATGGAGGCCGACGATCCGGCGACCATCGCCGAACCCCTGCTGCAGAGCTTTCGTCATTTCGCCGACGAGCAGGGAGAGGACCGGCTGGCCCTGGCGGCCTTCAGCCGGGCCCCCAGCTGGGGCTTCACGGCCGATGAGCTGTTCGCCGTCCGCATCCCGACCCTGGTCGTGGCCGGGGCCCGCGACGCCTTGGCCGGCGATCCGCAGGAGCTGGCCGACGCCATCCCCGGCGCCAAGGCCGTGACCCTGCAGGGCTGCGACCACTTCAACGCCATCCCCCACGCCATGCTGAAGGCGACGGTGTTCGACTTCCTGGACGGCTACCTGGACGACCCGTTCGGGTGATCGGCGACGCTCACCGCCCGAGCATGTACTCCCCACCCTTCGCCAGCGCCGCCTTCCAGGCCGGCCGGCCGTGCAGCCGGGCGATCCAGGCCGCCATGGCCGGGTAGCGGTCGAGCTTGCCCATGGCCTTGGCGACCTCCGGCACGAAGCTCATCTGGGCGTCGGCGCCGGTCAGTTCCGCCCCCAGGAGATAGTCGCGTCCCGACAGGCTCTGGTCGACATAGTCGAGGTGGTTGGCGATCTCGCTCTCGATGCGCGGATGCAGCGGCGCGCCGGCCTCCCCCAACCGGCCGACGTACATGTTGAGCATCAGCGGCAGCATGGCGCTGCCCTCGGCGTAGTGCAGCCACTGCTGGTAGGCGTCGTAGGCCGGGCTGGCCGGATCGGGCGCCAGCCGGCCGCCGCCGTGCCGGCGGATGAGGTAGTCGATGATGGCCCCGCTCTCGTGGACGGTCGTTCCGCCATCGGTGATCACCGGGCTCTTGCCGAGCGGATGGACGGCCTTGAGCTCCGGCGGCGCCAGACGGGTGGTCGCGTCGCGGGTGTGAAATCTGATCTCGTAGGGCAGCCCCAGTTCCTCGAGCACGAAGAGAATCCGCTGCGAGCGGCTTTCATTGAGGTGGTGGACGACGATCATTGGGCCCCTCCGGCGTTGATCGTCCCTGATAGCGCGCCCGGGGCCGCAGCGGCAAAATAATGCGCCGGGCCGCCATGTTGTGTGCGTTTGCGAAATATCTATAGTGCGCCGCACAAGAAATCCGGAGAGTTCGTCCGCATGACCGCCGCCGCGCCCGCCCCCGAGAGCAGCCTGATCCTGGGCGGCCTGGTCCCGCTGCTGCGCCAGGCGGCCGGCGAGGCCCAGGCCTTCGTGGCCGAGGCCAAGGGGGCGGTGAAGGCCAGGATCACCGCCGGGGGACGCATCGACCGCAAGCTGGCCGACGCCGAACAGCACGCCGTGCACGGGTTCGGCTGGTACGCCTCCTATGCCGAACTGATGAGCCAGGTCGCCGGCTGGGCGTCCGAGCTGGAGGCGGCCGGGCGCTTCAGCGAGACCGACGCCCTGCTGGCCCAGCTGCTGTTCGCCGAATACGCCGCCCAGCTGGTCGGCGGGATCCCGATGAACCAGGGCGAGATGGTCCGTCCCTCCGACCTGACGCCCAGCCGCGAGACCATGAACCGGCTGTTCGCGCCGGGGCTGCTCCGCTTCATCCAGGAGGGCGGCGGGCAGGCCGTGAAGAGCCGCGTGGCCCAGCTGGTCGCCGAGGCGCGGGGCAAGCCAACCGTTGAGGACACCGGGCTCGACGAGACCTTCGAGATGATCCGCGACCAGTTCCACGGCTTCGCCGAGGAGAAGGTCATCCCCTTCGCCCACCAGTGGCACCTGAACGACGAACTGATCCCGCTCGAGCTGGTCAAGGAACTGGGCGACCTCGGGGTCTTCGGCCTGACCATCCCCGAGGAATTCGGGGGCGCGGGTCTCGGCAAGACCGCCATGTGCGTGGTTTCCGAGGAGCTCAGCCGGGCCTGGATCGGGGTCGGCTCCCTGGCCACGCGCTCGGAGATCGCCGCCGAACTTATCCTGACCGGCGGCACGGAGGCGCAGAAGGCCGAGTGGCTGCCTCGCATCGCCAGCGCCGAGATCCTGCCCACCGCCGTCTTTACCGAGCCCAACACCGGCTCGGACCTCGGGGCCCTGCGCACCCGCGCGGTGCTCGATGGCGACCGCTACCTGGTCACCGGCAACAAGACCTGGATCACCCACGCCGCCCGCGCCGACGTCATGACCCTCCTGGTGCGGACCGATCCGGACACCACCGACTACCGCGGCCTCTCCATGCTGCTGGCGCCCAAGCTGCGCGGGGACGAAGGCCAGCCCTTCCCGACGCCGGGCATGAGCGGTGGCGAGATCGGGGTGATCGGCTACCGGGGGATGAAGGAGTACGAGATCGGCTTCGACGGTTTCGCCGTGCCGGCCGCCAACCTGCTGGGCGGAGCCCCGGGCCAGGGCTTCAAGCAGCTGATGGCCACCTTCGAGAGCGCCCGGATCCAGACCGCCGCCCGCGCCGTCGGGGTGGCCCAGCGCGGCCTCGAGCTCGGCCTCGCCTACGCGCTCGACCGCAGGCAGTTCGGCGGTCCGATCTTCGGCTTCCCCCGGGTCGCCAACAAGCTGGCGATGATGGCGGCCGAGCTGATGGGCGTGCGCCAGCTGACCTACTACGCGGCCCGCCAGAAGGACGAGGGCAAGCGCTGCGACCTTGAGGCCGGCATGGCCAAGCTGATCGCCGCCCGCGTCGCCTGGGCCGCCGCCGACAACGCCCTGCAGATCCACGGCGGCAACGGCTTTGCGATGGAGTACGAGGTCAGCCGCATCCTGGCCGACGCCCGCATCCTCAACATCTTCGAGGGCGCCGGCGAGATCCAGGCCCAGGTCATCGCCCGGCGGTTGCTGGAGGATGGCAACTAGCTAGATCGCTCCAAAGCTTGGCTGGGGCCGCACGGCGGACAGGATCAAGTGCACCTGCCGGTCCATGCGGGCGGTCAGGGCCACTGCGTCGGCGCCGAGCTGGGCCGCATAGCTGTAGTTCCAGGCATAGGCGGCCAGCAGGCAGTCGAGGATCAGCTCGACGTCGGCGTCGGGCCTGACGTCGCCCCGGGCGATCCCCTCGTTGAGCAGGTCGACGAGCATCCCCCGGAAGGCCTGGTTGCGGCCGAAGGGAATGGTGGTCTCCTCCAGCGACGGGCTGAAGGAGGCGGCGATGTGGGCGAGGAACAGCTTCACCCGCCGGCATTCGAAGTCATAGTGGATGGCGAAGATCGAGCAGATCCGGTCGGCAGTCGACCCGCGAAGATAGGGCAGCACCCGGGTGAGTTCCGCCTGCAACGGCTCCACGCGGTCGGCCATCACCTGGCTCAGCACGTCGGCCTTGGAACTGAAGGTGGTGAAGACGCTGCCGACCGACACGCCGGCGCGATCCGCGATGGCGCGGATCGTCGTCTCCTCGTATCCGATCTCATGAAAGAGATCGCGTGCGGCCGACAGAACCTTGTCGCGCGTCGCCGCCTTCTGAGCGTCCCTTACCCCCAACTTTTCCCCCGGGGCTGATATGAAGAGACGCCCCGACAGAGTCGAGGCGTCTCTTTCGCGCCTCTAACTGCGCGCGCCAGCCAGGATCAGGTTGATCTGATCCGACAGGCGCGAGGTCAGGTCGTCCGCCGTCCAGCCATCGAACACCGCCCGACGGTAGCCGGCAAGGTAAACGTCCCAGAGAACGCCCGCGATCAATCGAAGGTCGGCGCGCTGCGACAGTTCGCCGCGCTCCACCCCGCGCCGCAGGGTGTCGCTGACCAGGGTCATGACCGGCTTGAGGGCCTCGCGGTTGCGCTTTTCGGCAACGTCGCTGCGGGTCCAGGAGGCGGCGATGCCGGCCTGGAGCAGCGGCAGCTGGCTCATGTGGAAGCGGTAGGCGACCGAGAACAGGTTGGTCAGGTTGGCCGCCACGTCGTCACCCGACTGGGCGGCGTCCTGCATCGCTTCGTTCAGCAGGGCGTAGTCCTGGGCCAGGATTTCGTCGAACAGCTCCGACTTATCGGAGAAGCTGGCGAACACTGCCCCGGTGGACATGCCGGCGGCCTTGGCGATGTCACGGATGGTGGCGCCTTCGTAGCCGCGTTCCGTGAACAGCTGGCGGGCGGCCGCCAGCACTTTTTCGCGGGTGCGCTGCTTGGCTAGGGCCCGACGGGTCGGCTTGGCGGGACGCACGGCCGGGGAGGCGATCACGCGCATCGGGATATGGTTCATCGATAGGACTCCAACTTGGCGAGGGCGCTGGCGGCGCGCTGCTCGAATTCAACGCAGTACTCGTCGACTACGTTCTGCAAGGTCTCGGAATAGCGGCGGGCGAGGTCCCGGCCGTCCTGCGCGGCGTCGCGCAGATCGGCGATCAGCTGGCGGACTTCCGCCATGGTTTCGTTCAGGTCGTGGACCGACGGGGTTTCCGCCTGCCTCGGCATGGCTGCCATACGTGAGCCTCTCATGCCTTCCCGCTGTGAATTGAACTGAACCGATCCGCGGTAAGGGGTCGATCGTGTTCAGCGAACCGACGTCAACGACCCCGGGAACGGGCGTCCTATCGATCCAGCTTGTCGAGATCAAGACGCCAGACACCGGAAAAACACGCATTCCAGCCCGTGACATCGTTATCATCGACCGATCGGCGTCGAGGTGCGACAAATACGCTCATTGAACGCGATCAGTGAACAAATGGCGCCGAACGGCGAGTTTTCAAGTGGGAAGAGCGTCTCAGACAGATTTCCGTTCCGCCCGGCGGCCCCGCGGCCCTAGAGTGGCGGCGTGCGCGACATCTTCGACATCCTGATCCCGCTGGGGCTGGTCGCCCTGACCGTGACCCTGGGCTTTGGCCTCTATTCCCTGTTCCGGGGCGGCGACTACGCCCGGTCCCATTCCAACAAGCTGATGCGGCTGCGGGTGGCGGTGCAGTTCGGGGTGGTCCTGCTGCTGGTCGCGGCCTTCTGGTGGCGGACGAATCACTGATGGTCACCCTCAACCGCATCTACACCCGCACCGGCGACGGCGGCTCGACCCGGCTGGCCAGTGGCGAGCCGGTCAGCAAGACCCACCCGCGGGTCAGCGCCTACGGGGCCGTCGACGAGACCAACGCCTGCCTGGGCCTGGCGCGGCTGCATACGGGGACCGACCCGGTGCTCGACGCCATCCTGATGCGGGCCCAGAACGACCTCTTCGACCTCGGCGCCGACCTGGCCACCCCCGACCGGGGCGAGACGATGGCCTGGGAGCCGCTGCGGATCCTGGAGAGCCAGGTCGAGCGGCTGGAGCGGGAGATCGACCTGCTGAACGCCGAGTTGTCAGACCTGACCAGCTTCGTGCTGCCGGGCGGCGCGCCCGCCGCGGCGGCCCTGCACCTGGCGCGCACCGTCTGCCGCCGGGCCGAGCGCGAGGCGGTGGGCCTGGCCGGCCTCGAGGGCGAGGTGGTCAGCCCGGCGGCGGTGAAGTTCCTCAACCGCCTGTCGGACCTGCTGTTCGTCGCCAGCCGCTGGGCCAACGCCAAGGGGGCGGGCGACGTGCTGTGGACGCCGGGGGCGAACCGCTAGCCTATTTCTTGGGTTCGGCCGCCGGCTTGGCGGCTGGCCCGGCTGCCTGCGCTTCCCCGTCCTCGCCCAGCCGGTCCCGCAGCTGGGCCTTCGCCGCCTGCTGCCTGGCCCAGTCCTCGCGGCTGACCCCTTCCGGACGGCCGGTCATGCTGGGGATATAGAGCGGGGTGGCGCAGGTGCGGGTCGAGGGGTCCCACCAACGCTGCTGGCTCTCGCATTGCTTGGCTGGCCGCACCCAGAAGAACTGGTAGGTCCAGGCGGCGACCGCCCCGACGAAGAACAAGCCGAGGAAGAGAACCTTCAGGCGGTCGATGGTGGTGTTCATGGGGCAGCGCTCTAGCCGAAATGGCGGCCCCTCGCCAGCGGCGCCAATGGGGCGGATTTTCGGCCCATCTTGCCCCTTGGGGAAACTTGCAATGCGCGCCCAAGTGAGTATCAGCCTGTCCGCGCAAGATTTTTCGCAACGCAACACGGGCGGACAATACCCATGAAGGTGCTGGTCCCGGTCAAACGGGTTATCGA
>DASPLD010000022.1:0-4356 GCA_035627755.1 Caulobacter sp. | reverse complement strand
CGATCTGCAGCAGCCGGGCGGCCTCGACCACCTTGTGGACCGGCTCGCCGAGATGGCGCCTGTGGACCGCGCGCCGCTTCTTGCTGAGGAAGTTGGTGATCGCCGAGCCCCGGGTGTCGATCACCAGGCCCCAGGCCGTGCCCCGCACCCGGCTCCACAGCCTGAACCAGTGGCCGCTGCCCTTCTGCTTCTCGAAGGGGATCAGCGCATCGAGGCCCGGGACGTCCGCGAACAGGGGGGCGGCGGCGGGGCCGACGGCGATGGTGAAGCGGGCGTGGGGAATCTCCTGCGCCAGCTTGGCGATCAGGCCGGAGGCCAGGACGGCGTCGCCGATGCGCCCGGGGCCAATGAAGAGAATCGGGAAGGGCTTGGGGGCCATTTGCCGGACCATAGCGCCCTTGCCCCTGGCGCTCCATTGCAACCACCGCCACTTATGGCCGCATGAGCTTGCATCACCGAATTCTGGATGACCGCGCCCTGGTCGCGGTGGGCGGCGAGGACTGGCGGGGCTTCCTGCAGGGGCTGCTGACCCAGGACGTCGAGACGCTAAGCGAGGGCGAGCTGCGCTATGGCGCGCTGCTGACCCCGCAGGGGCGGCTTCTGGTCGACCTGTTCGTGCTGGGCACGGCCGACGGGGCGCTGCTCGACGTCGCGGCCGACCGGCGAGAGGACCTGATCCGGCGGCTGACCATGTACCGGCTGCGCGCCAAGGTGGCGATCGCGGCGGTCGAGGGACACCCGGCGGCGCTGTTCGGCGACGGCGCGCCAGGGGCCGGCTGGATCACCGACCCGCGGCTGGCGGCGCTCGGCTGGCGGGGCTACGGCGCGCCCGCCGAGGGGACGCCGGCGACGGCGGAGGCCTGGGCGGGGCGCCGGATGGCGCTGGCGGTTCCGGACATGGCCGACTTCGGAGAGGACCGCACCTATCCGATCGAGGCCAATCTCGACCTGCTGAACGGGATCGACTTCAGGAAGGGCTGCTTTGTCGGCCAGGAGACCACCAGCCGCATGAAGCGGCGGGGCCAGGTGAAGAGCCGGATGCTGCCCTTGCGGGTGGAGGGCGCGGCAGCCGGGGCGGAGGTGCTGAACGGCGAGCGACGCGCGGGGGTGGTGACCTCGGCGGTCGGCGGCCTGGCGCTGGGGCTGATGCGGCTGGACCGGATCGAGGGAGCGCTGACCATCGATGGAAGGCCGGCGGCCGTCGAACGGCCGGACTGGCTGAAATCCTCCCTCCCCGAATGGGGAGGGTAGACGCGCGGAACGCGCGTCGGGTGGGGAAGTGGAAGTTTCCCCACCATCGACTATCCGGAGCTGCTGGCCGACTTCCCCACCCGGCGCGCAGCGCGCCTGCCCTCCCCATTCGGGGAGGGAGGTTACGGCGCCTTGGGCGCCAGCGTGTCCGCCCGGCTCACCGTCGCCGGCAGCGGCCCCGTGTACCGTCCGGCGACGAACACATCGAACACCGCCGGGTCAGACACCGTGATGCTCAGGCCCTTGAGCGCGGGGACGCGGTAGGCTTCCCCGGCCTGCAGGACGCGGGTGAAGTAGCTGACGCCGTCGGCGCCTCGGACCTCGAAGACGCCGTTGCGGCGGGCCTGGATGACCACATCCGTCGCGCCGGGACCGGCAGGCGCGCCGTGCACGGGCCCGCGGGCCTTGAACGGCGAGCCGATCGGCATGCTGAGCGCGGCGGGCTGGGCGGTCTCGCCCAGGCGAGCCTTGGCGGCGGCGTCCACCGCGTCGGCGGAGCCATCAGTGCTGTCGGCCAGGCCAGGGGTCTCATAAAGCGCCGGGGTGGTGGATTCCACGGGCGGCGGCAGCGAGCCGCCGACCTGGATCGGGCCAGCCTCGTCGGTCGCCGGGGCCGGCGGCGGGGCGGCGATGGTCGGCTTGGCCGGGCTGGCCTGGGCGCTGATCGCCCGCTGGGCGAGGTTCCACAGCACGATGGCCACGATGACCAGCACGCCGAAGGTGAGGATCAGGCCCAGGCGCGAGTCGCGCTGCTTGCGGATGCCGACCGGGGCGCGCAGCCCCTCCTCGTGGTCGGGATGCTCCTGGCGGAAGCGCTCGACCGCCGCGTCGGCGTCGAGCCCCAGATGGCGGGCGTAGGCCTTCACATAGCCGACGGCGAACGGCCGGGAAGGCAGCTCCTCGAGCCGCATGTCCTCGAGGGCGGCGAGGTAGGTCTGGCGAATGCGGGTGGCGTCGGCGAGGTCCTGCAGGGTGACCCCGTGGAACAGGCGCACGGCCTTCAGGGCCGCGCCGAGATCGGGCCCGTCGTGCAGGGTCGGCGCGTCACCGCCCACGGCCGCCGAAGGATCGTACTCGCCCGTCCTGTACAATGACGTAACCCCGCCGGTATCCAGCGCCATGGCTAGGAAAGCCCCCACTCGACACGAACCCCGGAGCTCGCGTCCATGGCGAGTCTCCCGCCGCTACCTTCTCCTACCGCGGGAAGCGTTAACGACCTTTTGTGGATAACAAAATAAAGCCCGGAATTCAATGCGGTAACCTCGCCGAGATGAAAGGTCACACGGCCACATACAATTTCCGGGCCAAGGTCTCGATCTCGTTGCGGACCGAGCCCGCCGCGCCTTTTATGAGGGCGTTGACGCCGCGGGAAGCGGCCTCTCTGTCGCAGGACAAAACCATCTGCTTCACCGGGCCGATGCCGGCCGGCGGCATCGACAGCCGGTCGAAACCGAGCGCCGTCAGGGCGAAGGCTTCCAGCGGCCGGCCGGCCATTTCGCCACAGACCGATACCGGGGTTCCCGTTTCGGCACAGGCTGACTGGATCATCTTGAGCGCCCGCAAGGCCGGCGGCGACAGCGGGTCGTAGCGGTCGGCCACGCGCGGATTCCCCCGGTCGGCGGCGAACAGGTACTGCATCAGGTCGTTGGTGCCGACACTGACGAAATCGGTCATCGGCAGCAGCGCGTCCAGGTGCCAGATCAGCGACGGCGCCTCGATCATCGCCCCGACGTCGAGGCGGCTGGGAGCCGGGCGGCCGCGGCGCAGGGCCCAGCTGACCTCGTTGTCGACCATGGCGCGGGCGGCGCGGAACTCGTCGACGTTGGCGACCAGCGGGAACATGATCCGCAGCGGCCGGCCCTTTGAGGCCCAGATCAGCGCCCGCACCTGCATCTTCAGCAGCGCTGGCCGGTCGAGCCCCATGCGGATGGCGCGCCAGCCGAGCGCCGGGTTCTCCTCCCGCTCGGCCTCCATGTAGGGCAGCAGCTTGTCGCCGCCGAGGTCGAGGGTGCGGAAGGTGACGGGCAGGCCGTCGGCGGCGTCGAAGACCTTCTGGTAGAGGGCGGTCTGGGCCTCCAGCCTCGGCAGCTCCTCGGCGACCATGAACTGGAACTCGGTGCGGAACAGGCCGATGCCCTCCGCCCCCGTCTCGCGCAGGATGTCGAGGTCGACGGCCAGGCCGGCGTTCATCAGCAGGGTGATCTTCTGGCCGTCGCGGGTGAAGGCCGGCGTATCGCGCAGCTTGGCGAACTCGGCCTTGCGCTGCACCCGCACGTCGAGGCGCGCGTTCAGCGCCTTGATGACGTCGGGCCGCGGCCGGAGGAAGGCCTCGCCGCTCTCGGCGTCGACGATCACCGGGTCGCCCTGGCTGACCCGGTCCCGCAGGCCGGTCAACCGCCCGACGCAGGGGATGTCCAGCGCCCTGGCGACGATGGCCGCGTGGCTGGCGGTCGAGCCCTCCTCCAGCAGGATGCCCTTCAGCCGGGTGCGGTCGTATTCCAGCAGGTCGGCGGGGCCGAGGTTGCGCGCCACCAGGATCGCGTCCTGCGGCAGCTCCCGCTTGACGTCGCCGTCCCCCGACAGGTGGCGCAGCAGCCGGTCGTTGAGGTCCTCCAGATCGTGCAGCCGCTCGCGCAGATAGGGGTCCTTGGCCTTGCCGAGCCGGGCCCGGTGCTCGGACCGCACCCGCTCGACGGCGGCCTCGGCGCTCAGGCCCGAGCGCACCGCCTCCTCCAGGGACCGGTTCCAGCCCCGGTCGTGGGCGAACATCCGGTAGGTGTCGAGCACCTCGTATGGGGTGCCGATCAGCCCGCCCTCGCCTTCGAGCATCTGGTCGATCTGGCTCTGCAGGGCGGCGACGGCGGCCTTCAGCCGCGCCTCCTCGGCCACGGGATCGTCGCTGAGCAGATGGCCGACCGCGACCGGTTGCTCGTGCAGCACCGCGACCCCGAAGGCCAGGCCGTCGGCGAACTTGGCGCCCTTCAGCCGCTCCGGCCGATGGGGGGCGATCTCGACGTCCCGCAGCTCGGCCTCGTCGAGGATGTCGCCCGAGCCGACCAGCTCGGCCAGCACCATGGCGATGATCTGGAGGTCCTCGACCTCCTC
>DASPLD010000021.1:0-25429 GCA_035627755.1 Caulobacter sp. | reverse complement strand
GAAGCCACCGCCGCGATGGCCAGCCCCAGCCCCAGGGCCGGCCAGAACCGGATCACCCCGCCCAGCGCCTGGTCGCGGTGCTGCTTCACCCCCACCAGGATGGAGCTCATGGCCACCAGCATGATCAGGTAGCCGAGGAAGACGTTGGAATGCGGCGCGCCGCCATTGAACACGATGGTGGCGAGGATGCCGCCGACGATGACCAGGCCCGAGACCAGGCCGTAGATGAGGACGATGCGGACCATGGGATGGTTCCCCCTTGAGCGTGCGGATGATGCCCCGGAGCCTGCCGCCCGGCGAGCCCGGTCCGCCATCGCCCGAAAGGGTGAGTTCGATCTCCTACGGGATAAGGTGCAGGTCCCGCGCCTGGCTGATCGCCTGGGTCCGCCGGCTGACCTCCAGCTTGGCGAACAGGTTGGCGATATGGGTCTTCACCGTGTTGGGCGACAGGCCCAGGGTGCGGGCGATCTCCTTGTTCGACTGCCCGGCCGCCAGGGCGGCGAGCACCCTCATCTCCTGGCCCGTCAGCCCCAGCTGCCTGCGCGCCGCCTCGTTCGGCTCGAACCCGCCCGTCCGCCGCCGGGCCAGCCGCCAGCCGACCCACACCCCGCCCGCCGCGAAGGCCAGGCCAATGACCGCGATGTAGATCTCGGTCGAGAAGGCCCGCGCCAGGTACTGGTACTCCAGCCACTGCAGAGCGAACGCCCCGGCGGCCAGGACCAGGGCCCAGAGGAGGACGGTGCGGGTCATGCCCCCGATGGTGCGGAAGCCGCCGGGGGAGTCAACGGCGCCGCCCTTGCCGGCAAATATACCGTGCCGTATCGAGGTTCGATGACTGCCGAATCCGTCGAGAAGGGCTCCAGGCGCGAGCGCACCCGCCGCGCCCTGGTGGCCGCCGCCGCCGAACTGACCGCCCAGAAGGGCTTCGACCGCGCCTCGCTCGACGAGATCTGCGCCCGCGCCGGCATGACCCGCGGCGCCTTCCACGGCAACTTCAAGAGCCGGGACGAGCTGTTCCTGGCGGTGATGGAGAGCCAGGGCGCGCCGGTCGAGGCCGATTTCAGGCCCGGCGCCCCGCTGCGGGTCCAGATGCGCATCCTGGGGCAGGCGGTGGCCGCCGCGGCCAGGGCCCGGCTGCCCCGCGCGGCCGAGGCGGCGGCGGTGCAGCTGCATGTGCTCACCCGCCCCGCCCTGCGCGAGGAGATCGCCGCGCGGACGGCCGAGAACTGGCGGCGCATGGCCGAGGGCTTCGTGCGCATCCTTCCGCCCGGCTCCCTGCCGATGCCGGCCGAGCGGTTCGTCAAGGTGATCGAGGCGCTGGTGACCGGGTTGATGTTCACCTACTTCCAGAACCCCGAGCGGGTGACCGAGGAGGACATCGTCGCCGCCTTCGAGGCCCTGGCCGGCCCGCCGGCCGCCGCCTGGCCCGGCGGCGCCAGCCTCACCCCACAGCGCCGATGGTAGCCACCGTCGTCGAATGCGGCCCGCCGCGCGTTAGGCCCAGACCATGAAGCACATCCCCAACCTCATCACCCTGGCCCGGCTGGTCCTGACCCTGGCGGTCTTCGTCGCCCTGCTGGGCGGCGCCCTCGGCTGGTGCGACGACGGCGGGCCGCCGCTCTACGTCCTGGCCTTCTGGGGGTTCGTGATCGCCGCCGTGACCGACTTCCTCGATGGCTGGCTGGCCCGCAAGTATCAGGTCGAGAGCCTCATGGGCGCCATCCTCGACCCCATCGCCGACAAGGTGCTGGTGGCCGGCGCCGTGGTCGGCCTGGCGGCCAGCGGCGACACCACCGCCGCCCTGGCCGGCGGCCTGATCCTGTTCCGCGAGTTCTCGGTCAGCGCCCTGCGCGAGGTTCTGGCCCCCCGCGGCCTGCGCCTGCCGGTGACCGTTCTGGCCAAGTGGAAGACCACCCTGCAGCTGGTCGCCTTGGCCGCCGCCATCCTGCGCCTGACCCTGCCGGCCTGGCTGACCCCGCCGGTCAGCACCGGGATCGACATCGTGCTTTGGCTGGCCGCCGTGGTCACCGTCTGGACCGGCATCGAGTACGGCCTCGCCGCCCGCAAGGCCCTCAAGGAGACCTGATCACTCGGCCGCCAGCAGGAAGGGCGGCTGTTCGTCCTCGACCACCTCCGGGTCGCTGGGCCCGTGCAGCAGCCAGTCGGTCTGCGGCGCCTCCTCGCGGTCCAGCCGCATCAGCCGCATCAACGCGCAGGCCCCGATCGCCTGAAAGACCATGACCGCCTCCGTGGACCGCTCATCACTGCAATTGAGAGTGACTCGCAAATATGGCGGCCGCAAGTCCCGATCACGACCCCAAGATCACGACATCGGGTTCGCCGGCGGGGAGGGCTCCGGAAGGGGGATGAACTCGTCGTGGTCGAGGTCGGGCAGCTTCATGCGGCCGGCCCGCCAGTCGGCCTTGGCCTGGTCGATCCGCTCCTTGCTGGAGGAGACGAAGTTCCAGTCGATGAAGCGCGGCCCGACCGGCTCGCCCCCGAGCAGCATGACCGTGCTGGGCTCCAGCGCCTTGAAGGCGATGGTGTCCCCCGGCCTGAAAACCGCCATCTGGCCGGCGTGCAGGGCGCGGCCCTCCACCTCGACCGAGCCCTTGGCGACGTAGGCGGCCCGCTCCGGATACTCGGCCGGCAGGGCGGCGACCGCCCCGGCCGCCAGCTCCCAGTGGACGTAGAACAGGGGCGAGAAGACCGGCGCCCGGGCTTCCGCGCCGAACGCCCTGCCGGCGACCAAGCGGGCGCTCATCCCGCCGCCTTCGTAGAAGGGCAGCTCCTCGTCGCCCTCATGGTGGCTGAAGGCGGGCGCCGTCTCCTCCGACTCGACCGGCAGGGCGAGCCAGGTCTGGATGCCGTCCATGCGGCCGCCGTAGGCCCGCAGCTCCTCGAACCGCTCGGAGTGGGTGATGCCGCTGCCGGCGGTCATCCAGTTGACCTCGCCGGGACGGATGACGACCTCCGAGCCGACGCTGTCGCGATGGGTCATCGAGCCCTCGAACAGGTAGCTGAGGGTCGACAGGCCGATGTGCGGGTGGGGCCGGACATCGACGGTGCGCGGGAAGCCAGGCTGGAAGTCGGCTGGCCCCATGTGGTCGAAGAAGATGAACGGTCCGACCATCCGGTGCGGGGCATAGGGCAGCACCCGCCCGACCTCGAACCCGCCCAGGTCCTTGCGCCGCTGGTCGATGACGAGTTCGATCATGTTGTCCTCCGTTGCGGGGGACACCTTGCCCACCGGCGCGGCGGGCGCAACACCAACTTTGGTCTAGTGGCGGACGTAGGTGGCGCAGATCATTCCGCGGGCGATGGCATGCTTGTGCAGCAGATCGCGGACCTGGGGCCGGCGGGGCAAGCCCTTGAATCCGGACGGCGCATCCAGGGCGTAGATCTGGGCGACGTAGCGGTGCGGTCCATGGCCCGGCGGCGGGTCGGGCGGCAGGTAGCCGGTGTTGAAGAAGCTGTTGAGCCCCGTGTGCGGGTGTTCCTCGTCATCGAGGGTGGCGATCGCGCCCTCCTTCAGGATGTCGTCGCGTGGGGGCAGGTCGTAGACGATGGCGTGCACCAGGGGAGTCGGCGTCGGGCTGTCGGCGTCCTCGATGACCAGCAGCAGGGAGGCGGCGCCAGCCGGCACGCCCTTCCAGGCAAAAGGCGGGGAGAGTCCCTCGCCGTCCTCGGTGAACCGCTGGGGCAGGGTGGGGGCGTCGAAGGCGGCGCTTTCCAGGGTCAGGCTTTCGGGCACGGCCTGAAGCGCCGGATCGTTATAGAGGATCTTCTCCATGCCCGGCCGTAGGCCCTGCAGGGCATGGCCAACGATGGACGGCAGTTTCTCGAGCATGCGGGAAGAACCCGCGAGAGGGTCAGGGGTTCATTGCCTCAGCGTTGCCTGAACGGCGATTTCGGCGCATGGCGCAGGATCAGGGTTTCGACCGGGACCGCGTCGGGTCGCCGCCGACCCTCGCCGTCATGGGCTGACCAGCCGCTGCGGCTCAGGAAGACGAAGCCTCCGCCATCGACGGCGCCGAGGGTCAGGTCGCCCATCAGACTTGCGTTCACCAGGAAGCCGACGAAGCCCATCTGCCGGCAGTCCTCGTCGAGGCCCAGGTAGATGACCCGCTCCGGCGACAGGCCATTCTGCACCAGGACGAATACCGACCGTTTTCGGCCCGGGTGAAAATCGGGAATCGCGAACAGCCCATCGGTCCCGACGGAGGCGAAATGGCCGGCGACCGGCTCCAGCGCTCCGGTCACCAGGTCCAGCCGATGCAGGCCGATCGTGTAGTCCGCCACCAGCAGCACGCCGGGCGCGCAGACGGCCATGCCCTGGGGCGACCCGAGCTGGCCCTTCGGTACGACCTCTTCCAGTGTCGCCCCGCCCTTTGGCAGCCGCCAGACCTGGCCGGAACGGGCGTCGCTGGCGTAGACGGCGCCGTCCACGACGAGCACATCGCCCAGCTGGTGCGGGCCGCCGTCCTCCGCGACCGGATAGCGGGCCAGCAGCCGGCCGTCGTTCAAGGCGATCTTGAGCAGGGCCGTCCGGGCCGGCCCCGAGGAACCGGGGATGCCCGGCCCGGCCGCCTCGGCGACCCAGAGATTCCCGCCGTCGAGGGCCATGCCGAACAGGCCGCCGGTGGCCTCGTCCGGCTGGAAGAAGGGGGTGGTCGCCCCGCCCTTGACCCGGACGATGCCGCGGCCGGTGACGCTGCTGACCAGGAAGCCGCCGGAATGGACGACCAAGCCCTCGTTGATGCCCGTGCCGGCCGGCAGCTTCGCGACAACCTCGACCGGGTCCTCGAGACGGCCGTTCGCCAGCAGCCCCTCGGCCAGCGGCGCGGTCTCAGGTCGGTTCATCAGGCCCTTGAGCCCCGGATCGGCGGCGACATCCCAGCTCAGGTCCAGGTTGCCGTAGTCGCGCAGGTGTTCGATCGCCTCCTGCGGCTTGCCGGCCGCCGCCTCGACACGGGCGAGGCGGATCAGCACGCCTGGCGACTGCGGCACGAGGGCCAGCGCCGCCTCCAGCCGGGCTTCGGCGGTGGCCAGGTCGCCAGCCTGGGCCGCCGTGGTCGCCTCCCGGCGCAGGCGGAAGTATTGCGCCAGCCGGCTCTCCGGCGCGGCGGCGGCCAGGCAGAGGACGGCGGCGAGCGTCAGGCCGGCGGCGCGGATCATGCGAAGACTCCCCTCTTCGATCGCGAGAGGGTGGTCCATGCCGGGCCTGGCGGCAAACTAAGGATCGGTAATCTCCGCCCAGCGGTCGGCGAACCGGTAGAGCGGCATGAAGGCCTCCACCAGTTCGCGGCCGAGCGGGGTGAGGCAGTAGCCGGCGGAATGCTCGACCAGACCGGCGGCGCGCAGGTCGTCGAGCCTCGCCTGGAGCACGGTGGGCGAGACCTCGTCGCAGGCGGCCCGCAGGGCCCGCGAGGTCAGGGCGTCTCCCCGCAACTCCCACAGCACCCGCAGGGCCCAGCGGCGGCCCAGCAGGTCGAGCAGCCGCATGATCGGGCGGCGGGAGGGTGTGTTCTCGGTCATCGGGCCTTGCTATCGAAACCGTAGCGCGCCATGCTATGGAAACCATAGCGCAGGAAATCCGCCGTGTCCCGCCTCGCTCCGCTCGATCCGCCCTACGCCGCCGACATCCAGGCCAGCTTCGACGCCATCATGCCGCCGGGCGCCCCGCCGCTGCTACTGTTCCGCACCCTGGCGACCAGCCAGCGGGCCTGGAAGAAGTTTCGCGCCGGCTCCCTGCTCGACCGGGGCCCGTTGAGCCTGCGCCAGCGGGAACTGGTCATTGACCGGGCCTGCGCCCGGGCTGGCTGCGAGTACGAGTGGGGCGTTCATATCAACGCCTTCGCCGCGGCGGCCAAGCTGACCGAGCCGGAGGTGGCGGCCACCGCCGCCGTGCCGCTCGATCCCGCCGCGTGGACGCCGGCCGAGGCGGCCTTGCTCGCCGCTGTCGACGCCCTGCACGAGCGGTCGTGCTGGACCGACGCCGAGCACGCCGCCCTGGCCGCCCACTACGACTCCGACCAGATCCTGGAGATCATCCTGCTGTGCGGCTTCTACCGCACCGTCGCCTACGTCTGCGGCGGCCTGGACCTGCCGCTGGAACCGGGCGCGGCCCGCTTTCCTACCCGTGCGGGCTCACATACGGGCTGACCAGCCCCAGCGGCACGGCCGTGCTGTTCTTCACGCCGCGGATGACGATGCGGCTCTCGATATTCGACACCAGGCCGAGCGACAGGATCTTGTCGCGCAGGAAGTCGTCGAAGGCGTGCATGTCGCGGGTGACGATGCGCAGCTCGTAGTCGGCGGCCCCGGTCACGGTGGCGCACTGCACCACCTCCGCCCATCTGGTCACCGCCGCCTCGAACCGTTCGAGGTTCTCCTTGGTCGGCAGGGAGAGCTTGACGGTGCAGTAGACCTCGAAGCCGAGGCCCAGCAGTTCGCGGTCGAGGATGGTCACCCGGCGCTGGATGACGCCGGCGTCCTCCAGGCGCTTGATGCGCCGCCAGCAGGGGCTGGACGACAGGCCGACGCGTTCGGCGATCTCGGCGACCGACAGGCCGGCGTCATGCTGGATGAGATCCAGAATCTTTGCGTCAACCGCGTCGAGAGGCTCGGACAAACTTTGTTCCCCCTACAGGGCCATTATAGGCTTCGATCTTGCCGACTCATGCCCCCAGGAAGGCATGGCTTTGGCAAACATTTTCCCCGGACTTATATGATCTTGCAAGCCGACGAGCCCCTCCCGCAGGAAAGATTTTTCAATGCGCCACTCTGAAGTGACGTTGGACGACAAATATCTTCTCGAAGATGGTCGCGCCTTCATCACCGGCGTGCAGGCCCTGATCCGGGTGATGCTCGACCGCCGACGCCTCGACGTGCGCGACGGGATGAACACGGCGGGCTATGTTTCGGGCTACCGGGGCTCCCCCCTGGGTGGCCTCGACCAGCAGGCGGCGCGGGCCCGCAAGCTGCTCACCGCCCATGAGGTGGTGTTCCAGGAAGGCCTCAACGAGGACCTCGCCGCCACCGCCGTCTGGGGCAGCCAACAAGCGAATCTGTTCCCGGGCGCCAAGTTCGATGGCGTGTTCGGCATGTGGTACGGCAAGGCCCCGGGCGTCGACCGCACCGGCGATGTGTTCAAGCACGCCAACTTCGCCGGGGTGATGCCCAAGGGCGGGGTGCTGGCGGTGGCCGGCGACGACCACAACTGCAAGTCCTCGACCCTGCCCAGCCAGTCGGAGTTCGCCTTCCAGGACTTCGAGATGCCGGTGCTGTCGCCGGCCGACGTGCAGGAGGTGCTCGACTACGGCCTGCTCGGCATTTCCATGTCGCGATTCAGCGGCCTGTGGGTCGGGATGATCGCCCTGGCCGACACCATGGACAGCGGGGTGACCATCGACGTCTCCCTCGACCGTCACCGGTGCGTCTACCCCGAGTTTCCGATGCCGCCGGGCGGCCTGCACATCCGCACCAAGGACCAGCCGCTGGAGAAGGAGCTGCGGCTCCGCAATCACAAGATCCCGGCCGCCCTGGCCTTCGCCCGGGCCAACACCATCGACCGCGTCGTCCTCGCCGCCCCCCGCCCGCGCCTCGGCATCGTCTGCCAGGGCCAGGCCTACAAGGACGTGCTGGAAGCCTTCCAGGCGATGGACATCAGCCTCGAGGAGGCCGCCTCGCTGGGCATCTCGATCTACAAGGTCGGCATGCCCTGGCCGCTGGAGCCGACCGGCCTGCGCGCCTTCGCCGCCGGGCTCGAGACCCTGATGGTCATCGAGCACAAGCGGGCCCTGATCGAGCCCCAGGCCCGCGCGGCCCTCTACGACCTGCCCGCCCACGCCCGGCCCACCGTGATCGGCAAGCGGGACGAGCGCGGCGACGTGCTGATGGAGGACACCGGCTCCCTGACCGTGGCCGCGATCGCCCTGGACATCTACGAGCGCCTGCCGCCGGGCCCGCACCAGGAGCGCGCCCGCGCCTATCTCGACCGGGTCTCCGCCGCCGGGGTCGCGGCCGTCAGCCTGGCCAGCGACCAGCAGCGCAAGCCCTTCTTCTGCTCGGGCTGCCCGCACAACACCTCGACCCGGGTGCCGGACGGCAGCCGGGCCCTGGCCGGCATCGGCTGCCACTACATGGCCAGCTTCAACGATCCCTCGACCGACCTGAACACCCACATGGGCGGCGAGGGCCTGACCTGGGTGGGCGCGGCGCCCTTCACCACCGAGAAGCACGTCTTCCAGAACCTCGGCGACGGCACCTACAACCACTCCGGCTCGCTCGCCATCCGGGCGGCGGTCGCGGCCAAGGCCAACATCACCTACAAGCTGCTGTTCAACGACGCGGTGGCGATGACCGGCGGCCAGAGCGCCGAGAGCGGCTTCACCCCGGCGCAGATCACCCGCCAGCTGGCCGCCGAGGGCGTCGCCAGGACGGTCATCGTGGTCGACGACCCGGTCCGCTATGAGGGCGTCAGCGACCTCGCGCCCAACGTCGAGATCTTCCCCCGCAAGGAGCTGATCAGCGTCCAGCGCACCCTGCGCGACACGCCCGGGGTGACGGTGCTGCTGTACGACCAGACCTGCGCCACCGAGAAGCGCCGCCGGCGCAAGCGCGGCCTGATGCCCAAGGCGACCACCCGGGTGTTCATCAATCCCCTGGTCTGCGAGGGCTGCGGCGACTGCTCGAAGAAGTCCAACTGCGTCTCGGTGGAGCCCAAGAACACCGAGTTCGGCCGCAAGCGGGCGATCAACCAGTCGACCTGCAACCAGGACTACAGCTGCGTCGACGGCTTCTGCCCGAGCTTCATCACCCTGGACGGGGCCGAGAACGCCAGCGCCAAGAAGATGCCGGCGCTGACCGCGGATGCAACGCCGCTGCCGCAGTTCGAGCCCGTGAACGGCGTGCGCCGCATCCTGTTCACCGGCATCGGCGGCACCGGGGTGACCACGGTCGCGTCCATCCTGGCCATGGCCGCCCACGTCGACGGCCGCGCCGCCAGCGTGGTCGACATGACGGGCCTGGCCCAGAAGGGCGGCTCGGTGTTCAGCCATGTGAAGATCGGCGAAACCGAGGACACCGTGGTCGGCGGCCGGGTCCCCGCGGCCAGCGCCGACGTGCTGATCGCCTGCGACCTGCTGGTCGCCGCCTCGCCGGAAGCCCTCGCCCTGTTCTCGAAGCAGAAGACGGTGGCGTTCGGCAACGCCGACTTCTCGCCCACCGCCGACTTCGTGACCAATCGCGACGTCCGCTACGACACCGCCGGCATGGCCCGCCGGATCAAGGGCGCGACCAAGGACTACCAGGCCTGCCCGTCGCAGGCCCTGTCGCTGCACAAGCTGGGCGACGAGATCTACGCCAACATGATCATGCTGGGCTTCGCCTGGCAGAAGGGCGTCATCCCGGTATCGAGCCGGGCCATGTACCGGGCCATCAAGCTGAACGGCGTCGACGCCGAGGCCAACATGCAGGCCTTCGAGGTCGGCCGGAAGGCGGCGGTGGACGAGGGCTTCAGGGGCCAGCCGGAGGACGTCACCCCGACCCCGGACACCATGGCGCTGGATGACCTGATCGCCCATCGCAAGGCCGAGCTGACGGCCTACCAGGACGCCGCCTACGCCGAGCGCTACATCCGCCAAGTCGACCAGGTTCGCACGGCGGAACAGGCAGCCGGCGGGGCCGAGGCCCTGACGCGGGCCGTTGCGGTCAACCTCTACAAGCTGATGGCCTACAAGGACGAGTACGAGGTCGCCCGGCTCTACACCGACGGCCGCTTCGCCAAGGAGCTGGCCGGGACCTTCAAGGGCGGCAAGGCCAAGATCTGGATGTCGCCCCCGATCATCGCCCCCAAGGCGCCGGACGGAACGCCTCAGAAGATCGCGCTCGGCGGCTGGATGCTGACCACCGTGCTGCCGGTCCTGGCCAGGCTGAAGGGCCTGCGCGGCGGGCCCTTCGACCTCTTCGGCCACACCGACGAGCGGAAGATGGAGCGCCGGCTGATCGCCGACTACGAGGCGGGGCTGCAACGGCTGCTGCGGGGACTGACGAAGGACCGCCTGGCGTTGGCCGCCCGCATCGCGGCCGTCCCGCACGACATCCGGGGTTTCGGGCACATCAAGGACGCCAGCGTGAAGGTGGCGGAAAAGGAAGCTGCCGCGCTGTGGGCCCAGTGGGAGGCGTCGGAGAAGGCGGCGGCATAGCACTCCCATCCCCCTGTCCGTCATCCCGGCCGGAGGTAGCCAAGAGCCGAGACCCAGGGGTGAAGCGCACCCGCCCGACAGCCGCGTCGATAGCGAGATTACGCACCCCTGGGTCCCGGATATGCGCTGCGCGCTTTCCTGGACGACGGGAAAACTGGGCCGGGCGGAGGCGATGTCACAACGCGCCCGGCGCCCTCGTCCTGGTCTTCAAAGGAGACCGGACATGTCCCGCTGGATTGCCGCCGTGCTCGCCCTGCTGCTGGGCGCCAACGGCCTCTACATGCTCATGGCGCCCCAGCCCTGGTACGACGCCGTGCCGGGCGTGGCGCTGACCGGCCTGTTCAACCCCCACTTCGTCCGCGACATCGGCATGGCCTACCTGACGGTGGCCGGCGGCCTGGCCTGGTTCGCCTGGCGGCCGGTCCAGGGCTGGCCGGCGCTGGTCGCCGGGACGGCGTTCCTGGCCCTGCACGCGTCCATCCATGTGGTCGACGCCGCCTGCGGCCCCGGCCCTTTGCAGGCCTTCGGCCGCGACTTCATCGGCGTCTACCTGCCGCCGCTGATCGCCGGCGCCATCGTCTTCGTCAATCGTCCCAGAGGAGCCTGACCATGCTGAGAGCCCTGCTGTCCCGCCAGATCGACGCCCTCGAGCGCCAGTGGAACTACAAGGCCGACTACATGCGCGACCTGCTGGCCGCCGGCCCCTGGCGATTCGTCCGCTTCGGCTTCGTCGCCTCGCTCGGCCACGGCAAGGCCGCGCCCAAGGAGGCGCTGGCCGCCGCGGGTATCCTTGCCACCTTGACGGAGGACTGCGGTCCCTGCACCCAGATCAGCGTCGACATCGCCGCCGCCAAGGGGGTGAAGCCGGAGGTCCTGCGCGCCGTCCTGGCCGGCGACGAGGCGGCCATGGGCGAGAAGGCCGGCCTCGGCTACCGCTTCGCCCGGGCGGTGCTGGAGAAGGACCTGCCCGCCGCCGACGAGGCCCGCGAGGCCATCGAGGCCCTCTGGGGACAGGCCGCCGTGGTCGACCTGTCGCTGGCGGTTACGGTCGGGCGGATGTATCCAACGGTGAAGTTCGGGCTTGGCCACGCCCGCACCTGCGCCCGGATCACCGTCGCCGGCGCCCCGGCGCCCTTCCACCGGCCGGAGAGCCTGGCGGCATGAGCGATCTTGCTGCGTTCGAAGCCGAGCGACCACGCCTCCGGCGCCTGGCCTACCGCATGCTGGGCTCGGTCAGCGAGGCCGAGGACGTAGTGCAGGACGCCTGGCTGCGCTGGGACCGGGCGGGGCAGGGGGTCGACAACCCGCCGGCCTGGCTGGCCCAGACCACGACCCGCCTCTGCCTTGACCGGATGAAGTCCGCGCGCGCCCGGCGCGAGACCTACGTCGGCCCCTGGCTGCCCGAACCGCTGATCGAGGAGGAGCCGGTCGATCCGGTCGTGCGGGCCGAGGACGTCTCGGTCGCCTTCCTGCTGGCGCTGGAGCGGCTCTCGCCGCTGGAGCGGGCGGTGTTCCTGCTGCACGACGTCTTCGACCAGGACTACGCCCAGGTCGGCGCCGCGCTCGGCCGGGACGAGGCCGCCTGCCGCCAGCTCGCCAGCCGGGCGCGAAGCCACCTGAAGGAGGCCCGGCCGCGCTACGCCGTGCCGCAGGACCAGGCCCTGCGGCTGGCCGCCGCCTTCATGACCGCGTCGGCGAGCCACGACTTCGAGGCGCTCGAAAACCTGCTGGCCAAGGACGCCGTGCTGATCAGCGATGGGGGCGGCAAGCGCAAGGCGGCCTTGCGGCCCCTGGTCGGACGCGAAGACGTCATCGCCCTGCTGCGCGGACTGGCCTGGCGCGGGCCCTGGATGACGGCCCTGCGCGGCATGCGGCCGGCCCGGATCAACGGGCTTGCCGGGGTGATCCTGACCAATGACGACGGGCTGACGACCATGGCGTTCGAGCCGGACGCCGAAGGGCGTCTCGCGGCCATCTACGTCATACGGAATCCCGAGAAGCTGCGGCATGTGGCAGGCTCATGAAGGCGCAGACCCAGGCTCCCACGAACAGCAGGGCCGCCGCGCCGAGCCCTGACTGAGGCCCCAGGCCCAGCAGGCCGACCGTCGGTCCGAAGGCGGCGGCGAGGAACTGGGCGGCCGGGCTGATCGCCCCGGCCCGGCGGCTCGGATCAGCGGCGTTGAGGATGCCGAACAGGCTGGCCCCCAGCAGCAGGGCGGCGAAGGCGGCCAGGCCGAAGGCGGCGATGAACAGCGGGGCGGGCGGGCTCCTCGCCAGCAGGATGAGAGCGGTCAGGCCGAGGACCACGACGATCAGGAACAGGGTCCGGCGGCGCAGGCGCTCGGCCAGGGCGATGGCGGCCATGGCGCCCAGCATCTGGGCGGCCAGGGTGACCAGGATGACTGCGCCGCTGAGCTGGCCCAGGCCCTGGACCGTCGCCAGGGGGCGCATCTGGAACCAGAGGGTCGAGTTGCCGGCGAAGTAGAGCAGCAGGGCCGCCAGGGCGATCCAGCCCTTCGGCGGCGGCGCCCGGGAGGGGCGGCCGAGGTCTTCGAGCGCCGGCGGGCAGAGGAGGGCGAACACCAGCCCCAGCGCCGATAGCCCCGCCCCGAGCGCCAGGGCGCCGGGCGTTCCGAGCGACGCGGCCAGGGCGGCGGCGAACACCTGGCCCGCCGACTGGATCAGGAAGAAGGCGGCCGCCCAGGGCTCGGGCCGGGCCTGCCGGGCGATGGTCCCGACCGTGATCCAGACCAGCACCCCGCCGGCCAGCCCCGCCAGCAGCCGCAGCGGGATCACCGACGCCGGCTCCCCGACCATCACGCCCAGCCCCGCCGCGACGCAGACGGCGCTGGCCCCGCCGGCCCAGGCGCGCAGGCTGGCGGGCTTCAGCAGGAGGGCGCAGGCCGCGACGCCGGTCCCCATGGCGAGCATCTCGGCCAGCGCCGCGTGGAGCGCGATGCGCTCGTCGACGATCATACCCAGCAGCAGAGGCTGCAGGCCGATGACGATCATCGCCGCCGAGCCGAGGCCGAGAGCGGCCAGGGCCTGGGCTCGAGTGGGGGCCGGATCGGGCGAGGTCATAGGGCGAAGCATGACGACGATTCCATGCCCGTCGTCTGCGGAATCTTCGCCGCCGTCCATTGTCGGGCGATGATGGTTGGACTAGCCTTCCCGCTGTCCGGGGAGACCGGACGCACATCAGCGCTGAGGGAGCCTCATGCCGCGCCACGATTTCATCGCCTACATCGGGCGGTTCGAACCCTTCCACCTCGGACATTTCGCCGTGCTGCGCCGGGCGCTGGAGCTGGCCGAGCGGGCCATCGTGCTGATCGGCTCGGCCGATGCGCCGCGCAGCGCTCGCAATCCGTGGACCTACCAGGAGCGGGCGGTGATGATCCGGGCGGCGTTGGGGGCGCAGGGCGAGCGGCTGATCATCAAGCCGTTGATCGATCATCTCTACAACGAGACCGCCTGGGTGGCGGAGGTGCAGGGCCAGCTAGCCGCCGCGGTGGCCGAGACCGGCCATGAGGGACCGGCGCGGATCGGGCTGATCGGGCATGAGAAGGACGCCTCGAGCTACTACCTGCACGCCTTTCCGCAGTGGGAGCTGATCGATGTCGACCAGGTGGCCATGTTGTCGGCGACCGAGCTGCGCCAGCACCTGTTCGCCGAGGACGCTGGCTCGACACGCCTACTTGAGGCCAACGTACCCTCGGCGGTGTTCGAGATGCTGCAGGCCTTCCGGCGCACCGCGGCCTTCGCTCAGACGGCCGACGAGTGGCGCCACGTCCGCGACTACCGGCGCAGCTGGGAAGCCGCGCCCTATCCGCCGACCTTCGTCACCGCCGACTCGGTGGTAGTGCATTCAGGTCATGTGCTGCTGATCAAGCGACGGTCGCAGCCGGGCAAGGGGCTATGGGCCCTGCCGGGCGGCTTCGTGGGCCAGGACGAGACCCTGCTGGACGCCGCCATCCGCGAGCTGCGCGAGGAGACGCGGCTGAAGCTGCCGGCGCCGGTGCTGCGCGGAGGCTTGAAGGGCCAGGCGGTGTTCGACCATCCGGACCGCTCGATGCGCGGCCGCACCATCACCCACGCCTTCCACTTCGACTTCCCGACCGGGCCGCTGCCCGCCGTGCGCGGCTCGGACGACGCCGCCCGCGCCCGCTGGCTCCCGGTGGCGGAGGTGCTGGGCATGCGCAGCCACCTGTTCGAGGACCACTACTTCATCCTCGAGCGGTTCCTCGGCGCCGCCTAGGCGCCTTCTCGCCCAGGGGACAGACCCCGAGGCTCAGCCGACGCGAAGGAGCTTCCCGTCATGATCAATCCCATCCTCAACACTGACAGCTACAAGACCAGCCACTTCCTGCAGTACCCGCCGGGGACGCAGCGGGTGTTCAGCTATGTCGAGAGCCGCGGCGGCGACCACGACCGGACGGTCTTCTTCGGGCTGCAGGCCATTCTCAAGCGCGAGTTCATGACGCCGGTGACGGCAGGCGACATCGCCGAGGCCGAGGAGCTGCTTTCGGCCCACGGCGTGCCGTTCAACCGGGCCGGCTGGGAGCGGATTGTCGAACGGCATCGCGGGCTGATGCCGCTGGAGGTGCGGGCGGTCGCCGAGGGCTCGGTGGTCCCGGTCCACATGCCGCTGATGACGGTGGTCAATACCGACCCCGAGCTGCCCTGGGTGACCAGTTACGCCGAGACCGCCCTGTTGCGGGTCTGGTATCCGATCACCGTGGCGACGATCAGCTGGCATGTGCGCCAGGCGATCAAGGCGGCGTTGGAAAAGACGGCCGACGATCCCCTGGCCGAGCTGCCGTTCAAGCTGCACGACTTCGGGGCGCGGGGGGTGTCGAGCGAGACCTCGGCCGCGCTGGGGGGCCTGGCCCACCTGGTCAGCTTCCAGGGCAGCGACACCCTGTCGGCGGTGCTGGCGGCGCGGCGCTGGTACCACGAGCCGATGGCCGCCTTCAGCATCCCGGCCGCCGAACACAGCACCATCACCAGCTGGGGCCGCGAGCGCGAGGCCGACGCCTACGCCAACATGATCGCCCAGTTCGGCAAACCGGGCGGCATCTACGCCGTGGTTTCGGACAGCTACGACCTCTACGGCGCGATCGAGCACATCTGGGGTGACGCCCTGCGCCGGAAGGTGGTGGACAGCGGCGCCACCCTGGTGGTGCGGCCCGACAGCGGCGATCCGGTGACGGTGGTGGCCAGGACCATGGCGCTGTTGGGCGAGCGGTTCGGGACCACGGTCAATTCCAAGGGCTACCGCGTGCTGAACACCGTGCGGGTGATCCAGGGCGACGGGGTCAATCCGGTCAGCATCCAGGCCATCCTCGACCGGCTGATCGCCGACGGCTTCAGCGCCAGCAACATCGCGTTCGGCATGGGCGGGGGCCTGTTGCAGCAGCTCAACCGCGACACCCAGAAGTTCGCCTACAAGACCTCGGCCGCCGAGGTCGGGGGCGAGTGGCGGGACGTGTTCAAGGACCCGGTCACCGACACCGGCAAGCGCTCGAAGAAGGGCCTGCTGGGCCTCGGGCGGGACGCCGGGGGCTGGAAGACGGTGGCGGTCGACGGCGAGCGGTTCGCGCCGGCCGAGGGCGGGGAGAACCTGCTGGCCCCGGTGTTCCGCGACGGCCAGCTGCTGCGTGACGTCAGCCTGGCGGAGGTCCGGGCGACCATGGCGGCGATGGAGTAGGGGGCTCCAATCCTCCCCCTCCACGGGCCGGGCTTTCCCATATGAAAACCCCGTCATCCCGGAAAGCGCGCAGCGCTTATCCGGGACCCAGGGGTTGCAGCGCGCCGGCTGCAACGCTGCGTCCGACCAAGAGATCACGCACCCCCGGGTCCCGGCTCTCCGCGCTACGCGCTCCGGCCGGGATGACGGAAAAAAGAACGCGATGGCCCTGTCCTGCGCCAGGAAAGGCAGGAGGTCCTAGTTCCAGCCCGCGCCGCCGGCCTCCATTGCCGCCGGGTTGGTCGGCCGGGCGATCAGGCCGTTCTGGGTCAGCCAGACCTCGTACTTGGCGCCGTTGGCCATCGGCATGAAGGCGCCGCCGCCGTAGAGGCTGTCGACCATGGGGGCGAGACGCTTGGATTTTCGGGCCATGGCCCACATGTCGACATTGCCGGGCTCCGGGCCGAGCGGATAGACGCTGCGCGGGGCGTTGAGCTCGTCCTGGGTCGACTCATAGCGGCCCGACAGGCGGTCGAGGCGGTACTGGCTGTCGAGGCCGAGCACGTTGGCCCAGGGCTTCCACTTCAGCACGCGGGCCTCGATGCGCCACTGGTCGCCGTGGATCTGGTAGCGGGCGGTCTTGCCGGCCGGCTCGGTGGGGCTGGGCGGCTGGGTGAGGGTGGCCTCGAACAGCTGCGGGCCCAGCTGGCGGGTCTCGATGGTAGCGACGGGGCGCTCGTAGGTCAGCCGCTGGTAGGTCTGGACGTCGAGGCCGGCGAGGGCGACGACCGCGCCGATGGCCAGGAAGGCGCCGCCGACCGCCGAGCCGAACAGCCCGCCCACGAACCGCCCGCCGAACAGGGCCCCCAGGCCCCGCAGCAGGACGATGGCGCCAAGCAACGCCGAGGCCGCCGGAAGAATCCACCACCACCAGACCATGACGCGACCTCCCTTGCCCCCGGACGGACGGCCCGAAGGTTAATATGATCACGGGTGTGCAACGGGCGCCAGCGGGGATGGCTCCACGGTTGAATTGCAGGCCCTCAGGGCCCTAATGGTCGCCATGCGTTTCGACGACCGCTTCCTGGAGGAAATCAAGTCGCGCGTCCGGCTGTCGGACGTGATCGGCAAGACCGTGAAGCTCAAGCGTCAGGGCCGCGAGTACGTCGGCCTGTCGCCGTTCACCAAGGAGCGGTCGCCCAGTTTCTTCGTCAATGACGACAAGGGCTTCTTCCACGATTTTTCCAGCGGCAAGCATGGCGACCTGATCGCCTTCCTGCAGGAGACCGAGCGGCTGAGCTTCGTCGAGGCGGTCGAGCGGCTGGCCGCCGAGGCCGGGGTGCCGATGCCGGCGCCCGATCCTCAGGCCGCCGAGCAGGAGAAGAAGCGCCAGGGCCTGGCCGACTGGATGGACCTGGCTGCCGCCTGGTTCGAGGGCGAGCTGCGCCGGCCGCCGGGGCGCGAGGCGCGGGGCTACCTCGACCGCCGGGGCCTGCCGGAAACCGAATGGAAGCGGTTCGGGCTGGGCTATGCGCCCCCGGGGCGCACGGCGCTAAAGGACTACCTCGTCGCCAAGGGGGCCAAGCCAGGGGAGCTGGTCGAGGCTGGCCTGCTGATCGCGCCCGAGGACGGCGGGGCGCCCTACGACCGGTTCCGCGACCGGATCATCTTCCCAATCGCCGACGCGCGGGGGCGGGTGGTGTCGTTCGGCGGCCGGGCCCTCGATCCCAACGCCCGGGCCAAGTACCTCAACGGGCCGGAGACCAGCCTCTTCCACAAGGGCCGGATGCTCTACGGCCTGCCGGAGGCGCGAAAGCTGCTGCACAGCGGCGGGGCAGATGCCCCCCTGGTGGTGGTCGAGGGCTACATGGACGTCATCGCCTGCCAGCGGGCGGGCATCGCGGCGGTGGCCCCCATGGGCACGGCGCTGACCGAGGACCAGATGGAGGTGCTCTGGCGGCTGCATCCGGAGCCGACCCTCAGCTTCGATGGCGACGCCGCCGGCCGCCGGGCCGCGAACACCGCCATCGACCGCGCGCTGCCGCTCATCAAGCCGGGGAAGAGCTTCAGGTTCGCCATCGTGGTCGGCGGCAAGGACCCCGACGACGTGCTGCGCGAGCAGGGCCCGGCGGCGCTGAGGGCCCAGCTGACCGACACCACCCCCTTCGTCGAGCAGCTGTTCCACCGCGAGCGGGACCTGGAGCCGCTCGACACGCCCGAGCGCCGCGCCGGGCTGAAGGTGCGGCTACGCAAGCTGGCGGCGACCATCGCTGATCCGGACCTGAGCCAGGCCTACCGGGAGGACCTGCTCGGCCGCTACGAGCAGCTCTGGCCGACGGCCAATCCGGTGTTCACCGTGGGAGCGGCGGCGCGGGAGATGTCCCGCCGGCGCTGGGACGGCAAGCGCGGGCGGCTGGCGGGGCCGATCGGGCCCAATGCCGAGACCACCGAACAGGTCCGCCACATGCGCAGCCAGCCCCGGCCGCTGTCGGCGGCCCTGGCCTACGCCGCCCTGCTCGACCCGCACGTGCTGGACGACAAGGTCGAGCAGTTGAGCGCCCGCGGCTTCCTCGACGAGCGGCTGAGCGCCCTGGCCGACGAACTGGTCGAGTTCCGCTTCGAGAGCGACGCCGTCGATGCGGTGTCGGTGCGCCGGCGGCTGGAAGCCCGCGGCTTCGGCGAGGACCTGTTCCAGCAGCTGGCCCGCACCGCGCGCTCGGCGGGCGCCGCCTTCCTGCAGGCCGACCTCGAGCCGGCCAAGGCCCGGCGGCTGTGGTCGATCGCCTTCGACCTGCTGACCAAGCTCGAGACGCTCGAGCGGGCCGTCGACGGCGCCAAGCAGGACCTGGAGCGCGACAACGACAGCTCGACCCTGATGCGCCTGAAGACCGAGCGCGACCTCCTCAAGCGGCTAGTCGACAGCGGCGGCTGGACCAACGAGGCCGAGGCCGCCGTCTGGCTCAACTAGAGACCGGCTCCGCCGGCGGCTTGGCCTTCGGGCCGCTGGCCTCGAGTATCCGCAGCATCAGGTCGGGGTCGGTGCGGAGGCTGGGCGGCTCCCCGAAGCGTTCCCGCCAGAGGCGCTCGACGGACTTCAGCTTGCGTTGGCGTCGGGCCATGTCACGTCCCCCTGGGCGGCGCATATTGGGGTCTGCAACGCCCTCGGGAAGGCCTGGTTTCGAGTCGGCTGGGGGGCGAATTGGGGATTAAGGATAGGACGCCGGCTTAACTCCGGCGATTCCAGCAGCTTGCGGCGGCAAGAAAAAATCCCGCCGCCGCGCCGTTCACCATCAATCGAATACGATCACCGAGCGGGCCAGCTCCCCGCGCTTGAGTTCCTCGAAGGCCTCGTTGACCTGTTCCAGCTTGATCCGCCGGCTGATCATCTGGTCCAGCTTCAGCTTGCCGGCCATGTAGAAGTCGACGAAGCGGGGCATGTCGACCGGGAAGCGGTTGGAGCCCATCAGGCTGCCCTGGATGCGCTTCTCGGCCAGGAAGTCGGCGCCGTGCAGCTCGATGTTCACGCCGACCGGGATCATGCCGATGACGTTCGCGGTGCCGCCGCGGGCCAGCATCTTGAAGGCCTGTTCGGTGGTCGCCTTCAGGCCGATGGCCTCGAAGCTGTGCTCGACCCCCCCGCCCGTCATCTCCAGCACCTGGGCGACGGGATCGCCCTGGGATGCGTCGACCACGTCGGTGGCCCCGAATTCCTTGGCCAGGTTCAGCTTCGAGCCGTGCATGTCGATGGCGATGATCCGCCCGGCCCCGGCGATGGCCGCCCCGTTGACCGCCGCCAGGCCCACCCCGCCGCAGCCGATGACCGCCACGGTGTCGCCCGGACGGACGTTGGAGGTGTGGATCACCGCGCCGACGCCGGTGGTCACCGAACAGCCGATCAGGGCGGCGACGTCGAACGGCATGTCCTTACGGATGGCGGTGCAGGCATGCTCGTGGATCAGCATGTACTCGGCGAAGGACGACAGGTTCAGGAACTGGTTCATCGCCGGGGCGGCGGCGTCCTCGCGGAACAGGCGCGGCTCGTCGCCCTTGCCGCGCTTGGTGTCGGGGCTGACGCAGCGCGACATGTGGCCGGTCAGGCAGTGGTTGCAGTGGCCGCAGAAGGCCGACAGGCAGGTGATGACGTGGTCGCCCGGCCTGACGGTGCGCACCTCGCTGCCGACCGCCTCCACGATGCCGGCGCTCTCGTGGCCCAGCACGGCGGGGAGCGGGTACGGGTACTTGCCTTCCACGAAATGCAGGTCGGAGTGACAGACGCCGGCGGCCCTGGTCCGCACCAGCACCTCGTGGGGACCGGGCTTGCCGATCTGGACGTCCTCGATTTGAAGCGGCTTGCCCACTTCGCGCATCACGGCGGCCTTCATGTCCATCTCCCGAACGAGTGTTTGAGCCGACGTTATCGTTGTTCAGGTGGAAAGCGGAAGGGGGCTTTCAGGAAATCTCCCGCGCCGCTGTGGCAAGGCTGGGATACCGTTGGTTCGAAAACGACTTCAGGAGGCCTCCATGAGCCAGATTCACCTCGACCGCCGCCTGCTATTGCTGGGGACCGCGGCGGCTGGCCTGGCGCGCCAGCCAGCGTTCGCCAACACCACCACCTTCTTCACTGGCGTGCGGGGCGCCACGCCCGACGTAGTGGCCTACCTGGGCATTCCCTATGCGACGCCGCCGGTCGGCGAGCTGAGGTTCGCCCCACCCTGTCCGGCCCCGCACGACGAGCGGATGGCCAAGCCCGCGACAGCCTTCGGCCCGACGGCGATGCAGATGCCGTCGCCCTCGGCGACCCAGCCGACCTCGGAACTGGGCAAGGCGTTGCAGGCGGTTTTCCCGAGCCGCAAGGACGTCGAACGCCAGAGCGAGGACTGCCTCTATCTCAACGTTTGGACCAAGGAGACCGGGTCCAGCGGTAGGCGGCCGGTGATGGTCTGGCTGCATGGGGGTGGGTTCGCCTATGGCTCGGCCGAATGGCCGATGTACGACGGCTCGCGGCTGGCCAGCAGCGGAGAGGTTGTGGTGGTGTCGATCAACCACCGGCTCAACGTCTTCGGCTACCTGCACCTGCCGGGCGTTGAAGGCAGCGGCAATGCCGGCATGCTCGATATCGTCGAGGCGCTGAAGTGGGTGAAGGCCAATATCGGCCAATTCGGCGGCGATCCCGGCAACGTCACCATCTTCGGGGAGAGCGGGGGCGGGGCCAAGGTCAGCTACCTGATGGCGATGCCGGCGGCCAGGGGCCTGTTCCACCGCGCCGTGATCCAGAGCGGGCCTGGCGTCCGCGCCGTGCCCGCCGACCGCGCCGACCAGCTGCGCATGGACCTGTTCGCGGAACTGGGCCTGACCGACGGAGATGTCGCCGCCCTGCGGGCGGTTCCGGCCGACAGGCTGCTGACCGCCGCCTACGCCGCCGAGAAGAAGCAGCCGGGGGTCGGCTTCGACCGCGCCGGCTTCGCTCCCGTCGTCGACGGCCGGGTGCTGCCGGCCCAGCCTTGGGACCCCAGGGCGCCCGACCTGTCGGCCGACGTGCCGGTGCTGATCGGCATCAACCGCGACGAGATGACCCTGTTCATGGCCTCGGCCCCCTGGTTCGGAAAGCTGGACGAGGCGGGGCTGAAGCAGATGGCCACGGCCATCTACAAGGACCGGGCGGACGCCGTGCTTGCGGCGCTGAAGGCCGACTTCCCGAACGATTCGCCGACCTACCTGGCCACCCACCTGACCACCTACGGCCGGATGTTCGCCGGCAGCGTGCAGATCGCCGAGCGGAAGGCGGCGCAGGGCCGCGCCAAGGCCTGGTTCTACCTGCTGGAGTGGGAGACGCCGGTCGGGCCCTTCCGCTCGCCCCACACCCTGGAGATTCCGCTGGTGTTCGACAACGTCGAGAACAGCCGGGTGCTGCTGGGTCCCGGCCCCGAGCCGCAGGTGATGGCCAAGCAGATGAGCGCCGCCTGGCTGGCTTTCGCGCGCAAGGGCGACCCCAACACCCCGGTGCTGCCCAGATGGCCGGCCTACGATGCGGCGAAGCGCTCGACGATGGTCTTCAACTTGAAAAGTCGAGTCGTCGACGATCCCTATGCGGCAACCCGCAAGGTCGTCACCTGACGATCTGCACTCCGAGTCTGCCGCCGGTAGAATAACTCGCCTCTTGACGGACCTGTTTGCCTCCCGCCCTATGTGGATGAGGGACAAGTGCTTGATAGTTGGGGGTTTTATGAACGCGTCGTTTACTATCCTCGCCATGTCCATGGCGGGTTGGGGCGTGCTGCCGCCTGAGCGGATTCCGCCGGCCGACGTCTCTCCGGCCGCCTATGAGCGGCTCGACTGCCGCCAGCTGCTGCGCGCCGCCGTGGCCGCCGAGGCCGACCTCGACGTGGCCTGGGACCGCCATGACCGCATGCTCCGGTTCCACAGGTTTCCCCTGCCGCCCGCACCGCCCCCGATGATCCGCCGGGTGCAGGGCGATATCGCCCAGTTCAAGGGCGAGCTCGAGGCGATCTGGCGCGTCTCCGACCGCAAGGGCTGCGAAGGGCGCGCGGCGGAGGAGGTCGCCTGGTCGCCGGGCGACCCGCAGGGACCGATGGCCGAGCCGGACGATGAAGCGCGCTATGGCCGGATGGACGAAGCCCTGCCGCCGCCGAGCTCCCAGCCCGCCTGGCTCGAAGGCCCGCCTCCAGAGGGGCCCGCGCTGCAGGAGCCGGAAGATCCGTTCCCCGAACCGGTTGCGGAGAGCGAGGCCGAGGCGGCCGCGGACCTCGCCCGATCGGAAGAGGACTTGGCGCCGCCGGCCGCCGGGGAGCCGCTTGAGGTCGATGGCTACGGGGAGCCTGAGCCCCGCGAGCCCGGCGGATCCGCGGCCTGGCCCGAGCCGGCCGAGGATCGGGTGTCCGAGACCGGCGACGTCGCCTGGCCGGCCCCGGCGGCCGCGCCGGAAAACCGGCCGGTCAGCGAGGCGCCGAGCCCGCCGGCGGCAGGTGGTCTTGGCCAGTCCGTCAACGGGCTTCGGTTTCGCTTCGCGGTCGCTCCCGGCCCGACCGAAGCAGAGGCGGCGGGCTTTGCCGCGACCGAGGAAGACCCTGCCCCGGCCGCGGCGCCCACCGTCCCCGTCGAGGAAGCAAATCTTCCGGCGGCCCGGCGGCTTTGACAGGCGCGGCGGCGGGGCCTAACCCCGCCGCATGCCATCCCGCCTGCTCTTCGCCACCCGCCTCTACCGCGCCGAACTGGCGCAGGAGCGCAGCTTCGACCTCGAAGATCTGGCGGCCGGCTGCCGCCTCATGGCCGAGGAGGACACCGCCGGCCGGGCCTGGTCGACGGCCAACGCCTATCCCGGCTACACCTCCTATTCCTCGCCCGGTCCGCTGTGGACCCGGGCCAGCGCCTTTGGCGACCTGAAGACCCGGCTCGACCGGCACGCCAGGACCTTCGCCGGGGAGCTTGGCTTCGACCTGGCAGGCGGGCGGCTGCGGCTGGACAGCCTGTGGGTCAATGTCCTGCAGCCGGGCGGCGGCCACAGCGGACACATCCATCCCCACAGCGTCATCAGCGGCACGGTCTATGTCGCCGTTCCGGAGGGGGCCTCCGGTTTGAAGCTGGAGGATCCGCGCCTGGCCATGATGATGGCCGCGCCCCTGCGCCTGGCCGGCGCCCCGGCCGACCAGCAGCCCTTCGTCTACGAGACGCCGCAGCCCGGGACCGTTCTGATGTGGGAAAGCTGGCTGCGGCACGAGGTGCCGCCCAACCCGGCGGCCGCCGAGCGGGTGTCGGTGAGCTTCAACTACGGCTGGCGCTAGCTGTTGCGCGCCCGCACGCACATCCGCCGGCCCTCGTAGCGGTCGCCGACCAGGGTGCCGTCGCGGGCGGCGTCCTTGCGGGCCAGTTCGAAGGCCCGGCTTTCGGGCAGCGGCCGCTCGCCCTTGTCGCAGACCGGGGCCTCGACCCGCTGGGCGTCCTCGCAGATGCAGATGGTGTCGCTCTGGTCGATGCGGCTGGAACTGCCGCGGCAGATCGCCGGCCGGGTCTCGCCCCCGACATCGAGGCAGATCACCCGGGTGGCCGGATGCATCGGCGAACTGCCGGGCGGGGCGCTGAGGGTGGGACCGGCGGCCAGGGCCAGCAGGACGGCGGCAGCAGTGGAAAGGGTGCGCATGGGCGTAATCCTCCGCAGACAAGGATAACACGAACCGCGGACCTTTGCTCCGCGCCTTACCAGCGGCGCTTGCCGGTGATGGTCTCGAAGAACAGCCGGAAATCGCCCATCAGGCTGAACAGCGGGTACTTGAAGGTGGCGGGGCGGTTCTTCTCGAACACGAAATGCCCGACCCAGGCGAAGCCGTAGCCGACGACCGGCGCCGCGGCGAAGAACCAGGGATTGACCAGGAGGCCGGCGATCAGGGCCAGGATCACCAGGCCCGTGCCGACCACATGCAGCCGCCGGCTGACCGGGTTGACGTGCTCGGTCATGTAGAAGGGATAGAAGTCCCGGAAGGTGCGGTAGCGATTGCCGGGGGGGAGCTTGGCCATGGGTCGGAGCATCGTCCCGGCTAGCCCGCCGGTCAAGAAATCGCCCCGGGACCGGCGCCGATCCTGCACCGTCCGCTCAGGTGGTGTTCAGATTGGGTCTGCCAGGATGGGCCCATCGAACACAGGAAGCGAAGGTCCCCTTGTCCCATGTCCGCGTCAGTGAACGAACTGCATGTGATGGATGTCTGGGTCTTCCGGCTCGCCGAGCCGGCGCAGGCCCGGGCCCTGTACGAAGACCTGCCGGCCGCACTGAAGGGCGGGGCCGAGCTTCGATGCGGCATCACCGGCGCGGAACTGCGCACGCCGTCGGATGAGGCGGCCGATTGGGTGCGGGGGCGCTTGGCGGCCTAGCCCCGGCTTCCTGCCGGCTCCGGGGCCTTCCATGTCCCGCGCCTGATCCGATCAGCGGTTTCCGCCCATCGGAACGCGACCTAGCTGTCCAGGAAGCTGCGCAGCTTCCGCGACCGGCTCGGATGCTTCAGCTTCCGCAGCGCCTTGGCCTCGATCTGCCGGATGCGCTCGCGCGTCACGCTGAACTGCTGGCCGACTTCCTCGAGGGTGTGGTCGGTGTTCATGCCGATGCCGAAGCGCATGCGCAGGACGCGCTCCTCGCGCGGCGTCAGGGACGCCAGCACGCGCGTGGTGGTCTCGCGCAGGTTCGACTGGATCGCCGCGTCGATCGGCAGGATGGCGTTCTTGTCCTCGATGAAGTCGCCCAGGTGGCTGTCTTCCTCGTCGCCGATCGGGGTCTCGAGGCTGATCGGCTCCTTGGCGATCTTCAGGACCTTCCGGACCTTCTCCAGCGGCATGGCCAGCTTTTCGGCCAGTTCCTCGGGGGTCGGCTCGCGGCCGATCTCGTGCAGCATCTGGCGGCTGGTGCGGACGATCTTGTTGATCGTCTCGATCATGTGCACCGGGATGCGGATGGTCCGCGCCTGGTCGGCGATCGAGCGGGTGATGGCCTGGCGGATCCACCAGGTGGCGTAGGTCGAGAACTTGTAGCCGC
>DASPLD010000020.1:0-19220 GCA_035627755.1 Caulobacter sp. | reverse complement strand
GAGTACCGGGGCCCGACCGGAGTGGCCATGGCGGTCGCGACGGGCGACGCCGAGGACATCGAGGCGGTGAAGGCCGAGGTCGAGCGGGTGTCCCGGGCGCTGGGCCGCACCCTATCCTACCTGGTCGGCAAGCCGGGCCTCGACGGTCACAGCAACGGCGCCGAACAGATCGCCACCCGCGCCCGCGCCTGCGGCATGGAGGTGGTCTACGACGGCATCCGCTCGACCTCGGAAGAGATCGTCCGCCGGGCCAAGGAGGCCAGGAGCCACGTCGTCGGCCTCTCCATCCTGTCGGGCTCGCACCTGGACCTGGTGCAGGAGGTGGTGCGGCTGATGCGGGCCGAAGGCCTTGGCGACATCCCTGTCGTGGTCGGCGGCATCATCCCGCCGGAGGACGCCCTGATCCTCAAGCAGATGGGCGTGCGGCGGGTCTATACGCCCAAGGACTTCAAGCTGACGCAGATCATGGCGGATGTGGTCAAGGTGGTGGAGGAAAGCGCCTTAGCCCAGGCCTAGGGCTGGCAGCGCCGCGACCCTCCCGCTAGGGTTCGGGCATGGACGAGACCGAACCGAAGTCCGAGTGGTTCCGCCCCGTGATCGCCAATTTCAAGGGCTTCGCGGTCATGGCCGTATGGATCGTCAGCTATCTCTACCTGGTGGTTTGGCCCGGCCATCTGGATTTTCGGATAGACTCGCTTGGGCTGACCTTCATCCTGGCCGTGGTCGGAGTCATGACCATCGGGGCGCTCGGCACGATCGGGATGGATCAGTTCAGATGGTACGGGGCGTTTCCGGCGCCGGCGGCCGAGGGTCATTCCTGGCGGCGGTCGCTCCGCTCCCGCATCGCGGTGCTGTCGGAAGGGCTCGCCGGCTTCTGGGCGACCCCCTTCCTGGTCGACATGGTCCAGCAGGCCTATTTCCGGGCCGACTGGCCACGGACGGTGGTCGCCACGGCCTTTCTTCTGGGTCTGGCCTGGCTGTTCCTGCGGATGACCCACAGGGCTGTGTCCCTGAGGCCGGTCCTGGTCCTCGACGCCGAAGGCGTTCGCGAAGGCGAAGGCGGACAGTTGCTGCCTTGGAACCGCGTCGAGCGGATCGTGGTCCACGGCGACCTCGAAGCGCGGCGCGTCACCCTGATGACCTTGAAGGAGGACAGCTCCCCCGGTCCGGCGCGAGTCCTCGACCTGGCCGACGCCGGGGTGGGGGCCCGCCGCTTCGTGGGGTTAGTCGCCGAGGCGGCGCCACAAGTCGAAATTTCCTGGCCGACCTCGCGCCGGGCCGCGTTCGCCTGATCGGCCAGCAGGGCGTTGCGTCGGGCCGGCTCCTCCTGGCCGCGGGCCCACCGCCGCCAGCGTCAGCGCCCCAGCCTCCACGCGGCCCCCCAGCCGACGAGCGCCAGCGGCGCGAACAGGGCGAACAGCCACAGGCCGCGGCCCTCCGCCAGGGACGGGTCGATTCCCCCGCCAAAGCCGAGCGCATTGGCCGCCGCCCCGACCGCCGCCGAACCGACCGCCCCGCCGATCAGCTGCGCGGTGGGCACCGCCGAGGAGGCCAGGGCCTGCTGCTCCTCGTCGAGGCCCGAGAGGATGCGGCGGGTGGCGAAGGCCCAGCTGAGGCCGAAGCCGGCGCCGATGACCAGCATGCCCAGGGTGATGGCGATCAGGCCGCCGCGCGGCAGGGCCCAGATGCTGAAGCAGATGCCGGCCAGCAGCACGCCGGCGCCCAGCCGGATCATCAGGCCGTCGCGGTTCTGCACCCCGGCGACCGCCAGGGCCGTCACCGTCCAGCCGCCGGCGATGGCGGTGATCACATAGCCGGCGACCAGGGGGGTGACCCCGTGGCGGGCCTGGATCAGGGCCGGGCCATAGACGGTAAAGGCGACCGAGGCGGCCTCGAAGGCGAAGATCATCAGGTAGCCGGCGGCCGCGACGCCGGCGATGTCCCCGATGGCCTTGGGCAGCAGAGCTCCGGGCGTGCGCCCGTTGACGGCGATCATCCAGGCCAGGGCCGCCACGCCCCCGATCCCCAGGGCAGCGGCCTGCCAGGGCTCGCCGACGATGCCGGCCAGGGCGATGCCGGACACCGACAGGGTGAGGGCGATCAGCTGCCTCCAGGCGATGGGCGCCGGCGGGGCATCATCTCTCGGCTGGCGGGCGATCATGGTCAGGGCGGCGAGGATGAAGACCAGGGCCTGGGCCGCGAAAAGCCAGAAGGTCCAGCGCCACAGCCCCGGCCCCGCCAGCAGCCCGCCAAGCAGCGGCCCGAGGATGGTCGCTATGCCCCAGACCCCGGCGATGGCCCCGAACACCCGCGCCCACAGCCGTTCCGGGAACAGGGCGGTGGTGGCGACGTAGCAGAGGGCCATGATCGCCCCCGCCCCGAACCCCTGGACCAGGCGTCCGGCCACGAAGATCAGGAAATCGGGCGCCGCCGCGCTCATGACGCAGCCGACGGCGTAGACGATGGCCGAGGCGGTCAGAGCCCCGCGCAGGCCCAGCTTCAGGGACAGGCGCCCCGACACCGCCCCCGACAGGATCGAGGCCAGCAGGAAGGCCGCCACGCTCCAGGCGAAGTAGCGGAAGCCGCCGATGTCCTGGGCGATGCTGGGGGTGATGGTCACCGTCACCAGGCTGTCGGCCGCATTGAGCCAGACGCCCAGGCAGAGGAACAGGAAGCGGGTGAGGTACTGCGGGGCGAGGATCTCGCGCCAGCCCGGCGCCGCCTCGCTCATCCCTCGCTCCGGACCAGGGCGGTGAAGAAGGCCTGGGAGCGGGTCCACAGGACGTCGGTCTCGGCGCGCGGCGGCGCGGCGCGGGCCTGGCGGCCCCAGTCCATCTGCTCGGCGATATAGGTGTCGAGAGCATCGATGCGGGGGCCGACGCCTGCCCCTTCGCCCGCCGCCTGCTTGGCGCGGCGCAGGGCGGCAAGGGCGTTTGCGGTGTCGGCAGGGAGGCTGACACCCTCCAGCAGGGCCGGCAGGTTCATCGGCGGGGCGTCGTCCCGGATCCGCAGCCAGTGCAGGGCGACGGCAGGACGGATGACGTAGAAGTACTTCTTCAGCTTCACCTCGGTCCGGTTCTCGATGAAGCCGGCCCATTGGCGCCGCGCCAGGCCGTAGTAGTGGGCGACGTCGCCGTGCAGGGCCCGCCAGGCCTGGACCAGCGGCATGAATCCGTCGCGGAAGCCCGGCGCCTCGTCGTACACGATCGGCGAGGTCATCCATTCCGCGACGATGGCGTTGCCGCGCGCCATCAGCCTGAGCGCCTTGCCGATATCCCAGCCGCCGAGATCGATCTCGTCGACGATCGGCCGTTCGATGACGTCCCGGACCGGCCGCAGGGCAAGATAGGCGTCGACGGGCCGGACATAGAGAAAGCGGCAGTCGTAGTCGCTGTCGGGGGAGTGGAAGCCCCAGGCGCGGCTACCCGACTCCACGGCCAGCAGCGGCGTCGCGCCCTCCTCGCGGCAGACGGCGGCCAGCCGGTCGCGGATTTCGCGCCGGAACGGTTCGCTGACAGCGTCGTGAGGCGCAAAATCCAAGATCATGGGTCCCAGTTGGCGGGCGGCGGTCTCCGGGTCAAGCCGGGGCGCTGAACCTTGCGCCGCGCCCGTCCGTTGCATCCTTTCGTGAAGGTCGCCCTCCCCACGCTGCCGCCGGCGTCGCCGGGCCAGCTCGCCTGGGCCGGGCTGGGCTCGGCCCTGCTGGAGCTCAGCCTGGCGGCCATCCTGCTGGCGGCCTTCGTCGATCGCGCCGCGCCGCCGCAGGACCTGCCCTGGAAGCCGTTCTCGCTCGACCATCCGCCCGGCCTGGCGACCGGCGCCAAGCTGGCGATGATCACGACAGATCCGGCCCGGTGCCGCGCGGCGCTGCTGGCCGAGGACGTCGGCTTCGCCGTGGCGCCGGACCGCACCCAGGGGTTCTGCAGCACCGTCGACAGCGTCCGGCTCGGCGACCCGGCCCTCAGTCCGCGGGGGCCGGTGATGCGCTGCGACCTGGCCCTCACCTATGAGGTCTGGCGGCGCCACGTGGTGGAGCCTGCGGCCCGGCGGACCCTGGGCTCGGAGCTGAGCCGGATCGAGCACCTGGGGACCTACGCCTGCCGCAACATCTATGGGAAGGCGGACGCCCGGCCGAGCAACCACGCCACCGCCTCGGCGCTCGACGTCGCCGGGTTCCGGCTCGCCGACGGGCGGCGGGTGAGCGTCCTGACCCACTACCGCGACGCCGGGCCGGAGGGCGTCTTCCTCCGCCAGGTCCGTGAGGGCGGCTGCCGCCTGTTCGGCGCGACCCTGGGGCCCGACTACAACGCCGCCCACGCCGACCATCTGCACCTGGACATGAGCCCCTACCGCCTCTGCCGCTAGGCGAAAGGGGCGCCCGCCAAAGATGGGTCGTGGTAAGCGGGGGCGGAACCGTCTCTCTTGTTAAGGTCGCATGGCCGGCTACCGCGTCCCCCATCCCGACAGGCCGCACATCGCGCACCACGCCCGTCGCCAGACGATCGCGGCGCGGATCGTGGGCGTGGCGTTGCTGTGGGCGCTGGTGGCGGTGATGGCCTTCGTCGCCGACCGGGCCGTGCCCCGCCAGCACCTGCCGTGGAAGAAGCTGACCCTGGTCGACCCGATCGGGGCGGCGACCCGGGTCAAGGCCGCCCGGGCCGGGGCGGACCCGGCCGCCTGCCGCGCCGTGCTGGCGGCCGGCGGCATCGAGTACGCCGAGGCCCCGGCCAGCGCCAACGGCTGGTGCGTGGTGCAGGACGCCCTGCGCATCACCTCCGGCATGGCCCCGCTGAAGCCGGCCGACGCCCAGATGACCTGCAAGGAGGCCCTGGCTGTCGCCCTCTGGGAGCGGCAGGTGGTGCAGCCGGCCGCCTTCGCCGAGCTCGACCAGGCGGTGGTCGGCATCGACCACTACGGCAGCTACAGCTGCCGGCGGATCTACGGCCAGGACGAGGGCCCGGTGAGCGAGCACGCCCTGGCCAACGCCCTGGACGTGGCCGGTTTCAGGCTGGCGGACGGGACGACGGTGTCGGTGCTGAACGACTGGAACGACCCAGGACCCAAGGGCCGTTTCCTGCGCAAGGTCCGTGACGGCGGCTGCAAGGTGTTCCTCACCGTGCTCAGCCCCGACTACAACGCCGAGCACGCCAACCATCTGCACCTGGACATGGGCGGCTGGCCCAAGTGTTCGTGAGCCCTGCTTGACGCAGGGCGAGGCTGCCTTCAGGTTGGCGAGAACTTCAAACAAATGTTTAAGGGAAACGCCATGGCCGCCGAAGGCACGCTGTTCGATCTTTCCGGCAAGGTCGCCGTCATTACCGGCTCGTCCCGCGGCATCGGCAGGGCGATCGCCGAGCGGATGGCCCAGCATGGCGCCAGGGTGACCATCTCCTCCCGCAAGGCCGGGCCCTGCGAGGAAGTCGCCGCGGAGATCAACGCAAGGCATCCGGGCAGCGCCATCGCCGTGCCGGCCAACATCTCCTCCAAGGAGGACCTGCAGCGGCTGGTCGACGAGACCCGCAAGGCGTTCGGCAAGGTCGACATCGTGGTCTGCAACGCCGCCTCCAATCCCTACTACGGGCCGATGGCGGGGATCGAGGACGACCAGTTCCGCAAGATCCTCGAGAACAACGTCATCGCCAACCACTGGCTGATCAGCATGGTGGTCCCGGAGATGATCGAGCGGAAGGACGGTTCGATCATCATCGTTTCCAGCATCGGCGGCCTGCGCGGTAGCCCGGTGATCGGGGCCTACAACGTCTCCAAGGCGGCCGACTTCCAGCTGGCCCGCAACCTGGCCCACGAGTACGGGCTGCACGGCGTGCGGGTGAACTGCATCGCGCCGGGGCTGGTGAAGACCGACTTCGCCAAGGCCCTGTGGTCCAACCCCGAGACCCTGCGCCGGGCCACCGAGCCGGTGCCGCTGCGCCGCATCGGCGAGCCGGACGAGATCGCCGGGGCGGCGGTCTACCTGGCCAGCGCGGCCGGCAGCTTCATGACCGGCCAGGCCCTGGTGGTCGACGGCGGGGCGACGATCTAATCCTTTCCGTCATCCCGGACAGCCCGCAGGGCTGATCCGGGACCCAGGAGGGACGGAACACGGGCCTCGCAGCCGCGGTGACAACGTTACCTGCGCGCCCGGGCCAGTCGCTCCACCCCCGCGTCCAGCGTCTCGTCGCGCTTGGCGAAACAGAGGCGGATGAGGTGGGTGGGCGCCTGCGTCTCGTAGAAGGCCGAGATCGGGATTGCGGCGACGCCATGCTCCTTGACCGCGCGCAGGCAGAAGTCCGCATCCGCCTCCTCGATGCCTGAGGCCTCCAGGTCGACGTTCAGGAAATAGGTTCCCGCGGCCGGCAGCACCCTGAACCCCTCGGCCTCCAGGCCGGCCGCAAGACGGTCGCGGGAGCGTTGCAGGGCTAGCGGCATCTCCGCGAACCAGCCCGGGCTGTTGTCCAGGCCCCAGGCCACCGCCGCCTGCAGGTTCGGCGGGGTGGTGAAGGTCAGGAACTGGTGGGCGCCCGCCAGGGCCTTGGTCAGGGCCGGCGCGGCGCACAGGAAGCCGACCTTCCAGCCGGTCAGGGCGAACATCTTGCCCGCCGAGCCGATCTTCACCGTCCGCTCGCGCATGCCGGGGAAGGCCATCAGCGGCCGGAACGGCCGGCCGTCAAAGGTGATCTGCTCCCAGACTTCGTCGCAGACGGCGATGGCGTCATGGCGCACGCAATAGTCGGCGAGCAGGGCGAGGTCCTCGTCGGCCCACAGGGTGGCGGCGGGGTTGACCGGATTGTTGAGCACCACCAGCCGCGTGCGCTCGCTGAACACCGCGTCCAGCATGGCGGCGTCGATGCGGAAATGCGGCGGCTGCAGGGTGGCCAGACGCGGGACCGCGCCGCAGCGGCGGACCATCGGCAGGTAGGCGTCGTACAGGGGCTGGAACAGCACCACCTCGTCGCCCGGCGAGATCAGCGACAGGAAGGCCGCGGCCAGGGCCTCGGTGGCGCCGGAGGTGACGGTGACCTCGGCCAGGCCTTCGAGGTCGAGCCCCTGGAACCTCGCATAGTGCCGGGCGACCGCCTCGCGCAGGGCCGGCAGGCCGCGCATCGGCGGATACTGGTTGTAGCCGTGCACTGTTTCGAAGGCCGCCTTCTCGCGCACCGCCAGCGGACCGGGCTCTTCCGGGAAGCCCTGGCCCAGGTTCACCGCCCCGCTGTCCCGCGCCAGGCCGCTCATCACCTCGAAGATGGTGGTCGGCAGGTCGGCGTAGACGGGGTGGACCACGGGGCTCTCCAGCGCTTGAAAGCGGCGCCGGCGGCGCCCATGCTTCATGCCATGCGCATCGTCGATTTCGAACCCCGTCACGCCGAGGCCTGGAAGGCGCTCAACGAGGCCTGGATCAGCCGCCACTTCGTCATCGAACCGAGCGACCGCGAGGTGCTGGACGACCCGGTCGGCAAGGTGATCGCGCCGGGCGGCGTCGTGCTGATGGCCGAGGACGAGGCCGGGACGCCGATCGGCTGCGTCGGGCTCAAGCCCGTTCCGGCCGAGCATGGCGGCGGGCTGGAGGTGATCAAGATGACGGTGAGCGAAGTCGCGCGCGGGACCGGCCTTGGCAAGGCGCTGATGCAGGCCTGCATCGAGCGGGGCGCGGCGATGGGCGCCGCCCGACTCTATCTGGAGACCAACAGCGCCCTGGCGCCGGCGCTCGGCCTCTACCAGGCCATGGGCTTCGAGCGGATGCCGGCCCAGGAGACGCCCTACCAGCGGTGCGACGTCTGGATGCAGCGCCCGCTTCCGTGACCCGCGTCCTCCGGCTAGGAAGGTCCGTGGCGTAGGGGGATCGCGCGTTGGGGGCCTGGGAAACGCTGGGGATCGAGCGCACCCGCGAGACGCGGGCCATTCGCCGCGCCTATGCGGCGCGGCTCAAGCACACCCATCCGGAGGACGACCCGGCCGGCTTCCAGGCCCTGCGGGAGGCCTATGACCATGCCCTGGCCTTCGCCGAGCGGGGTTTCGAGTTCGCCGACGGCGTCTTCTTCAACGACCGTCCGGACGAGGATGAGGATGACGAGGCGGCGGCAGCCGGGGACGCCGCGCCGGGCAAGCCCGTCCCCCCGCCGCCGGCGGGCCCGGCCGAGGCGGAAGCCGCCCGGGAGGAGGCGGAGGTCGAGGCCGCCATGGCCCGGCTGCGGGACCTGGTCGAGGCCAGTCCCCCGGCCAGCGACGCGGCCCTGGCGCTGGGCCTGGAGGCGCTGCTCGGCGCCCCGGCGATGCACAACCTGGACACCCGAGGCTGGGTCGAATACCGCCTGGCACGGCTGATCCTCGATACCGCCCCCGGCGCCGACCGGCTGATCCCCGGGGCGATCAGGGCCTTCCGCTGGAAGCCGCACGGCCGCGGGCCGCAAGCCGAGGCCATCGATGCGGTGTTCGATCGCCAGGCGGCGCTCGGCTACCTGGCGGAGCTGAAGCTGAAGCGTCACCCGCACAATGAGGGCTTCAAGGCCCTCAGCGGTCCGCCGCCCCGGTCGGCCCTGGCCTATCTGCTGAAGCCCTCGCCGCTGACGCCGCTGAGGCGGATCATGGAGCGGCTCGACTACGAACACCCCGCTCTGGCCGACGACTTTCCGCATCTCGAGGCCTGGCGCGACTGGCTGGAAACACCGCGCCTCGGCCCGGCGGGCCTGTGGACCGCCATCCTTGCCGCGCCGATCGTCGGCAGCCTGGTCTGGGCCATCGTCCCCGCTATCGGACCGGCCGGCTTCCTCGCGGCCGCCGCGGGCAGCGGACTGGCCGCGCTGGCCCTGAATTTCGCGCTGCTCTACGGCGTCCTCTGGCCCCGGCGTCTGTGGCGCCAGCGGTGGGCCTGGCGCACGCCGGCCTGGGCGGCGATCGGCTGGACGGGGGCGGTGGCGATCCTGATCCTGGCCGCGTCCCTGATCCCGCCGTCGCCGGTCGTCTTCTGGACACAGGCGGCGGTCGGCGTCCTGCTGGTCCTGTGGTGCGCCGTCACCGGGGACATCGACCGGCGCGAGGCCGGACAGCCCTGGTGGGTGCGGCTGGGGCTGCTGCACGGCTACTACCTGGTCTGGCTGCTGGTCATGGGCCTCAAGGCGCCCCAGACCATGGTCCCGATGGCGCCGGCGCTGCTGGCCGGCGGGGCGGTCGCCCTGCTGGCCTCGGGAACCCTGGCCGACCTCTGGAGCCATCGCCTTGGGCCCGGCGGACGGCTGGCCGGGGCCGGGCTGCTGCTGGCGGTGACCGTCCTGGCGCTGGTCCTGCTGCCGGGGTCGGTCGAGGCTCCCGAGCGGATTCCGCTGATCGTGGCCCTGGCGGCGATCGCGGTGATCACCGCGCGGCCCTTGTCCGACAGCCTGGGCGAAGGCGCGGTGCGGGTCCGGCACTGGGTCGGCTGGGCCGGCCTGATCGGGGTGGTCAACCTTGCCGCCAAGGGCACGCCCTTCGATGTACAGGCCCTCTGCGCCTGGATCCTGAGCGGCCCGCTGATCGTCGGCCTCGGCGCCCTGGTCACCCTCAACGAAGAGCGCCGCGGCCGCTGAAACGAAAACGCCCCCGAAGCTGAAGCTCCGGGGGCGCGTCTCGGTGGGATCGCGGTTCGTCTATTCGAACAGGTCGAACACGATCGAGGCGATCAGGCCGGTGGCGATGGCGGTCAGGATGACGTCGTCGCCATGACGGTAGTAGGCGTAGCCGCGCGGGGGCGGCGCCAGCCGGTACGACCGGTAGTCCACATAGTAGCCGCGGCCGCGGTAGGACGGCGGCAGGTACTGGCCACGGGCCCAGCGACGGCCTGCGTAGTAGCCGCGCGGCGCGTGGTAGCGACCCGCGCTGTAGCGACGGTCGGCCCGGCGCTCCCAGCGGTTGTCGCGGCGGTCATAGCGGTCGTAACGGTCGTCACGGCTGTCGTAGCGGTCGTCCCGACGATCATCGCGGCGATCGTAGCGGTCATCCCGGCGGTCATCGCGGCGGTCGTACCGGTCATCCCGGCGCTCGTAGCCGTCCGAACGGCCGCCATAGGGCTGGGCCGCGGCGGCGCCGGCGGAACCCAGGACCGACAGGGCGACGGCGGCGATCAGGAACTTCCTCATGGTCACTCTCTCCTCGGCGGGCGAAAGGACCATCCCGTCCCCGACGTTGAGGCGGGTTATGACAGGGGCCGCTTGAGCCCAGCCTGAACGGCGCTGGTCACCTGCCGTTCATGTTGGGAGCTTGCGGAACACCAGGCTGAGGTTGTTGGCCGGCATGGGGATGCGAGCCGTTGCGGCGAGGCCGTGGGCCGCCGCCAGGGCCTCGACGTCCTCCCGCCGGCGCAGGCCCCAGGCGGGGTCTCGGGCCCTCAGGCTGGCGTCGAAGGCCAGGTTCGAGGGCGCGGTCTCCTCCCCGTCCTCCAGGTAGGGGCCATACAGATAGAGCACCCCGCCCGGCGGCAGGATGGCGCCCGCGCCCGCGATCAGCCCCATGGTCGCCGTCCAGGGCGAGATGTGGACCATGTTGATGCAGACCACGGCGACGGCGGCCTCGACCGGCCAGTCGTCGGGCCGCGATGCGTCCAGCCGGAGCGGCGGGCGGAGGTTGGGCAGGGCGGCCTCCTCGCGCCAGGCGGCGATGCTGGCCAGGGCGGTCTCATCGGGTCGGTCGGCTGCCAAGTCAGGCCGGGCAGCCGACCGGCCATGTGGAACGCGTGCTCGCCCGCTCCGGCGGCGACCTCCAGCACCAGGCCGGTCGGCGGCAGGTGTTCGCGCAGCACGGCCAGGATCGGGTCGCGGTTGCGGGCGGCAGCCGGAGAGGAGCGGGCGGTCATCGGAGGACTGTAGAAGATTCCGAAACCTGCGGAACATGGTTAGGGTCGGCCATGGCCGAGGCTCCCGCCATCGAATTTCGCGACGCCGCCAAGGCCTACGGCGGGCGACCGGCCGTCGACGCCGTGTCGCTGAGCATCCCGGCAGGGCAGTTCGTCGCCGTGGTCGGGGCTTCGGGGTCGGGAAAGACCACCCTGATGAAGCTGGTCAACCGGCTGGCGGAGCCCGATTCCGGGACCGTGCGGGTGGCCGGCGCGGAAGGCGAGGACGCCGTGACCTTGCGGCGGCGGATCGGCTACGTCTTCCAGGGGGTGGGCCTCTTCCCGCACATGCGGGTGGGAGAGAACATCGCCGTAACCCCGCGTCTGCTCGGCTGGAGCCGCGCCGACATCGAAGCGCGGATCGGCGAGCTCCTGGACCTCGTCTCCCTGCCCTGGTCCTACGCCGACCGTTTCCCGGACCAGCTGTCGGGCGGCGAACGGCAGAGGGTCGGGGTGGCCCGGGCCCTGGCGGCGCGACCGCGGCTGCTGCTGATGGACGAGCCCTTCGGGGCGCTCGACCCGATCACCCGCGAGGCGCTGGGCCAGGCGACGCGAGGGCTGCATGAGCAGCTTGGCCTGACCACCCTGATGGTCACCCACGACATGCAGGAGGCGGTGCTGCTGGCCGACCGGATCGTGGTGATGGCGGCTGGCCGGGTGCTGGCCGACGGAACGCCGCGCGAGCTTCTGGCCGGCCATCCCGACCCGGCGGTCGTCGCCCTGATGGAGACTCCCGCCCGCCAGGCCCGGACCATCGCCGCCCTGATGGAGGGCCGGTGATGGAGGGCCAGGTCGCCGCCGGCTGGGCGCTGCTGCCCGACTACCTCTCGCAGCATGTACTGCTCAGCGCCGCCGCCCTGGGGCTGGGGGTGGCGATCAGCCTGCCGCTGGCCGTTCTGGCGGCGCGAAACGCCACGGTCCGCTGGCCGCTGCTGACCTTCGCCGGCCTGGTGCAGACCATTCCGGGCCTGGCCCTGCTGGCCCTTTTCTATCCCCTGCTGCTGGCGCTCTCGGCGCTGACCCAGGAGGCCTTCGGCTTCCGGCTGCAGGCCCTGGGCTTCCTCCCGGCCCTCCTGGCCCTGACCCTCTACGCCATGCTGCCGATCCTGCGGAACGGTGTTGCCGGCCTCGCCGGCGTCGATCCGGCCGTGCGGGAGGCGGCCGACGGGGTCGGCATGACGCCAGCCCAGAAACTGATCAAGGTCGAGGCCCCGCTGGCCGCCCCGGTGGTGATGGCCGGGGTGCGCACCGCGGCGGTCTGGACCATCGGGGCGGCGACTCTCTCGACCCCGGTCGGCCAGACCAGCCTCGGCAACTACATCTTCTCCGGCCTGCAGACCGAGAACTGGGTTTTCGTCCTGTTCGGCTGCGCCGCGGCGGGGGGCCTGGCCCTGATCGCCGACCAGCTGCTCGGGCTGATCGAGCGCGGTGCGGCCCGCCGCCAGGCCATGCCGGCCATCGTCGGGCTGGCGCTGCTGGCGTTCGGGGTCGCGGCCGCCGGGGCCGCGCCGCTGCTGCGGCCGACCGCCCCGACCTATGTGGTCGGCGCCAAGAACTTCTCCGAGCAGTACATCCTGGCCGAACTGATCTCCGGCCGGCTGGCCGCGGCCGGCGCCCAGGTCGGCCGGCGCGACGGCCTGGGCTCGGCCATCGCCTTCCGGGCCCTGGAGGCCGGGGAGATCGACGTCTACGTCGACTACAGCGGCACCCTGTGGACCAACGTCATGGGCCGCAAGGACACCCCGCCCCGCGCCGAGCTGATGGCCGAGCTGACCCAGTGGATGGCGAAGGAAAAGGGCGTGGTGGTGCTGGGTTCGCTCGGCTTCGAGAACGCCTACGCCCTGGCCATGTCGCGCCGGCAGGCGACCGCGCTGGGGGTGAAGAGCCTCGACGACCTCGCCGCCCACGCCCCCCGCCTGACCCTCGGCGGCGACCTCGAGTTCCTGTCGCGGCCCGAATGGGCCTTGATTGAGGGCGCCTATGGCCTGCGGTTCGGCCAGGAGAGGTCATTCAACCCGACCTTCATGTACCGCGCCCTGTCGAGCCGCGAGGCCGACGTCATCTCGGCCTTCTCCAGCGACGGCCGGATCGCCGCGCAGGACCTGGTGGTGCTGGCCGACCCCAGGGGGGCCGCGCCGAGCTACGACGCGGTGATCCTGATCTCGCCGAAACGGGCCAAGGACCGGCGGCTGATCGGGGCGCTCCAGCCGCTGGTCGGCCGAATTCCGGTCGAGCGGATGCGGGAGGCCAACTATGCGGTGGACCGCGACGAGGGGAAGGTGTCCCCCGCCGAGGCGGCGGATGGACTGGCCAGGGCGGTGGGCCTGAGGCCCCTCCAGGCGGTTTCGCCCTGACCGTGGGTCCTCCGGTCCGCGCTACCCGCGGCCGAAGGATGACAGGTCGATCCGCTAGTAAGGCACCTCATCCGGCGGCCTTGCGGGCTCCGGCTCGGGGATCGGCGCCCTCGGCTGGGGTTCCGGGGGCTCCTCGCCGCCCATGCCCAGGCCCGAGAGGATGTCGTCGATCGGCCCCTGGTTGGCGGGCTCGGGCGGCGGGACCCGGCCGCCGGGGATCGGGCCGGCCTTCAGCCGCGGCAGGGCCTGGGCCATGAAGCCCTTCCAGATCTGGGCCGGGGCGCCGCCGCCGGTGACCCGGCGCATCGGGGTGTTGTCGTCCTTGCCGGTCCACACCGCGACCACGAAGCCGCCCGTGTAGCCGACGAACCAGGCGTCCCGGTAGTCGCTGGTGGTGCCGGTCTTGCCGGCGATGTCGAAGCCGGGGACCCGGGCGCTGGCCCCGGTGCCGCTGGTCACCACGCTGCGCATCATCTGGTTCATGTAGGGCAGGGCCGGGCTGCCGATGATCGACTGGCGGCCGCGTTTTTCGAGGTTGTGGTCGTAGAGCACCTTGCCGCTGGCGGTGCGGATGCGGCTGATCCCCCAGGCCCGCGCCCGGAACCCGCCGTTGGAGAAGGGGGCGTAGGCCTGGGCCATCTCCAGGGGGCTGACCTCCACGGCGCCGAGCGCCATCGAGGGGTCGAGCTGGATCTTGCTGCTGATCCCCAGGCGCCGGGCGGTGGCGGCCACGTTGCTGGTGCCGACCTCGTTGGCCAGGCGCGCGGCCACGGTGTTGGTCGACTTGGCCAGCGCCGTCTCCAGGGTCATGGCCCCCGCGAACCGGCCGTCATAGTTGCGCGGCTCCCAGTTCCCGATCTTCAGCGGCTCGTCGACCACCACCACGCCAGGATTGCGGCCCTGCTCCATGGCGGTGAGGTAGACGAAGGGCTTGAAGGCCGAGCCGGCCTGGCGCCGCGCCACCGAGGCGCGGTCGAACTGGCTCTCGCTGTAGTCGGCGCCGCCGACGTAGGCCCGCACCCGGCCCTCGGCGTCGAGGGCCACCAGGGCGGCCTGCTGCACGCCCTGCGCCTTGTTGCGGGCGACCCCGGCGCGAACCGCCTGTTCGGCGGCCGCCTGCAGCGGCAGGTCGAGGGTGGTCTCGACGTAGAGGTCCTCGGTCGGCTCGCCCACCAGGGCGCGGACCTGTCCGTCCATCCAGTCGGTGAAGTACTGCGCCCGCTGGTTGGCCAGCACGGCGGAGACGCGCACCGGCGTCTTGACCGCCTCGGCGCGCTGGGCGGGGGTGATGGCCTTGGTGCGGACCATCTCGTCGAGCACGATGGTGGCGCGGCGGGCGGCCCGCTCCTTGGCCGAGACCGGCGAATAGCGCGACGGCCCCTTCATCATCCCGGCCAGCAGCGCGGCTTCGCCGAGCGTCAGCTTGGACGCCGGCTTGTTGAAATAGCGCTGCGAGGCGGCCTCGATGCCGTAGGCCCCGGCCCCGAAATAGACCCGGTTCAGATAGAGGGCGAGGATCTCCTTCTTGGAGAACTTGATCTCCAGCCAGACCGCCAGGATCAGCTCCTGGACCTTGCGGCGCCAGTTCTGGTCGAGGGTCAGGAACAGGTTGCGGGCCAGCTGCTGGGTGATGGTCGAGCCGCCGGCCACCACCTTGCCGGCCCGGATATTGGCGATGGTGGCGCGGGCGATGCCGGCCGGGTCGAACCCCGGGTGCCAGTAGAACTTGCGGTCCTCGATGGCCAGGAAGGCCTTGGGGACGTAGTCGGGCAGCTTGTCGAGATCGACCGGGGGGGCGTACTGGCTGCCCCGCACCGCGATCAGCGCCCCTGAGCGGTCCAGGTAGGAGATGGATGGCTGGCGGGTGACGTCATTGAGCTTGGAGACGTCGGGCAGGTCGATGGCGAACACCGCCAGGAAGGCGACCAGGAAGATCAGTCCCCAGACACCGACGACGGTTCCCCAATAGAGGATGGCCTGCAGGGGGGTGCGTCTGGCGCCGGTTCCGCCCGCCTGTGGGTTCGCCATGGTTTCGTCTTCACCTTGTTCGATCGGCTGCGCGCCTTCTGTAGCCCAGCCGCTCCTCTGCCTCCATCCTGATCAACGGGGGATGAACACGGCCTTTTCGCGGCTCCGGTGTCGTGGGGCCGTGCAGACGGCCGGGGAAAGCCAGGGAACAGCTGAAGGGCGGCCGACCTCCCGTTCATGCGCCGGTCAGCTTGGCTCTGGCGAACTGCGGACATCGAAAACGCCAACCGTCAGGGAGGACGGATCATGAGCGCGATGGACTATGCTGTTCAGGCCAGGGCCCCGCGGGGCCGCGCGGCCCTGGTGGTGATGGCGCTGGCGGGGCTGGTCTTCGTCGGCTCGGCGGCGATCAAGCCGTCCCAGGCCCTTCCGACCGATCCGGTGGCGGCGGCCGTCGACCCGGTGATCGCGGCGGTGGAGACCGCTCCGGCCGAGTCGGCTCCCGCCGACATCGCCACCGCGGCGGTCGCGGGGGTCTCGGCCGCGGCCGAGGAGGCATCGGCCATCGACTGGGCGATGATCGGCTCGGTGTTGACCTTCGTGTTCACAGGCATCGGCGCGGTGGCCGGGGTGGTGTTCGGCTGGCGCAACGACCGGCGCAAGGAGCGGCTGGCCGACCTGCGGGCCCGGGAGCTGGAACTGGAGATCGAACGGCTGCGGGCGATCGGCGGCTGTTAGGGTCGGCGGTTGAGATTGGCGAAGGCGGCCGCGTCGTCGAACCGCGCCGCCTTCATGCCGCCAAGATCCTGAAACGCGCGCACCGCCGGGTGGACGCCGTCGGCAAGGGTCTCGCCGAGCCGTTCGAGCAGGGTGACCGACCACAGGGCGCAGAGCGGTTGGCGCCCGTCAGGACTGACCGCATAGGCGCCCGACGGGTGGGCGGCGTCCAGCAGGCGGACAACCAGATCGTCGGGCAGGTCGGGCGTGTCGCAGGGGGCGGTGGCCAGCCACTCCGCCCCCTGCGCCCGGGCCCAGGCCAGGCCGGCGTGGACGCCGGCGAGGGGCCCGGCCGGGTGCTCCGGCGCATCGCCGATCAGGGGCAGGCGGCGCGCCTGCGCCAGGGCCGCGGCGCCGGTTCCGCCGGGCGCGTTCACCGCCGTCAGGCGGGAGCCCCTGGTCAGGACGTCGAGACTCCAGTCGAGCAACGGTCGGCCGCGATGGAGGGCGACAGCCTTTTCCGACCCAAAGCGGCTGGAACGGCCCCCGGCAAGGACCAGTCCGACGATGGTGTGAAGATCGGGCACGCCTGAGCCGAACCACGGCCCGGGCGTCGCTGCAAGCGGCTAGCGCCCGCCGACTTCCATGGTCGGGATCTGCGACGGGGCAGGCTCGGAGCGGGCGCCGGGCATGGGCAGCACGATCGCCAGGGTGATGGCGAGGGCGGCGGCGGCGGCGAGAAGGCCTTTCAGGGCCATGGCGGTCAGGTTCCGGTTACGCAGGCGCCACAATTGCGCCTGTTCACTTAACGAGATGGAAATGCCACGGTTCCGGACTGAGGTTCCCGTGAAATTAGTGTGGTGAACGCCACGAATTGACGGGAACCGGCCAAGTCTATCCAGGTTTTCAGCAGTCGGTATCCCGACAGGCGTGCGGCGCATGACCTCGTTCTCAAGTCGTCACCCCGGCCGGAGCGCGCAGCGCGGAGAGCCGGGACCCAGGCGCTGCCGCGCGAACGGTCGTTCCAGCCAAAAGGAAGGCCGCGGGCGTCGACGCCCGCGGCCCCTGGGTCCCGGGTCGCCCTGCGGGCGCCCGGGATGACGACAAGAGGTTAGTTGAACACCTCGAACAGGCCGGCCGCGCCCATGCCGCCGCCGATGCACATGGTCACCACCGCATGCTTGGCCTTGCGGCGCTGGCCTTCCATCAGGGCATGGCCGACGCAGCGGGCGCCGGTCATCCCGAAGGGGTGGCCGATGGCGATCGAGCCGCCGTTGACGTTGTACTTCTCCGGGTCGATGCCGAGCGTGTCGCGGCTGTAGAGGCACTGGCTGGCGAAGGCCTCGTTCAGCTCCCACAGGTCGATGTCGTCGACCTTCAGCCCGTGGCGCTCGAGCAGGCGCGGCACGGCGTAGATCGGGCCGATGCCCATCTCGTCCGGCTCGCAGCCGGCGACCGCGAAGCCCTTGAAGCGGCCGAGGGGCTTGAGGCCCCGGCGCTCGGCTTCCTTGGCCTCCATCAGCACCACGGCGGCCGCGCCGTCGGAAAGCTGACTGGCGTTGCCGGCGGTGACGAAGTTGCCCGGGCCCATGACCGGCTGCAGCGAGGCGAGGCCCTCCAGCGTGGTGTCCGGACGGTTGCATTCGTCGCGGTCGACGACGTAGTCGACGATGCTCTCTTCCTTGGTTTCCTTGTTGACCACCTTCATCTTGGTGGCCATCGGCACGATCTCGTCCTTGAACAGGCCGGCGGCCTGGGCGGCGGCGATCCGCTGCTGGCTGCGCAGGGCGTATTCGTCCTGGTACTCGCGGGAGACGTTGTAGCGCTTGGCCACGATGTCGGCGGTGTTGATCATCGCCATCCACAGGGCCGGCTTGATCTCCATGAGCTTCTCTTCGGTGATGTAGTGGCGGTTCATGTGGCCGCCCTGCTGCACCAGGGAGATCGACTCCACCCCGCCGCCGATGGCGACATCGGCCCCTTCGTTCTTGATGTAGTGGGCGGCCGAGGCGATGGCCTGCAGGCCCGAGGAGCAGAAGCGGTTGATGGTGGTGCCGCTGGTGGTCACCGGCAGGCCGGCCCAGATGGCGGCGTTGCGAGCGACGTTCATGCCGGTGGCGCCTTCGGGCCCGCCGCAGCCGATGATCACGTCCTCGACCTCGGGACCCTCCAGGCCGGCGCGCGACACCGCGTGCTGGATGGCGTGGCCGGCCATCGCCGCCCCGTGGGTGTTGTTGAAGCCGCCGCGGACCGACTTGGCCAGTCCGGTGCGGGCGTAGGAGACGATGACGGCGTCGCGCATGGGATTCTCTTCGCTATGATTCAAACGATGGTTTGAATGATCGGCGGCGACCCTAGGGGAAGCTTCGCAATGGCGAAAGATCACGCGAACGTAAAGCAGGGCGCGGCATTGACGAACCGCGGCCCCTGACGGACGGTCGCCCTATGAAGCGCCTGTTGTCTGCCGCCGCCCTGTTGTTCGTCCCCGCCCCGGCCCTGGCCCAGCCGGCGCCCGAGGGCGGCGCCTGGACCGACTGCATGGTCCAGGAGATCTACGCCGACCGTGACCGGCTGGAGGTGGCCTGCGCTGTCAAGACCGACGGACCGCGCCGGTTCGCGGTGGAGAGCCGCGACCCGGTGGCCGACCCGCTGCTGCGGCTGGCCATCGTCGCCAAGGACAAGACCCGGGCCCTGGGCGTCCTCTATGTGACGGCTCCTGAGGCCAACCCGGACGGCTGCGATCCGAAGACCTGCCGGCGGGCGGCGGCGGTGATCCTCAAGTAGGTTGACGTCGCGTCGTATCTTGACGCGCGCGTCAGCCGGGCGGACCCTTGGCTGAACAGCGATAAGACAGGGATGAACGCCATGGATCGGCCCTACGATCTGGTGCTGCGCGGCGGCACGGTGGTTGATGGGACGGGGGCGGCGCCCTTCGTCGCCGACGTGGCGGTCAGGGGCGGGCGGATCGCGGCGGTGGGGCCGGACCTTCCCGCCGGGGCCGAGGAGATCGATGCGGCGGGCAAGCTGGTGACGCCCGGCTTCGTCGACATCCACACCCACTATGACGGCCAGGCGACCTGGGACAACCGGCTGAACCCCTCGAGCGGTCATGGGGTGACGACCGTGGTGATGGGCAACTGCGGCGTGGGGTTCGCCCCCTGCCGGCCCGACGACCATGACCGGCTGATCAAGCTGATGGAGGGGGTGGAGGACATCCCCTTCCCGGTGCTGGCCGACGGGCTGCCCTGGAACTGGGAGAGCTATCCGGAGTACCTGGAGCGGCTCGCCGCCCGCCGCTTCGACATCGACGTCGGAAGCCAGCT
>DASPLD010000019.1:0-6737 GCA_035627755.1 Caulobacter sp. | reverse complement strand
GACGGCGCCCAGGTCCGCCTTGCCTATACCCCCGAGGCGATCCGCGAGGTCTCGACCAACGCGGTGGAGCAGTCGATCGGCATCATCACCCGCCGGGTCGACGAACTGGGCACCCGCGAGCCGCAGATCAATCGCCAGGGCGAGAATCGCATCGTCGTCCAGGCGGCTGGTGAGAGCGACCCGGAGAAGCTCAAGGCCCTGATCGGCCAGACCGCGAAGCTGACCTTCCAGATGGTCGACACCAGCATGTCGGTGCAGCAGGCCGAGGCGGAGGGAAAGCCCGCGGGGACGGAAATCCTGCCCAGCACCGATGGCTACGCGCCCGCCTACCTGGTCAAGATCCGGCCCGACGTCACCGGCGAGATGCTGACCGACGCCCGCCAGGACACAGACCCGCAGACCGGCCAGATCGTCGTCTCCTTCCGGCTGAACGGCGAAGGCGCCAAGCGCTTCGCCTCGGTGACCAGCAAGAACATCGGCCTGCCGTTCGCCATCATCCTCGACGGCAAGGTGATCTCCGCCCCGCGGATCAACAGCGCCATCACCGGCGGCTCGGGCATCATCACCGGCAACTTCAACGTCCAGAGCGCCAACGAGCTGGCCATCCTGCTGCGCGCCGGCGCCCTGCCGGCTCCGCTGAAGGTCGAGCAGCAGTCGACGGTCAGCGCCAGCCTCGGGGCCGACGCGGTCGACGCGGGCCTCGTCTCGACGATGATCGCCTTCGTCTCGGTGCTGGTGTTCATGGTGCTGGCCTACGGCCTGCTGTTCGGCGGCGTCTCGGTCATCGCCCTGCTGGTCAACGGCCTGATGATCGTGGCGGCGATGTCGATGACCCAGGCCACCCTGACCCTGCCGGGCATCGCCGGCCTGATCCTGACCCTGGCCGTGGCGGTCGACGCCAACGTGCTGATCTATGAGCGGATGCGGGACGAGATCCGGGCCGGGCGGACGCCGCTGGCGGCGGCGGACGCGGGCTTCTCCCGCGCCATGCTGACCATCTTCGACGCCAACATCACCCACCTGGGCGCCGCCCTGATCATGTTCAGCCTCGGCGCCGGCCCGGTTAAGGGCTTCGCCTGGACCCTGGCCATCGGGGTGTTCACCTCGGTGTTCAGCGCCGTGCTGGTGACCCAGGTGCTGCTGGCCTTCTGGTTCCGCTTTGCGCGGCCCAAGAAACTCCCCATCACGTGAGCGGCCCGATGATCCCCCAAGAGACTCCCGGCTTCTGGCCCCTCATCAAGCTGATCCCCATCAAGACGAACTTCCGTCTGATGCGGTTCGCGACGCCGCTGGCGATCGTCTCGCTCGTGCTCTGCATCGCCGCGATCGGCGTCACGCTGCTGCCGCTGAAGCCGCCCTGCGCGGGCCTCGCCTGCGGCGTCGACTTCACCGGCGGCACGGTGATGGAGGTCAGCACGGCGCCGAAGCTGGTCGATACGGCGCGGATCGACGAGATCGTCACCGCCCAGGGCGTCACCGACGTCCTGGTGCAGGGGATCGGCGACAAGACGGGGGCGGAGACGTCCGCCAACATCCGCTTCAAGACCCCGGAGGGCGTCAACGGGGCCGAGAAGAACACCCAGATCCAGCGGGTGCTGCGGGCCGAGCTTGGCCAGGTGGCCTTCACCCGCACCGAAGTGGTCGGCCCCAGCGTCTCCGGCGAGCTGTTCCGAAAGGGGCTGCTGGCCCTGGCGCTCGGCATCGGGATGATGATGGCCTACATCTGGTTCCGGTTCGGCCGCTCGTTCGGCCTCGGCGCCGCGCTGGCCCTGCTGCACGACGTGGTGCTGACCTTCGGCCTGTTCGCCATCACCGACATGGAGTTCACCCTGACCGCGGTGGCCGCCATCCTGACCATCATCGGCTATTCGGTGAACGACACCATCGTCGTGCTCGACCGGATCCGGGAGAACCTGCGCAAGTACAAGAAGATGCCGATGCAGGAGCTGCTCGACCTGTCGATCAACGAGACCTTCTCGCGGACGGTCATGACCGGGGTCACCGGCCTGATGGCGCTGACCGGCCTGGCGGTGTTCGGCGGCGAGGCGCTGTTCGGCTTCTCAGTGGCGATGATCTTCGGGATCATCGTCGGCACCTTCTCCTCCTTCTTCATCGCCGCCCCGATGCTGATGTGGCTGGGCGTGGTGCGCGGCGACGAGGAGGCCGAGGTGCAGATCCTCGGACCGGCTTCGCGGGCCTAGGCCCCATGCGGCAGCCGCCCTCCATCGATGCCTGGGGCGGCGGGGGCTTTCGGGTCTCCGGGGTCTGGCGGCCGGGCTCGCTGCTGATCCTCGACGACGCCCCGCAGGACTGGCCGGTGAAGCGGCTGGCCGACCTAACCCTCGACCACTTCGCCCCGGTGTTCGCCGCCGGGGCGGCGGTGGAGTTCGTGCTGCTGGGCGCCGGCCTGACCCAGGCCCTGCCGTCCCGGGATATCCGCGAGGGCCTGCGCCGCCGGGGCCTTGGCCTTGAGTTCATGTCCAGCGAGGCGGCGGCGCGCAGCTACAACGTCCTGGCCTCGGAAGGCCGCCGGATGGCGGCGGCGCTGATCGCCGTCTGACCCCCTGCGACATCTTTGCAGGTCTGGCGAAGCGGCCTATAGCTGAGCCCCTGGGTAGGTCTTTTCGAGGGGCTCGACATGACGGCGCTGCTGTCCAACTTCCGCAACACCATCATCGTCAGCGTGATCCTGGCGCTGATCATGGTCTTCGCATACCAGCAGACTTCCGACGCCGGCGGCCATCAGTTCGGCGAGGCCGTGCTGCGCTGGCTGCACGTCTTCTTCGGCATCCTGTGGATCGGGCTGCTCTACTATTTCAACTTCGTCCAGATCCGGAAAATGCCGGACATCCCCGCCGAGCTGAAGCCGGCGGTTTCCAAGTACATCGCCCCGGAGGCGCTGTTCTGGTTCCGCTGGGCGGCGCTGCTGACCTGGGTGGTCGGCGTAATTCTGGCCTGGAACCGAGGCTACCTGGTGGACGTCCTCAGCCTCGGGGCCACCAGCGGCTTCGAGAACAAGGGCCACACCCTGCTGGGGATCGGCGTCTGGCTGGCGACCATCATGTTCCTGAACGTCTGGGGCTTCATCTGGCCGGCCCAGAAGATCGCGCTCGGGATCAAGGAGGGCTACGACGCCGACGCCAAGGCGGCGGCCGGCAAGAAGGCCATGCTGTTCTCCCGGATCAACACCCTGCTGTCGATCCCGATGCTCACCTCCATGACCATGAACCAGACGCTCTTCGGCTGACGGCCGACTTCCGCTAGAGCTTGGGGCCCGCCGGCGACGGCGGGCCCTTTGCTTTCGAAGATCATGGCCGAAGACATCGACGCCCGCCTCGCCACCGAAGACCCCGACCGCTGGCTGTCCAGCCGGTTCGTCGCGGACCCGGCGGCGCGCGCCGACCTGGTGGCCCTCTACAGCCTCGACAACGAACTGGCGGGCGTGTCCCGCAAGGTGCGTGACCCGCTGGTCGGCGAGATGCGGCTGGCCTGGTGGCGCGAGGCGCTTGAGGGGCTGGTCGCCACAGGGGCGACGCGGGGCCATCCGGTGCTGGAGGCGTTGAAGGGGGCGCGGCTGCAGATGGACGCGGTCGCCGGCCTGCCCGACCGCTACGTAGACGCCCTCGATACGCCGGCGGACGATGAGGCGGTGCTGGCCCGCATCGACGAGACCGACGGGGTGGTCATGGCCCTGGCCGCCCTGCGCCTGGATGCGGCGGCCCGGGTGGAACAGCTGGCCGACGCCGCCCGCGCCCTGAGCCTCGCCCGCAGCGGCCAGGCCGACCGGGCCGCCATCGCGGACGTCCTGCGGCGCGGCCAGGGCGCGCTGGCGAGCCTGCCCGCCGCCGCCTTTCCGGCGGTGGCGCACGCGGCCCTGGCGCGGGCCTACGCCGGCGGGGGCCGGCCCGGTCCCCTCGCCAAGCGGCTGCGGATCACCTGGGCGGTGCTGACCGGCCGGCTCATCTGACCCGTCATCCCGGCCGGAGCGCGCAGCGCGGAGAGCCGGGACCCAGGGCGAGCGGCAGACAGCCGGCAGCTTCGGTGTCAGCGCTCCGGCGGCCCCTGGGTCCCGGCTCTACGCTTCGCTCCGGCCGGGATGACGGAGATTATTTTCCTTCCGCGGTGTGCTTGCCGAGCCAGCCCAGCACCTCCTCGTGCCACTGCACCGAGTTCTGGGCCTTCAGCACCCAGTGATTCTCCTCGGGGAAGTAGAGGAAGCGGCTGTCCACCCCGCGCCGCTGCAGGGCGGTGAAGGTGGCGATGGCCTGGTCGGTGGGAACGCGGTAGTCGCGGCCGCCCTGGATGACCAGCATCGGGGTCTTCCAGTTCTTCACATGGTTGACCGGGTTGAACCGCTCATAGGCTTCCGGCCGATCGTAGGGCGTGCCGCCATTCTCCCATTCGGTAAACCACAGCTCCTCGGTCGAATAGCCCATGAACCGGGTGTCGAAGATGCCGTCATGGTTGACCAGGCACTTCCAGGGCTCGGACCAGTTCCCCGCGATCCAGTTGACCATGTAGCCGCCATAGCTGCCGCCGAGGGCGCAGGCCCGATTGCCGTCCAGGAAGGGATAGGTCTTCAGCGCGTGGGCCCAGCCCTTCTGCAGGTCCTCCAGCGGACGGTCGCCCCAGTGCTGGCTGATGGAGTCGGTGAAGCCCTGGCCGTAGCCGGTCGAGCCGTGGAAATCGATCATCACCACCGCATAGCCGGCGCCCGCGTAGGTCTGGGCGTTCCAGCGGTAGTGGAAGAGGTTGCCGAAGCTGCCCTGCGGCCCGCCGTGGATCAGGAAGGCGACCGGGTACTTCTTCGCGGGGTCGAAGTTGGCCGGCTTGACCAGGTAGCCGTGGACCTTTTCGCCGTTCCAGCCGGCGAAGCTGAACTGCTCGTACTCGCCCCAGTCGACGTCCTTCAGCTTGTCGGCGTTGTGGTCGGTCAGGGGCCTCGGCATCGCCTTGGCCTTGAAGTCGGCGATCCACAGCTGGGCCGGGGAGTCGAGCTGGTCCTGGGCGTAGACCGCGCCGGTCGGCGTCAGGCCGAAGCCCGCCACATGGCCGGGACCGGTCTTGGCCGTGACCTTGCCGCTCTTCACGTCGATGGCGAACAGCCGGGTCTGGCCGACGTCCTGGGCGGTCGCGTAGAGGGTCTTGCCGTCCGCCGACCAGGCGAGGGTGTCGGGCGAGCGGTCCCAGTCCCTGGCGATCTCGCGGGTCTGGCCGGTGGCCACGTCGCGCAGGACGATCTGCCATCGGTCGGCTTCGAAGCCCGGACGCTTCATCGCCCGGTAGGCCATGGTCCTGCCGTCCGGAGAGAACACGGCCCCGGTGTCCCAGGCCTGATTGGCCTCGGTCAGGTTGACCGCCCCCTTGCCGTCCAGCCCGACCTGCCAGAGGTCGAAGTTGGTCGACCAGGCCTCGGTCTTGCCGGCGATGCGCACCGCATAGACCACCGCCCTGGAGTCCGGCGTGAAGGTGAATTCGGCATCGTCCCCGAACGGCATGGAGGGGGTGTCCCCGTCGACACCCTGGGTCAGGTGGACCGGGGCGCCGGCGATCCCTGCCGCGTCGAGGGGGAGGGCGAACAGCTGGTTGCGGTCGCCGTTGCTCCAGGCGTCCCAATGGCGGACGAACAGCCGATCGTGCACCTCGCCCGTCGACTTCGGCGTCCCGTCCGCGGCCTGTTTGATCGTGCAGACCAGCTCCGGGCAGGGCGAGCGGTCGGAGACGGCGACCACCAGCGTCTTGCCGTCGGGCGATACGGCGAAGGCGCCGACGCCCTTCGGCAGCTTGGTGACCTGAACGACCTGGCCGGCGCCCACGTCGAGCCGGAAGACCTGGCTTACCCCGCCCGCGCGGCCCGAGAGGAAGTAGATGGCCTTGCTGTCCGCAGACCAGCGCGGCGTGCTGGCCCCGCCGTCGGAGGCGGCCAGCCGCATCGGCTTGCGGTCCTTGGCCTTCAGGTCGATCAGCCACAGGGCCATCGAAGCCTTGTTGGCCTCATAGTCCATGGTGCGCAGCGCGTAGACCACCCAGCGGCCGTCCGGCGAAACGCGCGGGTCGCTGACCCGGTCGACGGTGACCAGGTCCCTGGCGGTGAACGGGGCGGCCTGGACAGCGCCGGTAGAGAGCACGGCGGCCAGGGCGGCGCCGGCCAGCAGGCGGAAGGCGGACTTCATTGGAGCGAGTTCCCGAGCGGATTATCGTTGCGCCGGAAACTAGTCTGCGAGGCCGGCGAATTCCAGTTCCTCCCCGCGCGAAGCGCGAAGCCGGAATTGTCAGCAGTCTACTCCGCCGCCATCGCCCGCTCTGCGAGCCAGACGTCGAGGTCGTCGAGGGCCCGCTGGCTCATCAGCGCCTTCTTGGCGCGGCCGCGCTCCTTCATGGGGATCTTCTCCCCGGCGGCGTCCTTCTTGGGGGCCTCCATCGGCGGCAGCAGGCCGTAGTTGATGTTCATCGGCTGGAACTTCGCCCCGCCTTCGAGGAAGCCGCCGGTGATGTGGGCGGCCAGGGCGCCCAACGCCGTGGTCATGGGCGGGGTCTCGATCGGCGCGCCCAGCCGCTCGGCCGCCGCCAGCCGGCCGGTCAGCAGGCCAATGGCGGCGCTCTCCACGTAGCCCTCGACGCCGGTCACCTGGCCGGCGAAGCGCAGCCGCGGGTCAGCCTTCAGCCGCAGCCTGGCGTCGAGCAGCCGCGGGCTGTTGAGGAAGGTGTTGCGGTGCAGGCCGCCCAGCCGCGCGAAT
>DASPLD010000018.1:0-2303 GCA_035627755.1 Caulobacter sp. | reverse complement strand
GGGCGGCGGTCTCGAACTCCCATGTGTAGTTCACGTTCAGCGCCACCTTGTGCTTGGGCGCGTTGGGCAGCCGGTTGCCCTTGAGGCTCTGGAACCGCTGGAAGCCGCCGTTCGGCATGCCGACGGTGTAGATGTCCGCCGGACAGGGATTGGCCGTGCCCACCGCCGCCTGGCACTGGGCCGCGCTGAGGAGTGGCTGGGCGTCGGGATCGAGCGCCGCCGGATCGACGATGTCGATGGCTTGGCCCTTGCGGATTTCGGTGTCGAGGTAGGAGTAGCTGAAGAGGATCTGCAGGTTGTCGATCGGCTGCCAGGTCAGCTCCAGCTCGACCCCCTGGGAAATCGACTTCGGAATGTTCTCGAAGTTCGTGGAGGCCTGCGAGAGGCCGCCGCCGGTCGCCACCGAGGCGATTGGGATCTGCAGGTCCTTGTAACGGTAGTGGAAGACGGCCGAATTCAGCTGGATGGTCGGGCCGAAGTTCTTCTTCAGTCCGACCTCAAAGGAGTCGACGCTCTCCTCCTTCGTGTATGGATCGAACGTCAACACCGTGAAGATGCCGATGTTGAAGCCTCCCGACTTATAGCCGCGGCTGTACTTGGCGTAGACCATGGTGTCGTCGTCGGGGCTCCATTCCAGGCCCGCCGTGCCGGTCACCGCTGACCATTCGGCGTTGTAGGGCCGGGTCGCCAGGCCTGTCTGCGGGTTGTAGGTCGTCGGCCCGACCACCCCTTTCGGGAACGGATCGGCCGCCGTCCCTGCGGGCGCCGAGACCACAGTGGGCAGTTGGGTCAGGTCCACGGCAGGGATGCCGCCCGGGACGAAGGGATGGAGCTCCGGCGCAGCGAAGCAGGCCGGCACCGCGAAGCAGAGGATGCGCACCGTCTCGGTGCCGTTCTTCTGGTCGTGTGAGTAGCGGATGCCCAGCGTGGTCTTCCAGGTAGGCGCGAACTCCCAGTCGATCTGGCCATAGGCGGCGTAGGATTCGGCGTGCACCTTCGGCCGGTTGTCGAACCGCCGGGACTGGAACCCAGGAGCGCAGACGTCCCCCGTGCGGACGCAGAAGATGCCCAGCGACGGGAAGGGCCCGTTCCACTGCGACTGGGACGGGTTCGTGGTGAACACGGGTTGGCGGTAGTCTTGCTCGAAGAAATAGGCGCCGGCGACCCACTGGAGGGGCCCTTCATGGGTCGAGATCAGGTTGATCTCGTGGCTCCAGAACTTGTTGTACTCGCGGTAGTCGAAGCTTTCCGCCGGATTGATCACCAGGCCGCCTGGCAGGGTATAGGAGAGGATCGGCGCGGCGATGGTGTTGGGCAGCGTCGAGGGCCCGGTGGGGCCCGACAGCTTGTAGTGATAGTTCACGCCACCCGTGATGTACTTGATGTCGAAGTCCTCGGCATGCCACGTGAAGTGCAGGGCCACCGTGTTGTAGATCGGCAGCCTCACCTCGTACGGGATGGCCCGCGCCATCTTCCACGGGGTGTTCAGAGCCGGGTTCACGCAACCGGTTGGCGAAAGGTTCACCACATTGGTGACGTTACCCGAGCAGCCATAGCCGGCGTTCAGGTTCGTGGCCGAGGGGCCGAATTCGAAGGTGGGATAGGGCGCGGGCGTCCAGCCGCCCGACTGGCTCCCGGGCCCCCCCGCGCCGTTGTGCCACTGGCCCGCGCCGATCTTGCCCCAGAAGTCCAGCTTGTCGTCGAAGAACCTGCCCTGGATCTGCAGCTCGCCGAACAGCTCGTTGCGCACCCCGCCCTCGTCGGGGAAGCCCGGGATCACGTTGTCGATCCAACCCTGCGTCTGCCGGATCCAGCTTCCCGCGATGCGGAACTGCATGTTGCCGAACAGGGGGCCCGACAACGCGCCCTCGATGAAGCGGTGCTCGTAGTTCTGGTAACCGGCGCGCACCTCGGCATAGAGGTCCTCGGTCGGTCGCTTGGAGATCTGGTTGATGGCGCCGCCGATGGCGTTGCGGCCGTAGAGCGTCCCCTGTGGCCCGCGCAGGACCTCCACGCGGTCCAGGAACAGGGTGGATCGTCCCGCCTGGACGGCGAAGGTCTCGAAGACCCCGTCGTTGTAGTTGGCGACCGAGGCCTCGGCTGAGAGGACGTTGGTCAGGCGGCCCACGCCGCGAAGCGAAACCCGGTCCGTGGAGGAGTTGTACTGGAGCCCCGGAGTGAAGTTGGTCATGTCCTGGATCGAGTCGATCCCGACGATCTCGCGCCGTTCGTCGGTGAAGGCGGAAACGGCCACCGGCACGTCCTGCAGGCTCTGTTCCCGCTTTTCGGCGGTGACCACCACC
>DASPLD010000017.1:0-2569 GCA_035627755.1 Caulobacter sp. | reverse complement strand
TGGCCGGAGACGGAGGCCTGGGCGACCGAGCGGACCGGGCGGAAGCCGGTGCCGGTGTAGTATTCGGTGATCATCACGATCAGGGCGGTGACGGCCAGGCCCACCAGACTGCACCAGAAGAGGTCGCCTGCGTCGAAGGTCACACCATAGATGGTGACCGGGGCTCGCAGGGAGGCATGGGTCACCCACCAGACCAACGGGATGCAGAGGGCGCCAGTGACCGCCAGGCCCTGGTAGAGGGCGCCCATGATGTTCTGCTTCTTGCCCAGGCGGACGAAGAACGCGCCGACGATGGACGCCAGGATGCAGACACCGCAGATGCCGAGCGGCAGCATCATCATCGCGTCCACGAAGGTCGTGCCCCGGAACAGGGTGGCGGCCAGGACCATGGTGGCGACGGTGGTCACCGCGTAGGTCTCGAACAGGTCGGCGGCCATGCCGGCGCAGTCGCCGACGTTGTCGCCCACGTTGTCGGCGATGGTGGCGGCGTTGCGGGGGTCATCCTCGGGGATGCCGGCTTCGACCTTGCCCACCATGTCGCCTCCCACGTCGGCGCCCTTGGTGAAGATGCCGCCGCCCAGACGGGCGAAGATGGAGATCAGCGAGGCGCCGAGGCCCAGGCACACCAGGCTGTCGATCACCGTGCGGCCGTCGGCGGCCAGCAGCTTGGTCAGCACGAAGTAGTAGCCCGCGACGCCCAGCAGGGCGAGGCCGGCCACCAGCATGCCGGTGACGGCGCCGGAGGTGAAGGCGACGTTGAGGCCCTTGCCGAGGCTCTCGGAGGAGGCCTGGGCGGTGCGCACGTTGGCGCGGACCGAAATCAGCATGCCGATGAAGCCGGCCGCGCCGGACAGCACGGCGCCGACCGCGAAGCCGACCGCGGGCAGGACGCCCAGCAGCGGGACCAGGGCGATCAGGATCACCAGGCCGATGGCGCCGATGGTGGCGTACTGGCGGTTCAGGTAGGCCTGGGCGCCTTCCTGGATGGCGGCGGCGATCTCCTGCATGCGGGCGTTGCCCGCCGATTTGCGCAGGAGCGCCATGGTCTGGAGGATGCCGTAGGCGACGGCCACGAGGCCCCCGCCGATGGCAAGCCAAAGGAATTGGTCGGTACTCATGTGATTGCAGAAGCCCCTTGTTTTCTTGCGCGGGGGGCTTTGGCCCGCTTTACGGGCGGCTTCCAGACCCCCTTCTCCGGTGGAACGCCACGCGCCCCTTGCGAAAAAGACGCGCCGTGTTTGCCAAATAGAAGGGGAGGGCGCAATGGCGCCGGTTAACCTGTCAGGCCGGAACCGGTCAGGCCGGCGGTCGCGGCAGGCCGGTGCGCTGCTTCGGCGTCTGGGAGCTGACCGTCACGCTGGTGAAGTTCTTGGCCCCTGCGATGGCCCCCGCCTCGCGCAGCAGGCTGGCCCTCAGCTTGGCGGTGTCCAGCTCGAGGTAGGTCCTGGGATTGGTGAACGGGGTGCGATGCCCGGCGCGCACCAGGGCGTCCCGGAAATAGGGCTCCTTGGCGCGCAGCTTGGCCGCGTCGGCCGATGGCGACAGGTTCAGCCGCACCGAGACGAAGACGTAGTTGACCAGCTTGCCGCCGACCACGACCGGCAGGGCGACCGGCGACAGGTCGACGTACTGGCCGGTGGCCTCCTGCACGGCCGGCTTGGCGGCCTGGGCGGCCGTGGCGGCCATCAGGGCGGGCGCAAGGGCGATCAGGTGTCGGCGGTCCATGTCGCGATCCTGCGGGCGTCACGGTTAAGGCGCGGTTTCGAGCGGAACGGTTCGAACGGGGCTTGCCTTACCCGGGGGCCGCGCCCCATCTCAGCCCCGCCTTGACCCAAGCCCCCGACGCCCTGCCGCCGCCTGCCCCGACGCCCTGGGGCCTGGTCATCCTGCTCGGCGCGATGACCGCCTTCGCGCCGATGTCGATCGACATGTACCTGCCCGCCCAGGTGGCCATCGCCGGCTCGCTCGGCGCCAGCCAGGCCCAGGTGGAGCTGACGCTCTCGACCTTCCTGGCCGGCATGGCCATCGGCCAGTTCTTCTACGGCAGCGCCTCGGACCGGTTCGGCCGCAAGACGCCGGTGCTGGTCGGCTGCGCGGTCTATGTGGTCGCCTCGGTGATCTGCGCCGTGTCGAACAGCATCGAGGCGCTGGTCGGCGCCCGCTTCCTCCAGGCGCTCGGCGGTTGCGCGGGCGGGGTGATCGCCCGCGCCATCGTGCGGGACAACTTCGATCACCGCGACACCGCCCGCATCCTGTCGCTGCTGATGCTGGTGATGGGCCTGGCTCCCATCCTCGCCCCTATGGCCGGAAGCGCGGTGCTGGCCATCGCCGACTGGCGGGCCATCTTCTGGTGCCTCGCGGCGTTTGGGGTGGCCATCGCCCTGGCGGTCATCTTCCGCCTGCCGGAGTCCCGCTCGGAGGAAACCGCGGCCCAGGCCCGGCTGGAGAACGCCTTCCAGGCCTACGCCGCCCTGCTGGTCCAGCCCAGGCTGATCGGCTACCTGTCGCCGGTCGCCCTGCCGGTCGTGGTCGGCGGCAAGCTGGTCAACTACGTCTTCGTCTCGGTGCG
>DASPLD010000016.1:0-6523 GCA_035627755.1 Caulobacter sp. | reverse complement strand
GTGGACTTCTGGGACACCGCCGAGATGTACGCCTCCCCGCCGACGCCGGAGACCCAAGGCGCGACCGAGCGGTACATCGGGTCCTGGTTCGCCAAGACCGGGCGGCGGGGCGAGGTGGTGCTGGCCTCCAAGGTGGCGGGGCGCTCGCCGATGACCTGGCTGCGGGCCGACGGCTCGCCGACCCGGCAGACGAAGGCGCAGATCGACGAGGCGGTGGAGGCCTCCCTGAGGCGGCTGAACACCGACTACATCGACCTCTACCAGCTGCACTGGCCGGACCGGGCGGTGCGCATCTTCGGCGGCATGACCTTCAGGGACTACGACGCCGACTACGAGGGCTTCGAGGCCATCCTCTCGGCGCTTAACGCCCATGTGAAGGCCGGGAGGATCCGAGCCGTGGGGCTGTCGAACGAGACGCCCTGGGGCGTGATGAAGTTCGTCGAGGCGGCCGAGCGGCTCGGCCTGCCCCGGGTGGCGTCGATCCAGAACGCCTACAGCCTGGTCAACCGGGTGTTCGAGTACGGCCTCGCGGAGATCGCCGTGCGCGAGGAGGTCGGTCTGCTGGCCTATTCGCCGCTGGCCCAGGGGGCTCTGACCGGCAAGTACCTGGACGGAACCCTGCCGCCCGGGGCCCGCAAGACGCTGTACAACCGCATGCAGCGCTACGAGGGGCCGGGGTCGCAGGAGGCGATCCGCTCATATGTCGACCTGGCCGCGGCAAGCGGCCTGACGCCGGAGGGCCTGGCCCTGAAGTTCTGCGACAGCCGGCCGTTCGTGACCGCCACCATCATCGGGGCGACGAGCATGGAACAGCTGAAGAGCGACATCGACGCCTTCGAACTGGAATGGACGGAAGCGTTGGATAAGGCGGTGGATGAGCTGCACGTACGGCGGCCGAATCCGTGTCCCTGATCCACGACCGTCATCCCGGCCGTAGCGAAGCGAAGAGCCGGGACCCAGGGCCGCGAGCGCTGAAGCCGGGGCTGCGACGACCTGCTCCGTCCCTCCTGGGTCCCGGCTCGGCCCTGCGGGCCGTCCGGGATGACGGTGGTTTTGGGGTTGGCGGGGAAGGGGTAGAAGGCGACCCATGCTCCGCCTGTTCGCCGCCATCGCCATTCCCCACGAGATCGCGCAGGTTCTGCAGCGCGCGCAGGACGGGCTGCCCGGGACGCGGTGGCGGACGGCCGAGCAGCTGCACATCACGCTCAGGTTCTTCGGCGAGGTGCGGGAGGACCGGGCCGACGACCTCGACAGCGAGCTGTCGGTGATCAGCGCGGCGCCGTTCCAGCTGGACCTGGCCGGGGTCGGCCATTTCGGCGAGGCGCAGGATATCCGGGCGATCTGGGCCGGGGTGGCGGAGAGCGAACCCCTGCGGGCGCTTGCCCGGCGCTGCGAGACGGCGGCGCGGCGGGCGGGGCTGGCGGCCGATACCCGCGCCTACCACCCCCATGTCACCCTGGCCTATCTGAACCGACCGGATCCGGGGCGGGTGATGGCCTGGGAGCAGGCGCACAACCTGATGCGTTCGCCGGGGTTCATGGTCGGTCGGTTCGGGTTGTACTCGAGCCACCAGACGCGCGATGGCTCGGTCTATCGGCTGGAGCGGGACTACCGGCTGGGGTGACAGGCGCCCTCAGGCGTCCACCGCGTGGTCCTTCAGGACCCCGAGCGGGACGATGGCCAGGGTCTCCTCATGGGTGGCTTCCAGCACCAGCTGCGGGGCGCATCCGTCGTCGAGGGCTTCCTTCCAGCGGGGCGCGCAGAGGCACCAGCGGTCGCCGGGCTTGAGGCCTTCGAAGGCGTATTCGGGGCGGGGGGTGGAGAGGTCGTTGCCGCGCCGGGCGCTGTAGGCCAGGAAGTCGGTGGTCATCACCGCGCAGACGGTGTGGAGGCCGAGGTCCTGGGGGCCGGTCTCGCAGCAGCCGTTGCGGTAGAAGCCGGTCACCGGGTCGAGCGAACAGGGCAGAAGCTCGCCGCCGAGGACGTTCTTCGCGGTCGGGTCGTAACGGGTCATGGGCCCATCCTGATCCCAAGCGGGCCAAGGCGCCAGACCCGAGGCGGTCCCGGAACCGAAGCGGCGTCAGAGGCGAGGCCGCTTGGCGGCGGCGGCGATTGTTGCGACGATGCGCCGACGCCAACCCGTGCCGCTGGAGCTTCGCTTGAAAACCCTGGTCCGCCTCGCCCTCGCCCTGACCCTGGCCGCCGCCGCCCTCGCGGCCCAGGCCCAGGCGCGCCCCACGCCCCCCTCGGCCCGCCCGGCCGTGCCGCCGCTGAGCGACTGTGACGCGCCGGCCAGCCGCGCCAAGATCGTCGCCGAGTCGGAGGCGACCCTGCAGTCGGTGCAGGGCTACATGGAGTCCTACGCCGCCTATTCCGACGCCCAGGCCCGATGGAAGAGCGACCAGCTCGTCGCCAAGGGGGCCTGGACCGAGGCCGAGGCCGGCGCCTTCGGCGCCGAGATGCTGAAGGACCCGACCTTCGCGGCGATGACCAAGGCCAACATGAAGGCGGTCGAGAAGCTGTTCGACGCGCTCAAGCCGTTCATGGACGCCTCGGCCGCCAAGGACGAACTGGGCATCTGCCGGTCGATGATCGGCTTCATCGCCGCCGCCTACGCGGTGGTCGACACCACCGAGGAGCAGTGGCGGTACATGGACGAGCGGTTCGCCCAGGTCGCCAAGGCCAAGGGCGTGAGCCTCGACTGACTTCCGCCGGGCCGCTATCACCCCGCCTTCCCCTGCCCAGCCTACCTCCGGCCTCGATGACCATGACCGACGTTCCCCGTCCCCGCCGCAGCGCCCTCTACCTGCCGGCCTCCAACGCCAAGGCCCTGGACAAGGCCCGCACCCTGCCTTGCGACGTGGTGATCCTCGACCTGGAGGACGCGGTGGCGCCTGAGGCGAAGGAAGCGGCGCGTGTGCAGGCGGCGGAGGCGGTCCGGGCCGGCGGGTTCGGCCGCCGGGAGCTGGTGATCCGGACCAACGGGCTGGACACCCCCTGGGGGGCTGAGGACCTGGCCGCGGCGGCGCAGGCGGGACCGGAAGCCATCCTGGTTCCCAAGGTCAGCAGCGCGGCGGACGTGATTTCCTACGACAAGGCCATCGAAAGGGCGCCGGCCGGCACGAAGCTGTGGGCCATGATCGAGACCTGCGCGGCGCTGTTTGCGTTGAACGAGATCGCGGCCACGGCGAAGACCACCCGGTTGACGACCTGGGTGATGGGCACCAACGACCTGGCCAAGGAGATGCGCTGTCGCCAGACCGCCGACCGCGCGCCCTTCTGGGGGCCGCTGAGCCTGTCGGTGGCCGCGGCGCGGGGCCACGGGCTGACTATCCTCGACGGGGTCTACAACGACATCGAGAACATCGAGGGGCTGGTCGCGGTCTGCGAACAGGGGGTCGACTTCGGCTTCGACGGCAAGACCCTGATCCATCCCAAGCAGGTCGAGCCCTGCAACCTGGTGTTCAGCCCGGCGCCGGGCGAGGTGGACTGGGCCCGGGCGGTGATCGAGGCCTTCGCCCTGCCCGAGAACGCCGGCAAGGGGGCGATCCGGGTCGAGGGGCGGATGGCCGAGCTGCTGCACCTTCAGCAGGCGCGGCGTCTGGTGGCGGTCTCCGAAGCCATCGCTCAGGCGGGAGCGTCATGAAACGGCTGGGCCTGATCGGGGCGGCGTCGCTGGCGCTGCTGGCCGGGCCGGCCTTGGCGCGCGCGGAGCCCACGACGCCGACGGCCGATCCGATCGGCGATGTGCTCTCGGGCCTGGCCGCCGAGCAGGGGATGGATGACGACGCGGCCGAGGCGGCCGCGCCGAGCGACGTGCTCATCGGGGGCGAGGCTGCCGAGACCGCCGATTCTGCCGAGACGGAGGCCGCCGAAAGCGAGGTGGTGGAGACCGCCGACGGGGACGCCGAGGATCCGGCAGAGACGGCCGCCCCCGCGCCGGCCGCTGCCCCCTACAGCCCGCAGCCGCCCTTCATCCCGCCGCCGCCGGTGTCGCGCCTGCCGCAGCTCGACCGGCCGGTGATGATCGACGAGCTGTGGCGCACCCCCGAGGCGCCGCCGACGGTGAGCGAGCAGGCCTACGAGAGCCGCATCCGCGGCGGGGCGGGTTCGGCCCAGGGACTGCAGGGGCCGCTGGACGGGGGCTGGGTGCTGCGCGGGCCGGATGGCCGGACCCTGTACGGGCTGCAGCTGGTCGACAGGTCGACGGGGACCCTGGAGGGCGGCGCCTTCCGCAGCCTGCGCCAGGACCGGCCGCCTGGCCAGGCGGGGCTGATCGAGAGCGCCGACCGGATGGCCGACGGCAGCGTGCAGCTGCGGTTCACGCCGCGGGGCTCGCGCCAGCCGGCGGTGCTCACCCTGCGCCCCACGGCAGGCGGTTGGACGGGGGAACTGTGGGAAGGCGGCGCGACGCGCCCCGTGACGATGGGGCGGCAGTAGGGGTCAGAGGCCCAGCGCCTCCCGGGCGGCGGCGATGGCCTGGGCGGGGTTGTCGTAGGCCTCCGCGGGGCTGTGACCCCAGACCGGCCCCGGCCAGGCCGGATCGGCGGCGCGGCGGCCGACGACATGGAGGTGCAGCTGGGCGGTGACGTTGCCCAGGGCGCCGAGGTTCAGCTTTTCCACCGCATGGCCCAGATGGCCGCCGAGGGCGCGGACGGCTTGGCCCGCCCGGACGGATTCCTCGATCAGCCGGGTGCGGTCGGCCGGCGACAGCTGCTCGATCTCGGTGAGGCCTGGCAGCCGGGGGATCAGCACCAGCCAGGGATAGCGGGCGTCGTCCTGGAGGCGGACCTGGCAGAGCGGCAGGTCGCCGACCAAGTGGCTGGTGGCGGCGAAGGCCGGGTCGAGCGCGAAATCAGCCACGGGCCGGGACCGCGGCCCAGTAGTCGAAGTCGAGGATCACCTCCGGCGGGTAGGCGCCGGTCTCGTCCCTATCGGGGAGGTCCGTGCAGGGCCGGTCCCTGGTCGCCACCAGGCGCAGGCGCAGGGCGCCGACGCCGGGGGCCAGCGGGGCCTTGTCGAGCACCTGGCTCCAGGCGAACACCGTGCCGCCGGCGAAGTAAGGGTTCACGTGGCGGCCGCCGTTGATCCCGAGGATCAGGCCGGCGTTCTGCAGGCCGTTGAAGCTGAGCGCCTTGGCGGTGGAGATCACCACCCCGCCGTAGACCAGGCGGCGGCCGGAGGGGTCCCTGGCGCGCTCATACTGGTTGAAGTGCACCTTGGCGGTGTTCTGATAGAGGCGGGTGGCGAGCTGGTGCTCGGCCTCCTCCACGGCCATGCCGTCGACATGATCGATCCGCTCCCCGACCTCGTAGTCCTCGAAGGCGTGCGGGGCGCCCGCCAGGGCGTAGTCGTAGGACGAGAAGTCCAGGCCGTCTTGGATGACCAGGTCGGCGGCGGGTACGGCGGCCCTGAGCTCGGGGACCCTCTGCTCGGGGACCTCGGCGGCCTCGTCGCGCTTGCGGACCATGACCCAGCGCACATAGCTCAGCACCGGCTCGCCGTGCTGGTTCTCCCCGATGGTGCGGACGTAGACGACGCCGGTCCTGCGGTTGGAGTTCTCCTTCAGCCCGATGACCTCGCTGGTCGCCGTCAGGGTGTCGCCAGGCTGCACCGCGCGGAGGAACAGGCCCTCGGCGTAGCCGAGGTTGGCCACGGCGTTGAGGCTGATGTCCGGCACGGTCTTGCCGAACACGATGTGGAAGGCGATCAGCGGATCGACCGGCGCGGCGGGAAGGCCGCAGGCGCGGGCGAACTCGTCCGAGGAGAACAGGGCGAAGCGCGGGCCGTGCAGGGCGGTGTAGAGGGCGACGTCGCCGGTGGTGACCGTCCGCGGGGTGGCGTGGCGGATCACCTGGCCGAGGCGGAAGTCCTCGAAGAAGTTGCCCGGATCGGTCTTCGACATCGCTTGCGCTCCCCAGGTTCGGTCGACCGTCCTAATGCCCGCCCCTTCGCATCTGCGAAAGGGGGCTTGAGGGCGGGGGGCTGCGGGTCTAGACCGCCCGCGACCCCTTTTTCACAGCACGAGAGACGCATCCATGGCCCGAGCCAAGATCGCCCTTATCGGCGCCGGCATGATCGGCGGCACCCTGGCCCACATCGCCGCGCGCGAGGAGCTGGGCGACGTCATCCTGTTCGACATCGCCGAGGGCATCCCGCAGGGCAAGGCGCTCGACATCGCCGAGGCCTCCTCGGTGTTCGGCAAGGACGTCGCCCTGAAGGGCGCCAACGACTATGCCGACATCGCCGGGGCCGACGTCTGCATCGTCACCGCCGGGGTGCCGCGCAAGCCGGGGATGAGCCGCGACGACCTGCTGGGCATCAACCTGAAGGTCATGAAGGCCGTCGGCGAGGGCATCAAGGCGCACGCCCCGCACGCCTTCGTGATCTGCATCACCAACCCGCTCGATGCGATGGTGTGGGCCTTGCGCGAGTTCTCGGGCCTGCCGCACAACATGGTAGTGGGCATGGCGGGCGTGCTCGACTCCGCCCGCTTCGGCCTGTTCCTGGCCGAACGGTTCAA
>DASPLD010000015.1:0-8416 GCA_035627755.1 Caulobacter sp. | reverse complement strand
CCGGAGACGGGGGCGTAGACGTCGGACGCGGCCTTGACGCTCTCGACCACGGCGAAGCTGTCGCCCTGGCTGACCGTCTTGCCCACCTCGGGCACCTCGACGAACACCACGTCGCCCAGCTGCTCGGCCGCATAGGCGGTGATGCCTACGGTGGCGACGTCGCCCTCGACGACGACCCACTCGTGATCCCTGGTGAAGCGCATCGATCTCTCCCTAGAGTTTTCTGACGTAGCGTTTGGGCACGAACGGCATGGCGACCACCTCGGCCGCCCCGGCCTTGCCCCGGACGATGACTTTCAGCCGGGTCCCCGGCGCCGCATGGGCCGGCGGCACATAGCCCATGGCGATGGGATGGCCGAGGCTCGGCGCGAAGCCGCCGCTGGTCACCGTGCCGATCACGGCGCCGGCCTCGTCGGCGATCTCGGCCCCTTCGCGAGCGGGGGGGCCTTCCAGCACCCTCAGCCCCACCCGGATCCGCTGCGGCCCCTCGGCCAGCTCGCGGGCGATCCGGGCGGCGCCGGGGAAGTCCTGCGCGTCGCGCCGCTTCTTGCTGACCGCGAAGGCGAGGTCCGCCTCGACCGGGCTGGTGGTCTCGTCGATGTCGTGGCCGTAGAGCGGCAGGCCCGCTTCCAGCCGCAGGGAGTCTCGGGCCCCCAGCCCGATCGGCTTGACCCGTGGATCGGCGAGCAGGGTGTTCCACACCAGCATCGCCCCATCCCCGGGGATGGAGATTTCGAAGCCGTCCTCGCCGGTATAGCCCGACCGCGACACGAAGCAGGGCAGGCCGAAGGCCATCATCGCCCGCGCCTCGGAGAACACCAGGGTCAGGGCGTCGGGCGCATGCTCGCCCATCACCGCCGCGGCTTCCGGCCCCTGCAGCGCCAGCAGCGCGCGGTCCTCGAGACGCTCGATGGTGACCTGGGGGCTCAGCTCCCCAGCGATGAACTTGAAGTCGCCGTCCTTGCAGGCGCCGTTGACGATCACGAACAGGCCATCGTCGTCCGGCCGGCTGGCCATCAGGTCGTCGATGATGCCGCCTTGTCTGTTGAGCAACAGGGAATAGCGCTGCTTGCCCGGCGCCAGCCCGATGAAGTCGCTCGGCGTAACCTCCTCGAAGGCCGACAGGGGCGAGACGCCCCGGAGGCGCGCCTGGCCCATGTGGCTGACGTCGAACAGTCCGGCATGCTCCCGCGTCCACAGGTGCTCCTTGAGCACCCCCTCGGCATATTGCACCGGCATCGAATAGCCCGCGAAGGGAACCATCCGCGCGCCCGCGGCGACGTGGGCGTCATACAGCGGGGTCTTCCTGAGGTCGTCGCTCTTGAGATCGCTCATGGGGCCACTCCGGGGTCGATGCGTCCACGCCCGGCGAAGCGCCGGCCGTCGTCGCCCCCGCTGTCCCTTGCGCCTGAGAGATTTCAGCGGCCGACAGCCGCCTTGCTCCTTCGGCGAACCGCTTGCGGCGGTTCTTTCCAGCGTTCCTCGCGCCTCGCGGTCCGTTTGCCTGAGCGTTTCCGGGGCGGTTGCGCCTTCGGCCTCGGGAGAAGACTCCCGATGTCTCCCGCGAGACGGGGACTCTCCTGAGGGACCAGGGGAGGGGAGTCAAGGCGAGGTTGGCCGCCTTTGCGTGAGAAGCCGCAGTCTGCCGGAGGACGCGCCGATTCGGTGCGTCTACTCTCGCTCCCCCACCACCTCGCAGGCGTTCCGGAAGTCCTTCGTTGCCGCCAGCGCCTTGGCGTGGGCCTCGTCGACCAGGGGCTGGATGGCCTTGCGGCTGGAGAGCGCCTGCTGTCGCATGGCGATCACCTCGCCCCCCTCGTCGCCGACCACACGGATCAGCAGGAAGTCCGCGGTATCGATCGCCTTGCCCATGGCCTCGTTGGCGGGCATCGGGATCGCTCCAAAGAAGCCCGCCGCGTCCCGCCCTTCCCAGGGCCGCTGGGCGTACATCCCCCAGGCCCTGGACCAACGTTTGTCGCCGATAATCAGCTCGATGCTGGCGGTCTTCGACTTCGGCGGATTCTCAGCGTCGACCCCCGCCCCGACCGTGACAAACGTAACCTTGCCCAGGGCCGGCTCGCCAAGCCGCTCGAAGTCATAGGTCACCATCGCCATCGGCAGCTGCATCGCCTTGCCGCCGAGTCGCAGGCTGGCATCACCGTGCTTGAGCTTGCCGTGGTCGGAGACGGTCAGCGTGACCGCCATTTCTCCCGGCCAGCCGCTGGCCTCGCCCTGGCAGGCCCAGTCCGCGCCGACGGCGTTCCCGGCGATCAGCGCCGCCCCTAGGCCGGCGGCAAGGGCAATGATCTTCATGACGGGTTCCCCAGCATCCCGATCCTCACACGCCGCCCCGCGCATTGGCAACCGCGTGACTCCTCCGCGCCGCGTCCCTAGGTTGGCGGAAAATCCCTGGGGAGGCCGTCATGAAGCTGTTGGGCAAGCTCGCGCTGGGCGCGGTCGCCATCGTTGCGTTGCTGGTCGCGGTGGTGCTGATCCGCACCTTCACCTGGAAGCCGCCGGCCGCCGTCGATCTGACGGCCGTCAGGCTCGCCGACGCCCCCGCCATCGACCAGGCCCGCGCCGCCGCCCGCCTTTCCGAGGCCGTGCGGTTCAGGACCATCTCCAACCAGGAGGAGGCCGCCAACGACTGGGCCGAGTGGGACCGGCTCCACGCCTGGCTGGCCGCCACCTACCCCGCCGCCCATGCCGCCATGGTCCGCGAGATCCTGCCCAACAAGGCCCTGCTCTACACCTGGGCCGGCAGCGATCCCTCCCTCAAGCCCATCGTGCTGATGGCCCACCAGGACGTGGTGCCGATCACCCCCGGCACGGAGAAGGACTGGAGGCATCCCCCCTTCGCCGGCGACATCGCCGATGGCGCGGTCTGGGGCAGAGGGGCCATCGACGACAAAGGCAGCCTGGTGGCGATCTTTGAGGCCCTCGACGCCCTGGCCGCCTCAGGCTTCAAGCCGAAACGCACGGTCATCGTGGTCAGCGGCCAGGACGAGGAGACAGGCGGCACGGGGGCCCAGGCCGCCGCCGCCCTGCTGATCAGCCGTGGCGTCAAGGCCGAGTGGGTGCTCGACGAGGGCTCGGCGGCGGTCACCGAACATCCGATCACCGGCGGTCCGGCCGCCATCATCGGTGTCGCCGAAAAGGGCTACGCCACCCTGCGGGTCACCGCCCGCGCTCCCGGCGGCCATTCCTCCGCTCCGCCGAAGGAGACCGGCGTCGGGACGCTGGCCAAGGCCATCACCGCCATCAGCGAGGACCAGTTTCCGCTCGAGCTGAAGGGCCCGGGCGCCGACATGGTCCGCGCCCTGGCCCCCGAGGCCGGCTTCGTCATGCGGATGGCCCTGGCGAACGAGTGGCTGTTCGGCCCGATGATCAAGTCCCAGTTCGCCAAGACCCCGGCGAGCGCGGCTCTCCTCCACACCACCATCGCCCCGACCATGCTCAGGGGCAGCCCCAAGGAGAACGTCCTGCCCCAGGACGCCACCGCCTGGATCAACTACCGCATCGCCCCCGGCCAGACCCGGGACGACGTCATGGCCCGCGCCCGGCGCGCCGTGAAGGGCCTGGACGTCGAGCTGGCCTGGGAAGGCGCCGCCCTGTCCAACCCCTCGCCGGTCTCCGGCACGGACACCGCCGGCTGGCGGGTGATCGCCGCCCTGGCCTCCGAGGGCGGCAGGCTGGCGGTCGCCCCCGGCCTGGTCGGCGCCGGCACGGACAGCCGCTACATGACCGGCGTCTCCGACAGCATCTACCGCTACCAGCCCCTCATGGCCCCCCTCGACACCTTCGCCATGATCCACGGGACCAACGAGCGCATGACCCTGGAGAACCTCTCCCGCATGACAACCTTCTACGCCCGCCTGGTGGCGACGGCCGCGGGATAGACAGCCCTCTACCGCTCATCCCGGCGAGCGCGGGGGCCCTCCTCGCGATCTCGATGTCGGCGCCTGTGGGCGCTGATCGAGCGGCGCGAGGCAGCCCCCCTCCACGGCGCCGGTCCTGTCAATGGGTCCCGGCATTCGCCGGGATGGACGGATGGAGGCGGGAGGCGAAAAATTTCACACCGCTGTCGGGACTCGCACGCCCCGTCCGTCCTAGGCTCGACCCGGCTGATCGGGACCCACAGGAGACCAACCATGCGCATGATCTTCGTCAATCTGCCGGTCAGGGACGTGAAGGTGAGCCGCGCCTTCTTCACCGCCCTGGGCTTCTCGATCAACGAGCAGTTCTGCAGCGAGGACACCGCCTGCGTCGTGATCGACGACAACATCTTCTCCATGCTGCTGGAGCACAAGCGCTTCAAGGACTTCCTCAAGGGCGACATCGCCGACAACTCGACCAACAAGGAAGTGCTGACCTGCCTGTCCTGCGAGAGCCGGGCGGAGGTCGAGGAACTGAAGGCCAAGGCCATCGCCGCCGGCGGCTCCGAATGGATGCCGGTCCAGGACTACGGCTTCATGTACGGCGACAGCTTCTGCGATCCCGACGGCCACGTCTGGGAGATCATGTGGATGGACCCGGCCGCGGCCGCGGCCGGCGAACACCACGACATCGAGATCAACCCGGCCGCCGCCTGATGGCCGAGAAGATCGAAGTCGAGAACGTCATCCAGCCCGGCAAGACCTATCGGGTCGACCGGGCCAAGTACGAGGCGATGCGGGCGGCCATGCTGGCCGCCCTGCCGACCGCCGGGCCCGGCCTCAACGCCGCCGAACTGAAGGCCGCCATCCTGCCCCGCCTGCCGGACGCCCTCTTCCCCGGCGGGGACAAGGCCGGCTGGTGGATCAAGTGCGCCCAGCTCGATCTCGAGGCCAAGGGCCTGGTAGTCCGCGAGGGCAAGCCGTTGCGCTTCCGCCGGGCGGCCTGATCGTCTACTGCCCGGCGGGGTCCTCGACCGTGGTCTCGGGCCGGTCGCCGCCATCGACCATCTCCTCGCGCCAGCGGCCCTCCTCGTCCTCCCAGGTGATCGCCGCGCTCTCGCCGCCGATCCGCTGTTCCCCGGCCGCTCGCCGCGCCGCCTTGGCGGCCGCGTCATGGGTCCGGAAGGTCTCGGAATAGGTGCCGCCCACCCGGTAGGCCCAGCCGCCGTCATGCTCGACGATCTGATAGGTCACCACGGTCATCGTCCGCCTCCATGCCTATAGGAGCGATAAGCGCCCAAGGCCGGGCGGGTTGCAGGCGGGCGCCAGTCCGTTAACCTCGCCGCCTGCGTTCAGTCCCGGGGATCCACATGGCCAGAGCACGAAAGCCGCCGGCCGAGCCCGCGCCGACCACGGTCGATCCCGTCGAGCTGGCGCTGGACGCCCAGGCGCGCGGCCCCCAGGCGGGCGGCCCGGCCGAACGGGTGCTGCTCAAGCACGAGACCCTGATCGGCTGGCAGATCGCCGGCCAGCGGGCCGGTTTCGTCCTGCGGGTGATGACCGCCATCGCCGGCCTGCTGGCCGCCATCGTCGCGGGCTGGGCGGTGTGGGACGCCTCCCGCTACCAGGGGCTGGTGGTCCAGGCCTTCTCGGCGCCTCCGGACCTGGTCGCGCGCGGCCTGACCGGGGAGGTGATCGCCGGCGAGCTGCTCGACGATCTGGTGCGCATGCAGACCCAGACCGAGTCGGTTCGCGCCGCCGGCAGCTACGCCATCGACTGGGGCGACAAGGTCGAGGTTGAGATTCCCCAGACCGGCGTCTCGATCGGCGACCTGCAGCGGGTGCTGCGCGAGCAGCTCGGCCGCGAAACCCGCATCTCCGGCGTGGTCTACCGTCTGCCCGACGGCCGGCTGTCGGTCACCGCGCGCACCGGCGGGGCGGCGGGCGAGACCTTCGTCGGCCCCGAGACGGAGTTCGACGCCCTGATCCTCAAGGCCGCCGAGAGCGTCTACGGCCAGACCCAGCCCTACCGCTACGCCGCCTACCTGAAGGCCGCCGGCCGGACCGAGGAGGCCATCAAGGTGCTGGCCGGCTTCCAGGGGCGCAAGGACGTCGAGGCGGCCTGGGCCCTGCGTGGCTGGGCCTATATCGACATGGACGCGGGCCACAACCGTGAGGCGCTGGCCAAGCTGAAGCAGGCCATCGCCATCGCCCCGGACATGGCGGCGCTGCACTACACCCTGCACCAGGCCGAAGGCCAGCTGGGCCACAACGAGGCGGCCCTGACCGCCCTGCGCCGCGCCAAGAGCCTGTTCCGCAGCGGCCGCAGCAAGGAGGTGTCCCCCGAAGGGGTGGCGACCATGCTCCATATCATGGACGCCCAGGAACTGGCCCTGACCGGCGACTTCCTGGGGTTGGCCCGGTTGGAGCGGCCAAACGACGGCTTCGGCCTGGCGGGCCAGTCGCGGTCCATCGACAAGGCCCTGGCCTGGGGACCGGCCCACGAGCCCGAGAAGGCGCTTGCCCGGCTCGCCGAGCGGCCGCTGTGGAATGACGACGTTCCTGCGCACCGGTTCGAGGACGCCCGCCACCACTACGCCCTGGCCACCCGGCTGACGGCCGCCGGCGACTGGGCGGGGGCGATCCCGCATCTGCGGTCCGCCTGGACCCTGATCGAACAGACCGGCGGGGCGGACGCCGCCCGCCTGTTCGTCGGCCCGCTGCTCGCCGAGGCCCTGGCCCGCAGCGGTCGGCTGGCCGAGGCCCAGGCGATGGTCGCCCCGATGCCGGACGACTCCGACGACGGCCTCCAGGCCCGCGCCATCGTCGCGGCCCTGGCCGGCGACCGGGCCGGCTCCGACCGCCTGTTCGCCCGGCTGATCGCCCGGGCCCCCTCCATCCCGTTCGGCTACGCCGCCTGGGGCCAGGCCCGGCTGGCCCGCGGCGAGGCGGCGGAGGCGCTGAAGCTGTTTCGCCAGGCGCGCGGACGGGCGCCCAACTGGGCCGATCCGCTGAAGCTCGAGGGCGACGCGCTGATGGCGCTCGGCCGACCCCGCCAGGCCCGGGCCGCCTACGCCCGCGCCGCCCGGCTCGCCCCCCGCTGGGGCGCGCTGCACCTGGCCTGGGGCGAGGCGTTCGCCAAGGACGGCCAGCCGGAGGAGGCGCGGCGCACCTGGCGGCTGGCGGCCGGCATGCTGCTCGCTCCCGCCGCCCAGGCCGGCCTCGCCGCCCGGCTGGCCGCTCTCTGATTGACGCCCCTAGCGCCAGCCGCTAGCGCAGGGGCCCATGACCGACCTCCCCGCCGGCCTCTCCACCCTGCGCGACCGCTACGACGTCCTGCTCTGCGACGTCTGGGGCGTGATCCACAACGGCCGCGAGAGCTTCCCGGAAGCGTGCGCCGCCCTGGCCCGCTGGCGCGCCGAGGTGGGGCCGGCGGTGCTGATCTCCAACTCGCCCCGTCCGGCCAAGGACGTCGTCGCCCAGCTCGACGGCCTGAACGTGCCGCGCGAGGCCTGGAGCGCCTTCGTCACCAGCGGCGACGCCACCCGCGCCCTGCTGGCCCCCCGCGCGCCCGGCCCGGCCTGGAAGATCGGGCCCGACCGGGACTGGCCGCTGTACGACGGCCTCGGCGTCGTCTTCGCGCCGGTCGAGGAGGCCGCCTTCGTCGCCGTGACCGGCCCCAGCAACGACGAGGTCGAGACGCCGGAGGACTATCGCGCCGGCCTGGAGATCGCCGCCGCGCGCGGCATCCCGCTGATCTGCGCCAACCCCGACCGGGTGGTCCAGCGCGGCGACAGGCTGATCTACTGCGGCGGCGCCCTGGCCGACCTCTACGAGACCCTCGGCGGCGAGGTGCTGATGGCCGGCAAGCCGTTCACCCCGATCTACGACCTCGCCCTGGCGGAGGGCGAGGCGTTGCTCGGCAGGCCGCTGGACCGGTCCCGCGTGCTCTGCATCGGCGACGGGGTGGTGACCGACGTGAAGGGCGCCAACGACCACGGCCTCGACTGCCTGTTCATCGCCAAGGGCATCCACGGGGTGAAGGCGCTCGGGCCCGACGGCCGGCTCGACGCGGCCAAGGTCGCGGGACTTCTGGAGGCCGAGGGCGCCCACGCCGCCCACGCCATGGCCGATCTGGTGTGGTGAAGGAGACCTAAGGATGCAGGGCCTGTTCCTCGAAGATCTGAGCGTCGGCCAGTCGGCCGAGATGACCCGGACCGCCGACGAGCGGACCATCCAGCTGTTTGCGGAGGTCAGCGGCGACGAGAATCCGCTGCACCTCGATGAAGCCTATGCCCAGACCACCCAGTTCAAGGGCCGCATCGCCCACGGCATGCTCTCGGCCGGCTACATCTCGGCTGTGATCGGGACCCAGCTGCCGGGGCCGGGTTCGGTCTACATGAGTCAGACCCTGAGCTTCCGCCGTCCGGTGCGGGTCGGCGACGAGGTCCACACGGTCTGCACCATTCGGGAGATCGACCTGGAGAAGGCCCGGGCGACCATCGACACCGTCTGCTCGGTGAACGGCAAGGCGGTGCTGA
>DASPLD010000014.1:0-7545 GCA_035627755.1 Caulobacter sp. | reverse complement strand
GGCGAACAGCCCGAAGCCGCCGCCGCGGAAATGGTCCGAGACCTCCGACATCTTGATGGGGTTGCGGGTGTCGGGCTTGTCGGAGCCGTACCACGCGATGGCGTCCCGGTAGGCGATGCGCGGGAACGGATAGGGCGTCACCGGCTTGCCCTCGGCAAACTCCTCGAACACCCCGTGCATCACCGGCTCGATGGCCGCGAACACGTCCTCCTGGGTGACGAAGCTCATCTCGACGTCGAGCTGGTAGAACTCAAGCGACCGGTCGGCCCGCAGGTCCTCGTCCCGGAAGCAGGGGGCGATCTGGAAGTAGCGGTCGAAGCCCGAGACCATGAGCAGCTGCTTGAACTGCTGCGGCGCCTGCGGCAGCGCGTAGAACTTGCCCGGATGCAGCCGCGAGGGGACCAGGAAGTCCCGCGCCCCTTCCGGGGAGGAGGCGGTGAGGATCGGGGTCTGGTACTCGAGGAACCCCTGTCCCACCATCCGCTTGCGGATGCTGTCGATGACCTTGGAGCGCAGGACGATGTTCCTGTGCAGCGTTTCGCGCCGCAGGTCGAGGTAGCGGTGCTTGAGCCGGATCTCCTCGGGATAGTCCGGCTCCCCGAACACCGGCAGCGGCAGCTCGGCGGCCTCCGACAGCACCTCGACCGCGGTCACCCGCACCTCGACCTCGCCGGTCGGCAGGTTGGCGTTCACGGTTTCCGGCGTCCGGGCCACCACCTCGCCGTCCACCCGGATGACGCTCTCGGCCCGCAGACGCTCGGCCGTCTCGAACCCGGGCGTGCCAGGATGCAGCACCAGCTGGGTCAGGCCGTAGTGGTCGCGCAGGTCGATGAACAGCAGCCCGCCATGGTCGCGCTTGCGATGGATCCAACCGGACAGCCGCGCGGCCGCGCCGGTGTCGGAGGCGCGCAGGGCGCCGCAGGTGTGGGTGCGATAGGCGTGCATGAATCTGGCTTTGGAGTCGGAATTTCGAGAGGCGCGGAAGGGCGCATGAGGGCCTTGGAAAGTCAAGGCAGACGGCGGCTCAGTCGAGGGTTTCGACCAGGGCCCAGACGATCCCCGGGACGGCGCAGGCGACCCCCTTCCCCTGGTTCCAGTGCGCCTCGGGGTTCCAGACCCAGCAGTCGCCCGACGAGACCCAGCCGTCGGCCAGGATGATAGGAGCGGCGAAAGCAGTCTGGCACGGCGGCGAGCGGCGCCAGTCGGCGAAGCGCCTGAAAATACTCCTCGTTTTCAAGGTCTTGATACTGCCCAGGCGCCGGCGCGCCACCCCACCAATCATGTCTGGACATATCCCTGAAGGGTTCGTTCAGCCTGTTGTCCACAGGCTGCGGCCGGTTCTCCCCGCCCCCGCCCGGCCCTGGCGGTGACCCTTCGCGCGCCCGCTGCTAGAACCCCCTGCGTGAGCGCCGCCCAGTTCCGCCTGCCGTTCGAGCCCGCGACCGTCTGGACCCGCGACGCCTTCGTGCTGTCCAACGCCAATCGCTCGGCCGTGATGGTCCTCGACGAATGGGCGGCCCTCCCGCGCGGAGCCCTGGCGCTGGTCGGGCCGGCCGGCAGCGGCAAGACCCACCTCGCGCAGGCCTGGGCCGACTCCGCCGGCGCCAGCCTGGTCATTCCCGGTCGCGCGCCGCCGCTGGAAACCAGCGTGCCGGTGCTGGTCGAGGACGCCGACCTGCTGGGCGATGACGAGGCCCTGTTCCACCTGCTCAACCAGGCCCAGGCCGGCCGCGCCGTGCTGCTGACCGGGCGGGAGCGGCCGCTGGCCTGGCCGGCCGCCCTGCCCGACCTGCGCTCGCGACTGAACGCCCTGCCGGTGGCGGAGATCGATCCGCCCGACGACGCCCAGCTGCGGGCCGTGCTGGAACAGCTGTTCAAGGCCCGGCACATCAAGCCGGACGAGGACCTCTATCCCTACCTGCTGGCCCGTATGGAGCGGTCGGTGAGCGCGGCGCGCATCCTGGCGGCGAAGATGGACGAGGCGGCGGCGGCTCGCGGCCGGGCGATCAACCGGGCGCTGGCCCGGGAACTGCTGGACGAGGCGGCCGACCTGTTCGAGGACGTCGCCTAGCCGGTGACGCCGCTCAGCATTCGCACGCAGGCCTGCCGCGCGCTGGGGGTCAATCCCCTGGCGAGCTCGAACCGCTGGAAACGCACCTCGCCCCGCCCGACCGGCAGGTAGGTGATCGTGCGCAGCACCGTCCCGGCTTCATCGACGACGCGGTAGCTCAGCGGCTTCTGGCTGTCGCGCGAGGGGATTTCGCTGATCCGGATTCGGTCGCCCTCCCGCAGGCCCGCGCGCTCGGCCGGCCCGCCGGGGACCAGGCCGGTGACCTGTCGCCGGTTGCGGAAGGTCGCCATCAGGTCGAACCCGCGCTCGAACGACGGCTGGCGCACCTCGACCACCCGGCCGCAGTCGCCGAACAGGCCCGCGGGCAACTCGATCCGCTCGCCGGCGTCCACGTGCCGCCGAACGTCCGCTTCCAGATCGACGCCCGTCACCTGCCGCGCCACCCAAGGAAACAGCTCGTTGGCCGGCGCCGTGTGATCGCCGGGCTCGCGGGCGGCGGCGACACGGCGCTGCTCGGCCAGCACCGCGTCGAGCCCGAGCCTGCCGCCGGTCGCCCGCCGGAACTGCCGGTCCCAGAGGATCGCCAGCAAGCGCCCCCGGTCGTACGGCATCTTGCCGATGTCGAAGTCCGTCGACCGTTCGTCCGCCAGCCGGCGGTTACTGGCCTCCACCGCCGGTGACAGGCCATAGCGCAGCAGGGACTCATTGAGGTCGGCCGTGAAGTCGTCCAGCGACCACAGGCCGGACCGCAGCAGGGACCGGGCCGTGAGCGCCTCGGTGAAGCCCTCGTTGAACCAGGCCGACAGGTTGTCGTCGACCATCGGGAAGCCGCCGACCTGGCGGGAGATCCAGCCATGCATGTGCTCATGGGCCACGATCCGGCGCAGAGTCCGCAGATCGGTGTCCGGACCGGCGAACAGGACGAAGCCGCCGGCCATCCCCCGCCCGCCGAAATCGCCGCCCGACACCTGCACGACGGGCACGACCATGTCGCGCGGCCGGTCGCCCCAGTAGTCGAAGTTCGCCATCAGTGTCGAAGCCAGCATGTCGGCGGCCAGGGCCGGCGAGACCTGCCAGCCCGCCTCCCGGAAATAGAGGGAGAGCCGGGCCGGACCCAGTCGCCGCGTCTCGTGACGCCAGCCCGCGCCGCCGAAGAGCAGGCTGTCGGACAGATGCTCCGCGGTCTCGGCCGGCCCCAGGGACGATCGGGCGAGCCATCCCTCGGGCACGCCCGACCAGGTCAGGCGGACCGGGGCCCGCGGACGTTCGCGAATGAGGACGAACGCCGCCTCGCCGTGGACGACGAACCAATCCGGCCTGACCACCGGCCGGAACGGCTGGCTGGGCGGATCGCCGTCATAGCCGGTCAGCAGGCGATAGCGGACCGTCAGTCGCGCGCCGGGCTCATGGCTGACGACCAGGACCGAAGCGCCGTCCTGCCGCGCCTCGCCGCCGACGACCTCGACCGCACCCAGGTAGGGCGCCGGCTGGCCCTCCGCGACACCGCTGGACGGCAGGATCAACCGCGTCTCGCCATCGACATCGCCCTCGGCCTGCATGACGACGGACAGCGCGGTCAACCGCCCGTCGACGAGCACAGGCGAGACGCCGTAACGGATCGGTCGGTCGGCTTGCGCTGCGCCCAGACAGGCCACCACCGCCGATATCAGCAAGACTCTGGAAAACACGTCAGCCCCCGGTCGATCCTGGTCCCGGCGCCGTCAAGCGGCCGGTCACCGGCCCGTCCTATATCCGTTGAATCTGTCACGGGCATACGCCAAAGGTGGCGAAGCCTTCGCACAGAGTCCCGATGCCCAAGTCCGCGACCGCCCGCTCTTCGACCCGAAGTCCGACGGCCCTCCGGGACCTGACCCTCGACGAGACCCTGCTGGCCTCGCCCGAGCGGTTCTTCAACCGCGAGCTCTCCTGGCTGGCCTTCAACAGGCGGGTGCTGGAGGAGGCCGAGAACCCCCGCCATCCGCTGCTCGAACGGCTGCGGTTCCTGTCGATCTCGGCCAACAACCTCGACGAATTCTATATGGTCCGGGTCGCCGGGCTGAAGGGACAGGTCCGGGAGGGGGTCCGCAAGGTCAGCCTGGACGGCCTCACCCCCGCCGAACAGCTGGAGCGCGTCAACGCCGCCGCCGCGGAGTTGATGACCGACCAGCAGCGCATCTGGCGTTCGCTCCGTGAGGAACTCGGCGGCGAGGGCCTCCGGCTGCTCGACGCCCGCGACGTCACCGCCGCAGACCGGCCAGCCGCCGAGGAGTTCTTCCAGACCCGGCTGTTCCCGGTCCTCACCCCCCTGGCCATCGATCCGGCCCATCCCTTCCCCTTCATCCCCAACCTCGGCTTCTGCCTGGGGCTGAAGCTCAAGCGCGAGCGGGACGACAAGCCGCTGTTCGCCCTGGTCCCGGTGCCCCAGCAGGTCAAGCGATTCTGGGAGCTGCCCGGCCCCGCCCGGCGCAAGGAGCGGCGGTTCATCGCCCTCGAAAGCCTGATCATCCTCTGCCTTGACCAGCTGTTCCCCGGCTACGAAGTCGAGGGGCGCGGCCTGTTCCGGGTGATCCGCGACAGCGACATCGAGATCGAGGAAGAGGCCGAGGACCTGGTCCTGGAGTTCGAGACCCAGCTCAAGCGCCGCCGGATGGGTGACGTGGTGCGGGTCAAGGTCCAGACGGGCATGCCCGACGACCTGCGCGAGTTCATCCTCGATGGGCTGGACGCGGCTCCTGACGATGTGGTGCTCATCGACGGCAAACTGGGCCTGGCGGCCATGTCGGAGCTGATCCCCCAGGGCCGGCAGGACCTCAAGTTCCCACCCTTCACCGCCCGCTTCCCGGAGCGTATCCGCGACCACGCCGGTGACTGCTTCGCCGCCATCCGCGAGAAGGACATCCTGGTCCACCACCCGTTCGAGAGCTTCGACGTGGTCGTCCAGTTCCTGCGCCAGGCCGCCCGCGACCCGCAGGTGCTGGCCATCAAGCAGACGCTCTACCGGACCAGCCAGGACAGCCCGATCATCGCCGCGCTCATCGAGGCGGCCGAGAACGGCAAGAATGTCACCGCCCTGGTCGAGATCAAGGCGCGGTTCGACGAGGAGAACAACCTACGCTGGGCCAAGAACCTGGAGAAGGTCGGGGTCCACGTCGTGTTCGGCTTCGTGGAGTACAAGACCCACGCCAAGCTGAGCCTGGTGGTGCGCCGCGAGGGCGAGACCCTGCGCACCTACTGCCACTTCGGCACCGGCAACTACCACCCCGTCACCGCCAAGATCTACACGGACCTCTCCCTGTTCACGACCGACCCGTCGCTCGGCAGGGACAGCGCGCGGCTGTTCAACTACATCACCGGCTACGCCCGCCCCGATCGCCTGGAGAAGCTCAGCTTCTCGCCGGCGGCCATGAAGCCGGACCTCCTGGCGATGATCGCCGCCGAGGCCGACAACGCCCGGGCTGGCAGGCCGAGCGGCATCTGGGCCAAGCTCAACGCCCTGGTCGACCCCGAGATCATCGACGCCCTCTACGCCGCCAGCCAGGCCAGCGTGCCGATCGACCTGGTCATCCGCGGCATCTGCTGCCTGCGACCGGGCATTCCGGGGCTGTCGGAGAACATCCGCGTCAAGTCGATCGTCGGCCGTTACCTCGAGCACTCCCGCATCGTCGCCTTCGCCGACGGCGAGCCCCTGCCCAGCAAGGCCGCCAAGCTGTTCATCTCCTCGGCCGACTGGATGCCCCGCAATCTCGACCGCCGCGTCGAGGCCCTGACCCCCATCGACAACCCCACCGTCCACGAGCAGGTGCTGAGCCAGATCATGGTCGCCAACCTCAATGACGAGGCCCAGAGCTGGAACCTCGACGCGGCCGGCGGCTATGCCCGCGATCCTTCCTGGAACCGACGCGGCGCCTTCTCCGCCCACGACTACTTCATGACCAATCCCAGCCTGTCGGGCCGCGGCCACAATGTGCGGGACCTGCCGGTGGCCCTGGACCTCGACCATGAGCGATAGCCCCGGCCACGACGCCGCGGTCGTCGACGTGGGATCCAATTCCGTGCGCCTGGTGCTCTACCGCGTCGAGGGCCGCTCGATGTGGACGGTCTTCAACGAGAAGGTGCTGGCGGGTCTTGGCCGCGACCTCAAGAAGACGGGGCGCCTGTCGACCGAAGGGGCGGCGAGCGCCCTTTCCGCCCTCAAGCGGTTCCGGATGGTCGTGGACCGGCTGCCGCCCGAGCGACTGTTCACCGCCGCGACCGCCGCCATCCGCGAGGCCGAGGACGGCCCGGTGTTCGCCGCGCGGGTCCAGGCCGAGACCGGCCTCAGCCTGCGGGTGCTCAGCGGCGCAGAGGAAGCGCGCTACGCGGCGCTCGGGGTGCTGGCCGGCGCCCCAGCCGGCGACGGCGTGGTCGGCGACCTCGGCGGGGCCAGCCTGGAACTCACCCCCATCGGGCCTGACGGCGCCGGCGAGGGCCTCACCCTGCCGCTCGGGCCCTTCTCCTTCGGGCCCTTTCCGGAGGACGATCCGGAGATCCGCCGCCGCGAGGTCGACGACCGCCTGGCCCACCTCGAGGCCTTCCATACCGAGGTCTTCCATGCGGTGGGCGGCGCCTGGCGCAACCTGGCGCTCATCCACATGCACATGACCGGCTACCCCCTGCGGGTCGTGCACCAGTACGAGATGACCCGGGCCGAGGCGCTCAACGCCTGCCGCTTCATCGCCAGCCAGTCGCGCCGGTCGCTCGAAGCCGTCGAGGGCGTTTCCAAGAAGCGCGCCGAGACCCTGCCCCACGCAGCCGTGGTGCTCGAACGCCTGATCGTCGCCCTGGGTGTCGAGAGGGTTAGCCTGTCGGCGTATGGGGTGCGTGAGGGCCTGCTGTTCGAGGCCATGGCTCCCGCCGTCCGGGCGCTCGATCCGCTCATCGAGGGCTGCGCCGCCCTGACGATGCGCGCCGGCGCCGACGCCACCCTCGGCCCCACGCTGGACGCCTGGCTTGCCCCGGTGTTCGGGGCGCTGGAACCGGTGTTCGGGACCCGCGACGCGACCCTGCGGGCCGCCGCCTGCCGGCTGGCGGACCTCGGCTCCCGGCTGCACCCCGACCACCGGGCCGACCTTGTGTTCGAACAGGTCCTCCGCGCACCGGTCGCCGGCCAGACCCATTCGGAGCGCGCCTTCCTGGCCATCGCCGCCTTCAGCCGCCACACCAGTTCCAGCAACACTCCCGAGCCCAATGCCATCGCCCGGCTGCTGCCCGAGGCCGGCCGCCGCCGCGCCCGCGCCCTGGGCTCGGCCATCCGTCTCGGCTGTGACCTGACCGCCCGCGACTCCGCCCTTCTCTCCCACACCCGCCTGGGACTGAAGGACGGCCGGCTGCTCCTTACCACCGACCCGGAACGAGCCGACCTCCTGCTTGGCGAACAGACCGGCCGTCGCGCGGCCACATTGGCGGGCCACCTCGACGCCAAGGCGGAGATCAGG
>DASPLD010000013.1:0-17068 GCA_035627755.1 Caulobacter sp. | reverse complement strand
CGAGGGTGATCCAGAACCGGGTCATCCGGGGGTCGGTGATCGGCAGCTCGGCCGCGCCCTGGTCGACCAGGCGCTGGAAGAACGGGGCCACCGAGCCGCGCGAACCCATGACGTTGCCGTAGCGGACGACCGAGAAGCGGGTGCCGATGTCGCCGGCCAGGTTGTTGGCCGCCACGAAGGTCTTGTCCGAGGCCAGCTTGGTCGCCCCGTAGAGGTTGACCGGGTTGCAGGCCTTGTCGGTCGACAGCGCCACCACCTGCCGCACCCGGTTGGTCAGCGAGGCCCAGACCACGTTCTCGGCCCCGACCACATTGGTCTGGATGCATTCGGAGGGATTGTACTCGGCCGCCGGCACCTGCTTCAGCGCCGCCGCGTGGATGACGATGTCGACCCCGCGCAAGGCCAGGGTCAGCCGTGAACGGTCGCGCACGTCGCCGAGGAAGAACCGCATGCGGGCGTAGTCCTCGGGTCCGAACTTCTCCTTCAGATCCTGCTGCATCTCGAACTGCTTGAGCTCGTCGCGGCTGTAGACGATCAGCTTGCGGGGCCCGTAGCGGGCCAGCACGGTCTCGACGAACCGGCGGCCGAACGAGCCGGTGCCGCCGGTGATCAGGATCACCTGGCCGTCCAGGTCGAGGTCTTTGGGGGCGAATCGGGTCATTCGGCGCGAGAATCGACCCTCCCGGCCCCCCTGTCGACTGCGCGTAAAGCGCGCGTCAACCAAACTGCGGCATCAAGGGGCCATGAACCGTCGCCTCGCGCTCGCCTTTGGCCTGACCCTGTTCCCCGCCGCGGCCATGGCCGGCGGCGGCGAGAAGAAGAAGGGCGGCGGCGCCTCCTTCATCCAGATCCAGACCCTGACCGCCTCGATCCTGCGCCGCAACGGCTCGCGCGGGGTGATGACCATGGAGGCGGGAGTCGACGTGCCGAACGAGCAGCTGCGCGAGCATGCCCAGGCCTCCGTGCCGCGGCTGCGGGCCGGCTTTGCCCAGATCCTGCAGATCTACGCCTCGGGCCTCCCGTCCGCGACCCCGCCCGACGCCGACTTCCTGGCCCAGAAGTTCCAGCGCGAAACCGACCGGATCCTGGGCAAGCCGGGCGCCAAGCTGCTGGTCGGGACCATCCTGGTCAACTGATCACATCGCGCTGATGCCGCCGTCGAGCTTCAGCTCGGCGCCGGTCATGAACCGGCTCTCGTCCGAGGCCAGGTAGAGCACCGCGTCGGCGATGTCCCTGGGCGTGCCGATGCGGCCGAGCGGCACCTGCCGGCCGAGCTTGGCCTCCCCCTCCTCCTTGCCGAACCGCTGGCGGATCGGATCGAGGATCGGGGTGTCGATGAAGGTCGGATGGATGGAGTTGGAGCGGACGTCGATCTTCTGCTTGGCGCAGTAGAGGGCGATGTTCTTGCTGAGCAGCCAGACCGCCGCCTTGGAGGCGTTGTAGGCGGGGCCGTTGTGGTTGGCGATTAGGCCGGCGATCGAGGAGATGTTGATGATCGAGCCGGGCTGGTTCTCCCGCAGGTAGCGGATGGCGTGCTTGGCGCCGAGGAAGACGCTGTCGACGTTGACGCTCATCACCATCCGGAAGTCGTCGAGGCTGCACTGCTCGATGTCGCCCCCGCGGCTGATGCCCGCGTTGTTCAGCAGCACCGAGATGCCGCCCATGTCGGCGTTGGCCCGCTCCAGCGTCTCGATCCAGCCCTGTTCGCTGGTCACGTCCAGCCGGTAAGCGAAGGCCGCGCCCTCGCCGTGGGCGGCGTTGAGCTCCGCCGCCACCGCCTGCGCCCCCTCGAGGTTGAGGTCGGCGAGGGCGACGCGGGCCCCTTCCTCGGCCAGCCGCCGCGCGGCCCCCGCGCCAAGCCCCTGGGCCCCGCCCGTGATGAAGGCCTTCTTGCCCGCGACCCGCCCGCTCATTTCGCCGCCTCATCCATGATCTTGGCCAGGGTGACATCCAGTTCCGTGACGCCGTCCGCATCGTGCGTGGCCAGCAGCACCTCGACCCGGTTGTAGACATTGAACCATTCGGGATGGTGGTCGAGCTTCTCGGCCGCCAGGGCCGCGCGGGTCATGAACCCGAAGGCGGCGTTGAAGTCCTTGAACCGGAAGGTCCGGACGATGGCGTCCCGCTCGCCATCGAAGGCGCTCCATTCCGGCAGGCTCTTGAGGGCTTCGGCGGCGCCGATCTTCTGCGGACGTGACATGGCTACTCCTGGAAGGTGAGGCCGGTGGCGGCCGAGAGGTCGGCCAGGGCCTGGGCCTCGCCGGTGACCTTGATGGCCTTCATCCCCAGCATCGCCGCCGGCTTGCAGTTGATGCCGAGGTCGTCGAGGTAGACGCAGTCGGCGGGTTCGACGTCCAGCAGCTCGCACATCATCTGGTAGATGCGCGGGTCGGGCTTGCGCAGGCCGGCCTTGGAACTCTCGATGACCGCATCGAACAGCTCCATCACGCCCGCCACCTGGGCGGCCTTGTCGCTGGTCCCGGCCATGCCGGCGCCGTGGCCGGTCTGGACGTTGTTGGTGATGCAGCCGACCTTGAACTGCTGCTTGCAGGCCTTCAGCGCCGCCACCATGCGCGGGCGCACGTCGCCCGACAGCAGGGTCAGCACCTCGGCCCCGCGCACCGGATGGCCCAGCGCCGTGGACTCCTCGAGAAACTTGGCGTCGAAGCCGGCGGCGTCGATCTCGTTGCGCTCGAACAGGGCCCAGGCGTTGTGGTCGGGGTTCGTGGAATTGACCGTCCGGAACAGGTTGTGCGGCAGGCCCTTCTCCGCTTCGTAGCGGTTGAAGGCCTCGAACGGCGAGGAGGTGATCACCCCGCCGAAATCCCAGATCACCGCCTTCACCGCCATGCCTGTCCCTTCCGATTGCTCGCCGCAGCCTTATGCGGCTTTCGGCGCGGAAGGAAAGCGTCTGCGCTGAAACTCCACTTGCCGCCGCCAGCCAGGGCGCCACCTTGCGAGCGATGTCACCCCCGCCCCTCCTCCGCACCGGCCTGTTCGCCGCCGCCTGCGCCGCCGTCGCCTGGCTGTCGCTGAGCCCCACCGACACCCTGCCGCAGGGCCTGACCTTCTGGGACAAGGCCGAGCATGCCCTGGCCTACCTCGGTCTCGCCCTGCTGGGCGCCCTGGCCTTCCCGGACCGGCTCGGGCGGCTGGCGGTCGGGCTGTTCATCGGCGGGGTCTGGGTTGAGATCCTGCAGTCGACGATGGGGCTCGGGCGGCAGGGGGACTCTTACGACGCCCTGGCCAACAGCACCGGGATCGCGGCTGGCCTGCTCGTCGCCGCCGGTGTCCGGACCTTGCAACGCCGGCGGGTGCGGTAACCTTACCCCTCCCTCGCCGGGTGAAAGCGGCGGCCAGCTGGACCGAGAAGGCGCAGTCTGCAGGCGGACCAAACCGTCTGGCGAGTGATCTCATGCGTAGTCTCCCACTTCTGCTGATCGGGCTTTCAGCCCTGGCGCTGAGCGCCTGTGACGAGCTGACGCCGAAAAAGCAGGCCAGCGCCGACTGCTGCTGCAAGACCTGCCCGACCCCGCCCGCGGCCAAGCCGGCCTCGACCGCGCTCATCGAGGAGGACGATGTCGCTGTGGCCGAAAAAGCGGAGACCTCCGAGCGGAAGGCGATCCATAAGGTCAAGACCCCCGGCCATCGCCGCGTCGCCCGCACCGGCGGCGGCTACCGCGCCGAGCGTGGCGATCGCGCCGGCGGGGGCTATCGCTACCGGACCGGGACGGAAGGCGTTGGCTATCTCGACGAGGAACTGGCCGGCGGCTACCGGGGCGGGTCCTACCGCAGTGTCGAGGTTGAGGAGAGCGAACGCTATTCGGAGCGCTACAGCGAATCCGAGAGCGGCTACGCCTACGGCTATTCAGAAGGCTCCTACGACAGCTACGGCGGCCGGCGAGGCCACAAGCGCAAGCGTCACCGGGATCGCGGCTATGTCGGGATCGACCGCGACGGCTATCTGACCTGGCCGGGCAAGACGCCCTAGGCGCCTGGCCCCGGGTGCGGGGGAATCCGACAACCGGATCCACATTCTGTGCCGCCCCCTCGGCCAGGTCCATCGAACATCGCCGAGGCCCGCCCCGAGGAGGATAGGCGGCATCTCCTCGTGGGGCGGGCTCGACGTCGAAGTGAGGCGGGTCAGGCCGTCGCCGCTGCCGCCTTCTTCTTCACGAACACCGTCTGGGCATTGGTGTATTCCAGCAGTCCCTCCAGCGCCCCCTCGACCCCGACGCCCGACTGCTTGTGGCCGCCGAAGGCCGCCAGGGGCGAGAGGTGCTGGCTCTCGTTGATCCACACCGTGCCGGTGGCCAGCCGCGAGGCGATCTCCAGCGCCCGGTCCTCGTCCGCCGACCAGACCGAACCGCCCAGGCCGTAGTCGCTGGCGTTCGCCCGGCCGATCACCTCGTCCACGTCATCGAACTTGAGCAGCGGCAGCACCGGCCCGAACTGCTCCTCCTGCACGATGCGAGAATCCTCGGGCGGGTTGTCGATGATGGTCACCGGTACGAAGTAGCCCGGCGCGCTGCTCTTCTCCCCGCCGATCAGGAACTTGTAGCCGTTGGCCTTGGCGTCCTCGATCAGGTCCAGCACCCGCTGGTACTGCAGCCGGTTCTGCACCGGCCCCATCTGGGTCCCTTGCTCGGCGCCGTCGCCCATCTTCACCGTCGCCGCATAGGCGACCAGGGCCTCCTTCAACGGCTCGTAGATGTCCTTGTGGACATACATTCGCTTGGTGGCGATGCAGATCTGGCCGGTGTTCCGGAACGCCGCCCAGAACAGCTGCTCGGCGACCTTCTCCACATCGACGTCCGGCATGACGATGGCCGCGTCGTTGCCGCCCAGTTCCAGGGTCACCCGCTTCAAGGTCGAGGCGGCGCTGGCCATCACCTTGCGCCCTGTCGCGGTCGAGCCGGTGAAGCTGACCTTGTCGATCCCCGGATGGCCGGTGATCCAGGGGCCCAGCTCGTCGCCGCCGGTGACGATGTTCAGCACGCCGGGCGGCAGCACGTCGCGCAAAAGTTCGCCGATCTTCAGGGTGGTCAGCGGGGTGAACGGCGAGGGCTTCAGCACCACCGTGTTGCCCGCCAGCAGGGCCGGGGCCAGCTTGAACATCGCCAGGATCACCGGGAAGTTCCAGGGCGCGATCGCCCCGACCACCCCGATCGGCACATGCCGCGTCTCGCCACGGCGCTCGGCGGTGTCCTCGACCACCGTCACCGGCAGGTCGAGGCTGGCGGTGGCCTGCAGCCAGTAGGCGCCGCCCATCACGTCCCCGAAGGCGTCCGCGTGCGGCTTGCCCTGTTCGCTGGTCAGCAGGCGCTTGAGGTCCTCGCCGTTGGCGGCGATCGCGCCGGCCATGGCCAGCAGCAGCTCCTTGCGCCTTGCGATCGGCGTCGCCGCCCAGGCGGGGAAGGCGGCCCGCGCCGCCGCCACCGCCTCGTCCAGCTGTTCGCGCGAGCATTCCGGCGCCTGCCCGATTACCTGCTCGTTGGCCGGATTGAGCACTTCGAACGTTCCGGCCGCGCCGGCGACGCCCTTGCCGCCGATGGTCATGCTGTAGTCGCCGTCGAACCGCATGGCTTGGTCTCCTTTTTCCGGTCCCCTATGTGAACAGGCGCCGCCGCGTCAGCCAATCCTCCCGTGTCATTTCCCAGTAGAGCGACCGCCGCGTCCCGCCCCCCGGCATCAGGCTCTCCCGCTCACCCATCGGCCGAAACCCCGCCGCCTCGATCACCCTGGCCGACCGGACGTTGTCCAGCGCCGCGGTCAGCCCCACCAGCCGCACCCCCAGCACCTCGAACATGAACCCGAACGACCGCGCCGCGCCCATGGCCCCCTGGCCGGAGTTCTGCGCATCGGCGCGCCGCGCCCCGGCCAGTTCCGCCGACGACCGCTCCGGCCAGACGGTGTAGCGGCTGTAGGCCAGCGCCCGGCCGTCGGTGTCGAGCGTCACCGTGAGCAGCGCCTCGCCGGCTTCGCGAAGGCGCTGGGACTCAGCCACCCAGGCGCCGATGGTCGTTGTGTCGATGGGCCGGGGAATGTCGTAGATCGGCCCGGAAACCCGGGGGTCGGCGAGCAGCTCGACCAGGGCCGCCACATGCTCGGGCCCCGCGACCCTTGTGGTGGGCGTGATCGCCGCCGGGTCGGCCGCGCGCACCGCCTGGCGGATGGCGGCGGCCTCGCCTGGCGTGGCGTCGAGCACAGTGATGGGCGGAGCGCTCATGGCCGCAAGCTTGCGCGGCCGCCCTGCCCCTAGCAAGCGGCCCTAGCGCGCGTCGACCAGGGCCCGCAGGCTGGCCAGGTGGAGTTCCAGCCGCTTCAACTCGCGGATGATGCTGTTCTTCTGCATCTCCATGAAGAACCACAGCTTGATCATCGCCAGGCCCGCCGCGGCCAGCCCCGCGCCGGCGCCCCAGCGGATCATCGCCGCCAGATCCTCCGTGGTGGCGAACTGGAAGACGCACCAGGCGCCGACGCCGAACATGGCGAAGCCGCCCAGCCAGCCCACCAGGCCTACCCAGCGTTCCTGATGCTCGAAGGCCTTCATGGCCTGCACCAGGATCGGCTCCTCGCGACCGAGCTCGTCGAGCAGGCGCAGGTCGTCGGGCGAAATCGCGCGCCGGATCACGTCGTCAATCTGGGTCATTGTCAGCTCCTTCGAGATGGGTCCTCAGGGTTTGCCGGATCGCGTGCAGCCGCGACTTGATCGTCCCCGGCGGGACGTGGTGGGCCAGGGCGATCTCCTCGACGGAGAGGCCCTCGCCGTAGAACAGGCTGACCAGCAGCCGCTGGTCCGGCGGCAGGCGCATCAAGGCCGCCGAAAGGTCGAGTGTCCGGTCGGGATCGTCCGGAGGCGGGTCTGCCGGCGCTAGCGCCACGCTTCGCGCCAGCCCGCGCCGTCGCTGACGCCGGCGGATCTCGTCGACGCAGCGGCGGCTGGCGATGGCCAGGGCCCAGCCGCCGAACCGGGCCGGATCGTCCAGTCGCCTGAGCCCCCGGGCGATGGCCAGCCAGGCGTCCTGCACGGCGTCGGTGGCGGCGTCGGCGTCGAGCAGCACCCGGCCGGCGTGGCGGCGCAGCCGGGGCGTCCAGCGCTCGACCAGCCGGCGGAAGGCGTCAGCCGACCCGCCCTGCGCCAGCAGCACCAGATACTCGTCGAGAACGGCCTCAGTATCGCGGTCCATCGCCCACCTCACCGCCAATGTCGCCGGGCGGGCCGATCCGGTTCATCCGCTGGCGCGGAAAACCGCTATCGGGCGAACGCGCCCGCCGTCCACAGCAGCCAGGCCATGTAGGCACCGTATCCCGCCGTCAGAATCAGGCCCTCGATCCGGGATATCCGCATGCCCCGGAGGGCGAACAGGATCACCGCCGCCGTCGCTCCCGCCAGGACCCAGACGTCGACGCCGAGCATCTCCTGCGGGACCGGGATCGGCTTGATGATGGCTGTGAGCCCCAGGATGCCGAGCAGGTTGTAGAGGTTGGAGCCGATGATGTTGCCAAGAGCCACGTCGCCCTGCTTGCGCAGCGCGGCGATCACGCTGGTGACCAGCTCCGGCATCGAGGTGCCGACCGCCACGATGGTCAGGCCGACGATGGCGTCTGAGACACCGTAGCTGCGGGCCAGGCTGACCGAGCCGTCGACCAGGAACCGGGCGCCGAGGATGGTAAGGCCGATGCCGACCACCGCCAGGACCAGGGCGATCCAGGGGCTGCCGCGCCAGCCCGACATCAGGGCGGCCTCCTCCTCGATCCGCTCGGCCCCGGCGTCCGGCCGTTTCCGTTCCAGCAGCCAGACCAGCAGGATGTAGGCGAGCAACACCCCGAACGCGATCAGGCCGAGCTGCCGGGTCAGTTCACCCTGCAACAACACCCAGACGGCGGCCCCGGTGGCCAGGGCCAGCATCGGCCCGTCGCGCAGGAACGCCCGGCGGTCCACCGCGACCGGGGCGATGAGCGCCGTCAGCCCGAGGATCAGCAGCGCGTTGGAGATGTTGGAGCCGACCACGTTGCCGACGGCGATCCCCGGCGATCCGGCGAAGGCCGCCTGCAGGCTGGTCACCAGCTCCGGCGTCGAGGTGCCGAACCCGACCAGGGTCAGGCCGATCATCAGCGGGCTGACCCCCAGCTTGCGCGCTGCGCTGGAGGCTCCGCGCACCAGCACCTCGCCGCCGGCGATCAACAGCACCAGGCCAAGCCCGATGGAAATCAGGACAGACATCGACACCCCCGTCGCAGGGCTCAGATTGTGTCGCCAGGCGGGCCGGGCCGCCAGCGAAACCGGCCGGCCGGACTCCGATTCCAGTCGGCCCTACCGTCCCTTGAACACCGGCTCCCGCTTCTCCAGGAAGCTGGCCACCCCCTCCCTGTGATCTTCGGTCTTCATCAGGGCCCGGATGGTCTCGATGGCCCAGCCGCCGAGTTCGCGCGGATCCCCGTAGGTCCCGCGCCGCAGCCCCTCCTTCATGTAGCGCAGCGCCAGCGGGGGGTTGACCGCGATGCGGGCGGCCAGGGACCGGGCCCGAGCCATCAGCTCGGCGTGTGGCGTCACCTCGCTGACCAGCCCGATCCTGAGCGCCTCGGCCGCGTCGATGACGTCGCCGGTGAACAGCAGCTCCGCCGCCTTGGCCGGCCCGACGATGGAGGGCAGGCGGTAGAAGCCGCCGACGTCGCAGACCAGGCCGCGCTTGATGAACAGCTCGGCGAACCTCGCCTTCTCCGAAGCGATGCGGATGTCGGCGTAGAGGGCCAGTTCCATGCCCCAGCCGACCGCCGCCCCGTTCACCGCCGCGATCAGCGGCTTGTCGCATTCCAGCGCCGCCATCGCCGCCGGGGTCGGCCTGTGGCGCACCACCGGCGCAGGGTCGGCGGACGCCGCCTTGGGCCCGGCCATGATCTCTCGCACATCGTCGCCGGAACAGAAGGCCGGGTCGGCCCCGGTGACGATCACGCAGCGGGCCAGCGGATCGGTCACCGCCAGGCGCAGCGCCGCCTCCAGCCGCGCATAGGCGTCCCAGTTGAGCGCGTTGCGCTGCTCGGGCCGGTTCAGGGTGATGGTCGCGATGTGATCGGCGACCTCGTAGGTGACGCTCTCCTCGGCCATGGTCTGGGGCTCCCGGGCAGTTTTTCAGACAGTCCTTGAGGCGCCGCGAGGGAAGGCGAGCAAACTCTTTTCGTCGAGGAGAACCGCACCATGACCGCCGCCGATCCGCCCGTCCGGGATGTCGTTCCCGCCCACTGGTTCGATCCCGCCCCGCTGGAGGCCTGGCTGGCCCGCGCGATCGAGGGCTTCGGCGCCGACATGCGGGTGCAGCAGTTCCAGGGCGGCGCCTCCAACCCGACCTTCCTGCTGACCACCAGCGCCGGCCGCTATGTGCTGCGCAAGAAGCCGCCCGGGGTGCTGCTGGCCAGCGCCCACCAGGTCGATCGCGAGTACCGGGTGATGAAGGCGCTCGAGGGCCAGGTCCCTGTCCCCCGGATGCGCGCCCTGTGCACGGACGATGGGGTCATCGGCACGGCCTTCTATGTCATGGACTACCTGCCGGGCCGCATCTTCCGCGACGCCGCCCTGCCGGAGCTGACGCCCGCCGAACGGACCGCCGTCTACGACGAGCTGAACGCTGCCCTCGCCCGGCTGCACCAGGTCGACTACGTCGCCGCCGGCCTATCGGACTTCGGCAGGGCCGGCGGCTATTTCGAACGTCAGGTCGCCCGCTGGACCAAGCAGTACCGGGGCGCCGAGACCGAGCACATTCCCGAGATGGAGGCGCTGATCGAGGCCCTGCCGGCCCGCATCCCGGCCGACGACAGCGTCAGCATCGCCCATGGCGACTACCGGCTGGAAAATGTCATGTTCCACCCGACCGAGCCGAAGCTGATCGCCGTGCTCGACTGGGAGCTCTGCACCATCGGCCATCCCCTGGCCGACATCGCCTACAACGCCTTTCTCTGGCGGTCGCAGTCGGTCTCCTGGGGCAGCCTGGTCGGGGTCGACTTCGCGGCCAGCGGCATCCCGACGGAGGCCGAGTACGTCGCCGCCTACTGCCGCCGGACGGGTCGCGAGGCCATCGACGACTGGCCGTTCTACATGGCCTTCGGCATCTTCCGCCTGGCCTCGATCAGCCAGGGCGTCTACGCCCGCATCCTGGCCGGCAACGCCGCCAGCGAGCGGCCCGCCGAGAACGGTTGCGCGGCGCTGGCCCGCCAGGCGCTGGCCACCCTCGAGGCGCAGGACTGATTTCCCATTGGCGCCCGGACGCCGCTGACGCACCATGTCGTCACGGGGCCGAAGAGCCTCGCTCGCATCCTAATGGGAATCCCAGATGAAATCGTTCGCCTTTGCGCTCGCCCTGCTCGCGGCCGCAGCGCCCGCCACCGTCGTCCTGGCGCAGGAAGCGCCGGCCGCGGCCGCCCCGGCCTATTCGACGGCCAGGACGCCGCTGGGCGAACTGCTCGACAACCCGGCCACCAACGCCGTGCTGGAAAAGCACCTGCCGGGCATCAGCAAGAACCCCGAGGTCGAGCCGGTCCGTGGCCTGCCGCTGAAGGAGATCCAGCAGTACGCGCCGGACCGTCTGCCGGACGCCGTGCTGGCGGCGATCGACGCCGACCTGGCCAAGCTGCCGGCCGCCGGAAAGTAGCATTCGGGGCGGGCGGCCCGGGAGGCCTGGGCTTCAATCCCCCCGGGCCTCTCGCAACCGCCGCACGGCCGCGCCGCGTTCGTACCAGCCCCTGGACCGGTTCACGATCGAGACGACGGACAGCATGACCGGCACCTCGATGAGCACCCCGACCACGGTGGCCAGGGCGGCGCCGGAGGTCACCCCGAACAGGCTGATCGCCGCGGCCACCGCCAGCTCGAAGAAGTTGCTGGCCCCGATCAGCGCCGAGGGCCCGGCGACGCAATGGGCCTCCCCGGCCGCGCGGTTGAGCAGATAGGCCGCCCCCGCGTTCAGATAGACCTGGATCAGGATCGGCACGGCCAGCAGGCCGATGACCAGCGGCTGGGCCAGGATCTGCTCGCCCTGTAAGGCGAACAGCAGCACGAGGGTGACCAGCAGCGCCGCGATCGACACCGGGCCCAGGGCCTTCAGGGCGCCCGCCAGGGCTGCCTCTCCCCGTCCGAGCAGCGCGCGCCGCGCCAGCTGGGCGACGATCACCGGCGCGACGATGTAGAGGAGCACCGACAGCAGCAGGGTGCTCCAGGGCACGACGATGGAGGCCAGGCCAAGCAGCAGCCCGACGATGGGGGCGAAGGCGACGATCATGATCGCGTCGTTCAGCGCCACCTGACTGAGGGTGAAGTGCGGCTCGCCCCTGGTCAGATGGCTCCAGACGAAGACCATGGCCGTGCAGGGCGCCGCCGCCAGGATGATCAGGCCGGCGATGTAGCTTTCCACCTGGGCCGGCGGCAGCAGCGGGCGGAACAGCCAGCCGACGAACAGCCAGGCCAGCAGCGCCATCGAGAAGGGCTTGATCGCCCAGTTGACGAACAGGGTCACCCCGATGCCGCGCCAGTGGGCGGCGACGCCTCGCAGGGCCGCGAAGTCGACGCGGATCAGCATCGGGATGATCATCAGCCAGACCAGGATGGCGACCGGGAGGTTGACCTTGGCCACCTCCATGGCCGCCACCGCGGCAAAGGCCCCGGGGGCCAACGCCCCCAGGGCGACGCCCGTCACGATGCACAGGGCGACCCAGAGCGAGAGGTGCTTCTCGAAGACGGACATCTAGCCTGCCGGTCAGCAACAGGCCGTGGCGGGCTTGGCGGCTTGCGGCGGCGCGGCGGGCAGGTCCTCGCCGTAGCTCGTCGCCTCGCCGAAGCTGTAGAAGGTCTCCCAGCGCAGGCCGGACGGATCGTTGACCCAGGCCTTGTCTGACTTGGCGTAGCAGCAGGTCGTCGCCTCCTGGTCGCGGGTGGTCTCGCCCGCCGCCTTCAGCCGGCCGGCCAGTTCGCCCAGTTCCTCGGCGCTCTCGACCTGGATGCCCAGGTGGTCGACGCCGGCTGCGCGCGCCCGGTCGGAGATGGCGAAGTTGACCCGCGGGTCCTCCAGCATCCACTTGGCGTAGTCGTCCTTCACCACCGCCGGCTCAGCGCCGAACAGGGTGGAATAGAAGCCGATCGAGCGGCTGAGGTCGTCGACAGCGACGTGGACGTGCAGGCGTTTCATGCGGGTTCTCCTTGGCTTTGCTGGGGTGGGCAGCAGGCGGCGCGATTGGCCGCTTCCGCCAGGGGCGCACAGACTTCCGCCCGTCCCTGGCAACAATCTTCCATCAGGTAGACGAGCAGCTGGCTCATCCCCTCGTAGTCGGCCGTGTAGATGATCGACCGGCCCTCGCGCCGGCTGGTGGCCAGCCCGGCGTTGGTCAGCACGGCCAGCTGGGCCGACAGGGTGTTGGGGGTGATCTCCAGCGCCCGGGCGATCTCGCCTGCCGCCAGACCGTCACGCCCGGCCTTGATCAGCAGGCGGAACACGGCCAGGCGGCTGTCCTGGGCGAGCGCCGAGAGGCGTTTGATGGCGTCCGTCGATTCCATAATTCCAAACATATGGAAATATAGAAGTGTGTCAAGCCCTGCGTCGCTCGGCTAAGTTCGTCCGATGCTCCAGACGCCCGGCCGCGGTTAGCCCATGTCCGCCCTCGTTCTCTTCTCCGGCGGCCAGGACAGCGCCGTCTGCCTGGCCTGGGCCCTGGCCCGCTTCGACCGCGTCGAGACCATCGGCTTCGACTACGGACAGCGGCACCGGGTCGAGCTGGAGGTTCGCACGGCCTTCCGCGAGCGGCTGGGCGCCGCCTTTCCCCGCGCCGAGGGCCGGCTGGGCGAGGACCACCTCCTCGACCTCTCGGTGCTGGGCGCGATCAGCGACACCGCCCTGACGACGGACGCCCGGATCGCCATGACCGCGTCCGGCCTGCCCAACACCTTCGTTCCGGGCCGCAACCTACTGTTCCTGACCTTCGCCGCCGCCGTCGCCTACCGGCGGGGGATCAAGCACATCGTCACCGGGGTCTGCGAGACCGACTACTCCGGCTACCCCGACTGCCGGGACGACACCATCAAGGCGTTGCAGGTCGCCATCAACCTCGGGATGGAGAGCCGGCTGGTGCTCGACACGCCCCTGATGTGGATCGACAAGGCCGCCACCTGGGCGATGGCCCATGACCTCGGCGGCGGGCCGCTGGTCGACCTCATCGTCGAGGACACCCACAGCTGCTACCTCGGCGACCGAACCCGCCGCCACGACTGGGGCTACGGCTGCGGAACCTGTCCGGCCTGCGAGCTGCGCGCGGCGGGCTACCGGAGGTGGGCCGCGGGCGCCTAGAAGGCCTCCTCAAACAGGTCGTCCAGCGCCCGCCAGGCCCGCGCATTGCTCAGGGCGTTGAAGGCGAACCCGGGCATGCCCCAGCCGTCGGCCTCCGGGTTGGTGAAGCTGTGGCCGGTCGCGCCGTAGAGGTTCAGCCGCCAGTCGACGCCGCCGGCCGTCATCTCCCGTTCGAAGGCGGTCCGCTGGTCGGCCGGGACGACCGGGTCGTCGGCGCCGATGCAGACCAGGACCCTGGCCTTGATGTTGGCCGCATCCTCCGGCCGCGCCGTGCCCAGCCCGCAGTGAAAGCCGACCACGCAGGCCAGGTCCTCGCCGCCCCGCGCCAGTTCCAAGGCGGCGGTTCCGCCGTAGCAGAAGCCGATCGCCGCCACCCTCGCCGCATCGGCCCGGGGATGGGCCTTCAAGGCCGAGAGCGCCGCCCCCATCCGCGCCCTGATGAACGCCGGGTCGCTCATGAACCGCTCATAGCGGCGCATCATCTCGGCCCGGTCGGTAATCACCCGCCCGCCGCCCTGGTAGTCGACGGCCAGGCTGAGGAAGCCCTTGCCGGCCAGCCGCCGGGCGGCCTCCAGCGTGTGGCCGGTGATCCCCGGCGACTCATGCGCCACCAACGCCACCGGGGCCGGCCCGGTCCCCGACGGCTCGAACAGTCGCCCGACCATCGCCGCACCGTCGGCCTCATAGGCCAAGGCCCTACCATCCATCGCCGCCTCCCCTTTTTCTGCGGGGCATCCTATCGGCAGCCGCGGCGCCGAGGAAACCACTTGGATACGGCCGATCTGACCGCCATAACGGGATCAAACAACTGTTTGGATGCGAGGAGACCCCCATGGCCTTCACCCCCTTCGACCTGACCGGCAAGGTCGCGCTGGTCACCGGCGCCAATGGCAGCATCGGGCTGGGCATGGCCGAGGGCCTGGCCCAGGCCGGAGCCGACGTGGTGATCTGGGGCCAGAACCCCGAGAAGAACGCCCGCGCCGAGGCGACCCTGAGGGCCATCGGCGGCAAGGTCATGGTCCGGCAGGTCGACGTCTCCAGCGAACAGGCGGTGGTCGACGGCGTCGCCGAGGCCCTGGCCGAGATGGGCCGGCTCGACTTCGTGGCCGCCAATGCCGGGGTCGGCAAGGGCGCGCCCTTCACCGAGATGACCACGGAGAACTGGCGCCGGGTGACCACGGTCAACCTCGACGCGGTGTTCTGGACCTTCCGCGAGGCGGCCAAGCACATGGTCGACCGGGCCCAGGCCGGCGATCCGGGCGGCAGCCTGCTGGTCACCTCCTCGACCTCGGCCATCCACGGGGCGCCGCGCAACCAGGCCTACGCCTCCAGCAAGGCGGCGGTGCAGTCGATGATCCGCGGCCTGGCCGTCGAACTGGCCCGCTACGGGGTGCGCGCCAACGCCGTGCTGCCCGGCTGGATCCGCTCCGACATGACCGCCGGCGCCCAGGCCAACGACAAGTTCAACGAGAAGGTCATCAGCCGGGTGCCGATGCGCCGCTGGGGCGAGCCGGACGATTTCGCCGGCCTTGCCGTCTATCTGGCGTCAGACGCCTCGCGCTTCCACACCGGCGACAGCATGGTCATCGACGGCGGGTACACGATCTTCTAGGGCAGGGCGCGATCTGATGGAATCAAACCGCGCCGCCCAGGTCTTTGTTGGTCGCGCGTTTGATCCGATTACCGGTTCCCACTCATCGGAATGCGCTCTAGGCGGCCATCAGGATGAGCCCGGGCGGGCCATGTGGATCCCCCGTGGGCGGCCGGCATTGCCCGGCGAAGATTCTTCGTGCTTTCCCCGCGGGCCGCGCTAGCCTGACCTCCGGCCGACCAGGCGGCCACCCGTCCGCGGACAGGGCCCAGCCCGCCTGAATTCAAGATCTGGTCACCTCGACCTTTCCTGCCCGACCGCGGACGCCGGGCCCAAAGGGAAAGGACGACCCATGCCCGAACAGACCCCTCCGCGCCCGCTGCCCGACCGTCCGTCGGCCGAGCACCTGCGCAAACAGGCCAAGCGGCTGGCCCGGGAGGCCGGCCTCCGGCTGGCTGAGGCCCAGCGCCGGCTGGCGGCCGACTACGGCTTCGGCGCCTGGGCCCAGCTGATGCGGCGCGTGGCCCAGCTGCAGCCCGCGAGGGACGAGGATGCGGCGCCCCTCTGGCGCGCCATCGTCGCCGACCGTCCGGCCGCCGACCGGCTGGCGGCGGCGAGGGCCCTGCTGCTGGCCGGCGCCGACGCCCGCAGCCGCGGGGGCGGGGAGACGGCCCTGCACGCGGCCGCCCGACTGGGGCCCGTGGCCCTGGTCGAGCTGCTGATCGCCCACGGGGCCATCGAGTGGGAGGAGGACGACCGCGGCCGCCAGGCCGTCGACGCCGGCCGCCAGGGCCAGGCCGAGGAGCGCGAGGCCATCGTCGAACTGCTCGACCGGCCGGTGATCCGCGACCCCGTCTTCCGCCAGGCCGTGACGATGGTGCAGGCCGGCGACGCGCCGGGCCTCGATCGGCTGCTGGCGGCCGAGCCGCGGCTGCTGCGTGAGCGGATCCTCGAGCCCGACTGCTATCGCCAGGCCGGCCGCGGCCAGTACTTCCTCGATCCGAAGCTGTTCTGGTTCATCGCCAACAATCCGAAACTGGCGCCGAAGATGGCGCCCGGCATGGTCGAGGTCGCCCAGGCGATGATCGACCGCGGCGCGGCGGCCGACGACATCGCCTATGCCCTGGAGCTGGTGATGACCAGCGCCTCGGCCCGGGAGAGCGGATTGCAGGTTCCCCTGACGCGCACCCTGCTGGCGGCCGGCGCCCGGCCCTCCGCCGCCGCCATCGATGGGGCGCTGGCCCATCGCGAGCTGGAGCCGATGGCGGTGCTGCTCGCGGCCGGTCACCCGCTGACCGCCCCGATGGCCGCGGGCCTCGGGCGGGCGACGGAACTGGCCGGCCTCCTGACGCCCGACACCCGGCAGGGCGCCCTGGCCATGGCGGTGATCAACGACCACGCCGACTGCGTCCGCCTTGCCCTGGCGGCCGGCGCCGATCCGGACGCCTTCATGCCGGTCCACAGCCATAGCACCCCGCTGCACCAGGCGGCGGCCAACGGCGATCTGGCCGTCATCGACCTGCTGCTCGACGCCGGCGCCCGCACCGATGTCCTCGACGCCCTGTGGCATGGAACCCCGCTCGACTGGGCCAGGCACGCCGGCCACGAGGCCGCCGCCGCCCTGCTGGAGGCCGGCGCCCGCTAGAGCCCGCCGGTCTGACGCAGCCCCTCGAACAGGGCGATCCCGGCGCTGACCGCCAGGTTGAGCGACCGGGCGCCCGGCCTGATGGGGATCACCACCCGGGCGTCGGCCGCCGCGTGGACAGCGTCAGGCGCCCCGGCCGTCTCGCTGCCCATCAGCAGGGTGTCGCCCGCCTCGAAGCCGAAGGCGTCCAGGGAGGTCGCCCCTCTCGTGGTGAACAGCACCAGCCGCCCGGGCGGCCGCGCCGCCTGGAATCCGTCCCAGTCGGGGTGACGGATCATGTGGCCGAGCGGCCCATAGTCGAGCGCGGCCCGCTTCATCGCCCGGTCGTCGAAGCGGAAGCCGACCGGCTCGATCACATGCAGCTCGACCCCGAAACAGGCCGACAGCCGGATGCAGGCGCCGACGTTCTGGGGAATCTGCGGGTTGAACAGCGCCAGGCGCAAGGCCGGCTCAGACTCGGGTAAGGGTGGCGGAGAGGGTGGGATTCGAACCCACGGTACCCGT
>DASPLD010000012.1:0-13108 GCA_035627755.1 Caulobacter sp. | reverse complement strand
CCCAGGCCCCCGCCTCCCCCTCGGCGCAGCCCTCCCGCCCCGCCTCCGCCAGGCGCTCGATCAGCCGCGGGTCGTCGCCGGCGCCGAACAGGTCGATCTCGGCGACGGCGGCGCGGCGGACCTGGGCGAGGGTTTCGGGGTCGAGGTCGGCGAGGTGGGGCATAAGGGTACTCCTTGGCCGAATGTTCTTATTTTGTTCCGCAGAGAGTCAAGAGGGGGTCGAGGGGCCGGGGCGCCGTTCCTGTGGATCGCGCCGCCGCCGAGGCCCGGCCGGCGGCGCCCCGAGGACCCTAAAACGCCCGCCCGCCGGGGCTTTTCCCAATATGTCTAGACATATTCAGCCCCTCCGAAGGCCCTCCCCGGCGGCCCGGCCGTCGGCGTAGGCCGGCGCGACGCCCTTTCGAGCTACATTGCCCGCCGGCAGGGCTGCGCCGCGACCCACGCCCCGGGCTACGGGTCCCGCGCCCCGGCCCACGCCGAAGGCACGGCCCGCCTGGGTTTGGGCCGCTTTTTCGCCGCCGCCGGCGGGCGCCGGCTTGTTTCGTGGCCCGGCGCCCGTGGTACAATGGTCCCCGCCCGACAAGCCGGCGCGCGGGCGCGGTCCGGGCCCATTCCACGGAAATCCCGCCGGTCGGCGCGGCCGTTCAACCGGTCTTAAGCCAGCCTGCCTAGAAGATGGTCGCCGGAGGGGCCGCCCCACATGACCAACGACCGCGCGGCCGCCGAGGCCGCACTTCGCGCCATCGCCACCACCCGGGGCAAGGACCTGGGCGTCCGCATCGGCTTCGCCCTGTTCATCGGCACGGTCGGCTGGCTGCTCGCCCCGGGCCCCGTTCCCCTCCTCTGGTTCGCCGCCGTGGTGGCGTTCCAGGGTCTTGACCACCTGATCGCGGCCGCCTTCCGCCGCCCCGCCGCCGAGGCTGCCCCCCTCTCCAGGGCCCGCCGCGCCGCCTTCGTCGCCAGCATGGCGTTCAACGCCGCCCTCTACTCCGGCCTCGCCGTCTTCCTGTGGTTCCACGGCACGGCGGTGGGCATGGCGTTCGCCCTGCTGTCGATCTGCGGCTCGATCATCAACAACGCCCTGCAGATGGCCCGCACCCCGAGCGGCCTGCCCGCCGTGCTGGGGCCGCATGTGGTGTTCATCCTCGGCCTGCCGCTGGCCACCGGGGTGCTCAGCCCCCAGGCCGACCTGCTGCAGATGAGCCTGATCGCCTGCGGCGGGGCGGTCTATGTGCTGCACGCCCTGATGGCGGTGAAGCGGATCTGGACCACCAGCCGCCAGATGGAGGCGGCCATCGCCGACGCCCAGCGCGCCAACGCCGCCAAGAGCGACTTCCTGGCCACCATCAGCCACGAGATCCGCACCCCGATGAACGCCGTGGTCGCCGCCGGCGGCCTGCTGCGCCGGACCCCGCTCACGCCCGAGCAGGCCGGCCACGTCGACATGCTGGGCAACGCCTCGGAGGTCCTGCTGGGCCTGCTCAACGACGTCCTCGACCTCTCGCGCATCGAGAGCGGCAAGCTGGAGGTCGAGCTGGCTCCCTTCGAGCTGGCCCAGAAGCTGTCGGCCGCCGTCCGCCTGTGGAGCGTCAAGACGGCGCCCGGGGTGGTGCTGCGGTTCGAGCCCCTCGGGGCGCCGGACCGCATCATCACCGATCCCCTGCGCTTCCAGCAGATCGTCTCCAACCTGCTCTCCAACGCCACCAAGTTCACGGCCCAGGGCCAGATCGTGGTGCGCAGCGGCCGCGGCGTCGGCGAGGACGGGGCCGAGATGCTGCGCATCGAGGTCGAGGACAGCGGCTGCGGCATGGACCCGGACACCGCCGCGCGGGTGTTCTCCAGCTTCGAACAGGGTCACAGCGGCGTCACCCGGCTGCACGGCGGCACGGGCCTGGGCCTGGCGATCAGCCGCCGCCTGGCCGAGCTGATGGGCGGCTCGCTGACCGTCAGGAGCCGGCTCGGCGAAGGCTCCACCTTCCGCCTCGAGATCCCCCTCACCCTCGCCGAGCCCGCCCCCGCCGCCGAGGACCGGCCCGATGACGCCTCGGCGCACGCGGGCCTGCGGGTGCTGCTGGCCGAGGACCATCCGGTCAACCAGCAGATCGTGCGGATGATGCTGGAGCCGCTCGGAGCCGAGGTCACCGTCGCGGCCAACGGCGCGGAGGCCGTGGAGGCCGCCGCCGTCCGGCCCTTCGACGTCATCCTGATGGACATGCAGATGCCGGTGATGGGCGGGATCGAGGCCGCCGCCCTGATCCGCGCCGCCGGCGCCAACGCCGCCACCCCCATCCTGGCCCTTACCGCCAACGCCCTGGCCGAGCACCGCGCCCAGTGGCTGGCCGTGGGCGTCAAGGTGTTCATCACCAAGCCGGTGGAGATGCAGGTGCTGCTCGACCATGTGGCGGCGGCGGCGGAGGCTGACGCGCCGGCGCGGCTGCGGGCCTGAGGCCGTGAAAATCTCCGTCATGCCGGAAAGCGCGCAGCGCTGGCGGCGGCCTGGCGATTGACGCTATCGTTCGCCATGCACAAGACGCTCGCGCCCCTCCTCGCCGCCCTCCTGATCGCCGCCCCGGCCCTGGCCCAGCCCGCCGCCGCGCCCGCCGTCCGCGAGCAGGGCGCCCTGGTCTTCGACGGCGTTCCGGAGGTCCCGCCGGCGCTGCGCGAGGCCATCGCCCCCTACTACGCCGCCCGTTGGGCGGTGTTCGAGGACTGGATGGCCGACGGCTCCATCCTGATCGCCACCCGCTTCGGCGACACCCAGCAGATCCACCGGGTGGAGAAGCCCGGCGGGGCCCGCACCCAGCTGACCTTCTTCGCCGAGCCGGTGAACAGCGCCCAGGCCGTGCCCGGCGATCCCACCCGCTTCCTCTATCCGCGCGACGTCGGCGGGGCCGAATACTACCAGGCCTTCCTGCGCGGCCTGGACGGGACCGAGACCCAGCTGACCGCGCCCGGCACCCGCAACGCCGACTTCGTGTTCAGCAAGGACGGCAAGACCGTCGTCTGGTCCCAGGTCACCCCCGGCAAGGGCGACTACGACATCATGCTGGCGCAGGTCGCCGATCCGGCCGGCCGGCGGCTGGTCCACAAGGGGACCGGCGCCATGCAGCCGGAGGACATCAGCCCGGACGGCCGCAGGGTGCTGCTCAGCCGCTACATCAGCGCCGCCGAGAGCCGGCTGTTCGTGCTCGACCTTCAGACCGGGACCGCCGCCCCGCTCGGCGCCACGGATCGCAAGGTCGCCTACGCCTCGCCGAAGTTCACCGCCGACGGCGCCGGGGTGGTGGTGCTTTCCGACGACGGCCAGGAGGTGGCCCTGCCGGTGATCCTCGACATCGCCTCGGGCAAGGCGCGGCATCTGTCCTTCGTCGACGGGCCGGGCCGCGGCCGGCCGCCGGTCTGGGGCGCCGAGTCCATGACCCTCAGCCCCGACCGCCGCCTGGCCGCCGTGGCGACCAACGAGGAGGGCTATACCCGGCTGGAGCTCTACGACCTGGCCGCCGCCCCGGGCGCGGTCGCTAGGACGGTCGTTCCGCTGCCCAAGGGCGTGGGGACCGGCATGGGCTTCTCCGACGACGGCCGCCAGCTGGCCATCAGCCTGTCGACCTCGACCGGGGCGGACGACGTCTGGACCTATGACCTGGCGAGCATGGCGCTGACCCGCTGGACCACCAGCGAGCTTGGCGGCCTGCAGCCCGCCAAGCTGGTCGAGCCGTCGCTGATCCACTACCCCAGCTTCGACAAGCGCCGGATCCCGGCCTTCGTGTTCCGCCCCACTGGCGCGGCGCCGGCCGGGGGCAAGCGGCCGGTGATCATCCAGATCCACGGCGGCCCGGAGGCCCAGGAGCTGCCCCTGTTCAGCCCCCGCCGCCAGAGCTGGGTCAACGAGATCGGGGCGGTGGTGATCGTGCCCAACGTCCGCGGCTCCTCGGGCTACGGCAAGACCTACCTGTCGCTGGACAACGCCGAGAAGCGCGAGGACAGCGTCAAGGACATCGGCGCCCTGCTCGACTGGATCGCAACCCAGCCGGACCTCGACGCCTCCCGCGTGGCCGTGGTCGGCCAGTCCTACGGCGGCTACATGGCCCTGGCCGTGGCCGGCCGGTACAACGACCGCATCGCCGGGGCGATCGACCTCTACGGCATCTCCAACTGGGTGACCTTCCTGGAGAATACCGAAGGCTACCGCCGCGACCTGCGCCGGGCGGAGTACGGCGACGAGCGCGACCCGGCCATGCGCAAGGTCTTCGACCGGATCAGCCCCACGGCCTACGTCTCGGCGATGAAGAAGCCGATGATGATCTACCAGGGGGCCAACGACCCCCGGGTGCCGCGCTCCGAGAGCGAGGCCATCGTCAGCCGCCTGCGGGCCCAGGGGACCACCGTCTGGTACGTGCTGGCCAGGGACGAGGGCCACGGCATCGCCCGCAAGGGCAACCAGGAGGCGGTGCGGGCCACCGAGATCCTGTTCCTCAAACAGGTGCTGGGGGTGGAATGATGGCCTTGGCGGCGCCACCAAGCGGGCGCATAGCAGGCGGCGCGCCGCATTCCGCCGCCGCGCATCGAAAGGAGCCCGGCCATGGCCAAGGGCCAGAAGAAATCCAACAAGGAAGTCCGCAAACCCAAGCAGGCCAAGGCCGCCCCGCCGGTCGGCCCGTCGCCCTTCCTCACCCCGCCCGGCAAGAAATAGGGTGGCCTCCGAGACCGTCCACCTGGTCCAGGCCTATGTCGCCGGCAAGGGCCGCTCGCGGTTCCGCGCCGAGCAGGCGGTCGGCTGCAAGACCGCCGAGGAGGCCCGCCGCAAGGCCGAGCGCCTGGGCCCCCTGCGGCTGGGCGTAGTCGCCTACAGCATCACCGCCGACACCGAGATGGGGGACTATGACGAGAATCCCGTCCTGCTGTTCAAGTCCGGCGAGCTGCCGCCGCCCTTCGACGAGCTCTAGGGTCTAGCCGGCCTTGGCCGCCGTCCAGGCCGCCAGGGCCTCGCGGGCCGCGCCGGCCGTCTCCCGGCCCAGCTTCGGCTTGCCGGGGACCGGCGTGGTCAGCTCGACCACATAGCCGTTAGGGTCGCGGAAGTAGGTGGAGCGGATGAAGCCGTGGTCCGACGGCCCCCGCACCTCCAGCCCCCGGGCGCGGGCGGCCTCGACCGTGCTGGCCACCGTCGCCTCGTCGGCTTCCAGCGCCATGTGGAGGTCGAAGTCATGCTGCGGCTTGGGCTCGAACGGGTCGTCCCCGACCTCGAAGAAGGCGACGAAGCTGTCCGGCGCCATCTCGAAGAAGCTGTGCATCACCGTCACCGGACGGCCGGTGGCGGTGGCCTCCAGCGCCAGGGCGCCGACGAGGGGGAAGCCCATGACCTCCTCGTAGAAGGCCCGGGTCTCCTCCGAGTCGCGGCAGCGGAAGGCCATGTGATGCAGCCCGCGGACCATGGCTCAGGCGGCCTTGCGCTGGTCGGCCAGCATGGCCACGAAGGCCTCGAACGGCCCATGGGTCGCGGCCCAGGCGCTGGTCGCCTTCAGCGCCGACATCCAGCGGGCGACGTTGGGCCAGGGGCTGAGGTCGAAGCCGATCCAGTCGCCCAGGGAGACGTAGCCCCCCGCCAGGTAGTCGGCGATGGTCACCTCCTCGCCGCACAGCCAGGGCCCCTTGGCCAGGTAGTGGTCGTTGAGGATGGTCAGCCACCGCGCGGCCCGCTGGCTGCCCTGGCGGACGACATCGGCCTGGGACGTCGGGTTGGCGTGGATCAGGTGCGGCAGGGTCTGGGCGTAGACCATGCCGTAGCCGAAGTCCCGATAGAAGCCGGTGTTGAACCAGTCCATCATCTGGTTGACCCGAGCCCGGGCAAGGGGATCGGCCGGATAGGACCCATGCCGGCCCTGCTCGGCCAGGAACTTGAGGATGGCGGAGACCTCGGTGAGCACGAAGCCGTCGTCCAGCTCCAGGACCGGCACGGCCTGGTTGGGGTTGAGGGCGGTGAACGCCGGGGTCTGGTGGGCGGAGGCGAACAGGCTGACTTCGACCAGTTCCACCGGCAGGCGGGCGTCATGGATCAGCATCATGACCGGGCGCGAGGTCGTCGAAATCGGGTCGTAGTGGAGCTTCATGGCAGGGACATCCCTAAAGTTGGCCGGACCAGGTCCGGCGGCTGTTGTTGTCGTTTCCCCAGCGGCGCATTCCGTCGAGGCGGCGTCTGTAGCTCCGCAGAACGGCGGTCACAATCCGCGGTCTTGCCAAGTCGTTCTGCATATTTGCAGTATGTCCGATGGATTGGGATGACCTCAGGTTCGTGCTGGCGGTGACGCGGTCCGGGGCCGCCCTGGGCGCCGCCCGCGCCCTGGGCGTCAACCAGAGCACGGTCATCCGCCGTATCGCCCATATCGAGGCGGCGCTGGGCGTGTCGCTGTTCGAACGGCTGCGCCAGGGCTATCGGCCGACGGAGGCGGGGCTGCGGGTCGCCGAGACCGCAGAGCGGGTGGAGGCCGAGGTCCTGGCCCTGACGGGCCGGATGGCGGCCGAGCGACGGACCGTGGCGGGCACGGTGCGGCTGACCTGCAGCGACACCGTCGCCAGCCGGCTGGTGGTCCCCTGGCTTCCCGACTTCCACAAGACCCACCCCGGGGTGGTCATCGAGATCATCACCAGCGACACGCGGCTCGACCTCGCCCGGGGCGAGGCCGAGATCGCCCTGCGCGCCGGCTCCAGCCCGGAGGGCGCCGGCGTGGTCGCGCGGCGCATGCCCTACAGCGGCTGGAACCTCTACTGCAGCCGCGGCTACGCCGAGGCGCACGGGGCGCCGGCCTCGCCCGAAGAGATCGCCGGCCACCCGGTGATCGGCATGGAGGGCCAGATGGCCGCCCTGCAACCGGTCGCCTGGCTGGCCGCCCAGGCCGAGCCGGGCTCGATCCGCTTTCGCTCCAACAGCCTGACGGGGCTGATCGCCAACCTTCGGGCCGACATGGGCCTTGCCATGCTGCCCTGCGTCATGGGCGACGGCGAGCCGGACCTGGTCCGTTGCCTGCCGCCTTTGCCCGAACTGGATTCCGAGGTCTGGCTGATCGTTCGCGAGGACCTCAAGGCGGCGCCCCACGTCCGCGCCTTCGCCGACTTCCTGGCCGAGCGGATGCACCAGAACCGCGCCTTGATGACCGGGAGGCCGGGCTGATGTCAGAAAAAGATGAGGCGGGGAGTCGGAAAGGGGCAACCAGCCGCGTCCTCTGGTCGATCAACGAAGGAGACACCGATGTCCTATGTCGACGGATTCGTACTCGCCGTGCCCAAGGACAGGCTGGACGAGTACCGCAAGATCACCGAGGTGGCCGGCGCGGTCTGGATGGAGTACGGCGCCCTGAGCTATGTCGAGGCGGTCGCCGACGATGTCCCCTATGGCGAGCTGACCAGTTTCCCCCGCGCCGTCATGGCCAAGGAGGACGAGGTGGTGATCTTCTCCTGGATCACCTACGAGAGCCGCGAGAAGCGCGACGAGATCAACGCCAAGGTGATGGCCGACCCGCGCCTGAACCCCGAGGAGACGCCGATGGTTTTCGACTCCAAGCGGATGATCTTCGGCGGCTTCAAGCCTTTCACCCAGCTGCCCTAGCGCGCGTTCCGACGAGTGGAATCCGGTGACCGGATCAAACGCGCGACCAGGAAAACGCTGGAGCAGCGCGGCTTGATTCCATCAAATCGCGCCCAGCTCTAGGCGGCGAAGGCCCGGAGGGCGGCGCGGTCGGCGGGTTTGAGCCCCTGGGCGACGAAACGGGCCACGCCGTCGGTGAAGGTGAGGATGAAGGCCGGGGGGATGCCCTCCGGGACGTCGAGCTCGACCTCGGTGAGGCTGGCCCGGGTGAACCGCCGCCGGCCGAACCATCCTCGCCGCTCCAGGGCGTCAGGCCAGACCAGCCAGGTCGACCAGGTCAGGAGGCGCCAGCCGGCGAACAGCAGGATCAGCCCGCCGCCGACCTTGAACAGCATCAGCAGGCACGAGGGCCGCTCGCCCGGCCCCAGGTCGGCGAAGGGGTTGGGCGACAGGACCAGCACGGCGGCCCCGAAGGCCGTCCCCAGGACGAGGAGAAGCAGTAGAGGCAGGCCGGCGTCGATGCGGTGAGGCGGGGTGGTCATGGCAGGCTCCCTCCGGCGGACGGCCGAAGCTTCGCCGGGCGCCGGACGGGGCGGTATCCCGCGTTTTGGGGATCAATAGTCCCGCCGCCAGCGGACCGACAGCTTGGACTCTCCGCCCCCGGCGATCCGCGAGACGATGGAGAGATTGCGCCGCACGCGCCATTCCACCTGCACCGCCCCGCCCTGCCGACCGCCGCCGATCAACTCGAGGTAGACGTCGTTGGTCAGGTACTTGCCGCCCGCGACGGTGACCCCGGTCAGGTCGGTGCCGCCGATGGTCAGCCGGTCCAGCCCCGCCAGCTGGCGGATGTTGCCGATGACGTCGAAGCCGCCGCCGCCCGCGAGGGCCGCCAGGGCTGAGGCGAGCTGCGCCGCCTCGAACGGCGACAGCTGCGCCGCCGAGGAGCCGAAGAGCACCCGGCTCAGGACCTCGTCCTGCGGCAGCTGCGGGGTCGAGGTCAGGGTGATCTCCGGCTTGGCGGCCGTGCCCTGCACCCGCACCACGGCCGTCAGGCTGGGATCCTCGCGGGTGGCGGTCAGGTTGAGCCGGATCCGGTTCGGATCGGTGGAGAGGATCACCTCGCCCCGCTCGTCGAACTCGAACCGCTTGCCGGCGAAATCGTAGTCGCCGCGCACCACCCGCGCCACGCCCGTGAGGTTGGGTTTGGCGGTGGTGCCGGTGACCCTGGCGTCGAGGCTCATCTCGACGTTCAGGCCACGGCCCTCGACGAAGATGCCGCGGGCGGCGTCGAGCTCGATGGCCAGGTCGATGGCGCCGCCCCGCTGCCTGGTCGCCGCCGCCGCCTCCGCCCGGCGCATGGCCGGGGTGCGGGGCTTGTTGATCTCGATGACGTCCATCGGGGTTACGCCGCTGGGGCTCAGCGGTTCGGCCGCGATCTCGGCCCGGTCGATGCGCAAGGCCCCCTCGACCCGGGGGTTGCCGGCGGCCGTGCGGTTGATGGTGACCTGGCCGGACGCGGTGGCGGTGGCCAGGTCGTTGTCGATCACCTGGAAGCGGGTGAGGTCCAGACGGAAGCTGCTGGTCCCCTCCCGCAACAGGCTGATCCGGCCCGAGCCCGAAGCCTTGCCTCCCCCCGGATCGGAAGCGCTCGCCTGGGTGACGTCGATGGCGTTGTCCGCGAAGGCGGCAGCCAGGGTGAGGTTGCGCAGGCGCAGGCCGGTCGGCCCGTCCTCGTAGGCGCCCCCCGTCAGACTGGCCTCGCCGAGCAGGCGCGGGTCGGCCAGGGTCCCGCCCAGGCTCCCCGCCAGCCGCACCTGGCCGCTCAGCGAGCGGTCGCCGCCCATCAGCAGGTCCCACAGGGGCTTGATCTCGCCGTTGGCGGTGAACTTGCCCTGGGCCTGCCGCCGCCGGTCGATCGCCAGCCGCAACGGGGCGGCCGAGGCCTCCGCGGGCAGGACGAAGTTGGCGTCGGCGTTCAGACCCTGTGCGCTGCTGGCCTTGGCGGTGATGGTGATCCACCGGTCCGCGAGCTTGGCCTCGACCGAGCCGTCCAGGGTGAAGCTCCGGCCGGAGCCCCGGGCCCGGACGTTCTTGACCTCGGCGTTCAGCTGGCCCTCCAGCCGCTCGCCCTGGCCGCGCAGGACCAGCCGGGCGTCGAGCCGCCCGGCGAGGTCCTCGTTGGCGGCCGCCAGGGGGAGACCGGACACGTTCGCCTGGATGTCGGCCGAGCCCTTGGCGATGCGGGCGTCGATCACGGCCGTCCCGGTCGGGGCGCCCTCCTGCCGGCCCACGGTGGCCAGCCTGAGGTGGGCCTCTGTGACCGGGCCGCCGAACACCAGCCGGGCGGTCTCGGTGGTGCGCAGCTGCGCCCGGCCGACCTTGCCGGTTCCGTCCAGGGTCAGCTGCCACGCGACCGCCTCGCCCTGGCGCACTTCGGTGAGGATGCCGCCCGCATCGAGGCCGTAGGCGCCGTTGGGCGCCACTCCGCTGGCCTGGATCCGCACCGGAAGCCTGTCCAGCGGGCCGTCGGCGGTGATGGTGGCGGTGTCGAGGCTTATGCCCGCGGCGTCGCGCAGCACCGCGTCCTTCGCGGTCAGGTTCAGGGTGGCTCGGGCGCCGCCGGCCGCGTCGACCACCCGGGCCGTTCCCTGGATGGTCCCCTCGGTCAGCAGCAGGCCCGGGCCGACGGCAAGGGTCAGGTTTGCCGACGAGGGCCGTCCGCGCCGCAGGGCCACCGCCCCCTGCGCCTTTATCCCTCCGGCGTCGGCGTCGAGGCCGGACAGGTCGAGGCCGCCGGCCGCGAAGGCAAAGTCGGTGCGCAGCCGGGCCGGTCCGTACGGACTCTCGGCGGTGATGGAGAAGGCCCCGTCGCCCCCGCCCGGCCGCCGCATGAAGGTCAGGGCCAGGGCGGCGTTGCGCAGCGGCAGGCGTGGCAGGTCGATGGCCTCGACCTGAGCGGTCAGGTCGGCCCGCGGCGCCGAGAGGGTTCCGCCGAGGGTCCCGTCGCCCTTGGCCTTGCCCGAGACCTCCAGAGGGCCGGCGCGGAACGGCCCCTCCGCGGTCCAGTCGAGGTTGAAGGCCAGTTCGCCCTTGCCGCCGATGCGGCCCTGGCCCTTGGCCGCCGCCTTGTCGCCATCGAGGCGAAGGTCGGCGACGTCGACCGCGCCCCCCCGCAGGCTGGCCTTGCCCCGCAGCCTGGGGGCCGCGCCGAGCAGCCGGTCCAGTTCGCTCCAGCCAAGCGCCAGGTTGGAACCCCTGGCGTCGACGGTGAACACCCAGGGCTTGCCCGCCCCACCCTGGTCGGCCGACCAGCTGCCGGCCAGCCGGCCCTTGCCGCCCAGCTTGGCGGCGCCGAAGTTCCACAGCTCCGCCTTGCCGTTGAACGAGAGGCCGCCGAACAGGCCGCGGGATCCCTGCGCATCGACCTTCAGCCCGGCGCCGTTGGCCCGGATGCGACGCATCAACAGGCGCCCGTCCTTGAAGATGATCATGTCGACGTCGGCCACCGGCGCGGCCCCGAGCAGGGCGGGGAGGTAGCCCTTCCCTCGCCCGCCCTGGCCGGTGAGGGCCGAGATCAGCGTCAGCTCACCCTTCGACCGCGCCAGGGTGGTGCGGCCGCCCGCCGAGGCCAGGGTATAGCCGGCGACGCTGACGCTCGAACCCCGCAGGTCTCCGGTCAGTGAGAAGCTGTCGGCATCGCCCTTGAACAGGCCGCGGAAGGTCGCCGCGCCGGTAACCGAATTCCAGGTCAGCCGGCCAAGCGACCCGGTCGATCCGGTGACCGCCAGGCCCGATGGCGCGGCGGTCCGCTTGCCGAGATCGGCGAGGCCGGCGGCGGTGGCCGACAGGCCCTCCGAGTCCAGTCGGGCCCTGATGTCGTAGTAGGCCCCGGAGGCCTTTCGGCCGCTGATGTCGAACTTCACCTGCGGCCCGAACATCCGGGCGTACAGCCCTGTGAGGCGAGAGGCGTCGAGGCGGACATAGCCGTTGGCCGAGCCGCCGCCGGCGTTCCAGCTGCCCTCGGCCTTGGCCGGCTGCGCATCGCCGGACTCGACCAGGAGATTGAAGCGCCCCGCCTTGACCGTCCCCCTCAGCTGGGCGTCGAGGGCGAAGGGCTCCGCCGCGTCGAGACCCAGCGCCCCGGCCAGGGCGCCGCCCCTGGCTTCGGAGGCCTTGGCGTTGACCAGCAAGGCCTCGGAACGGCCGAGATCGAAGCCGATGTCGGCGAAGTCGCCCTGGCGCATCAGGCTGCGCGCCACGAACCGCCCGCTGGTCCCACCGCCCCGGCGTTGCAGCGCCAGGCGGCCCTCGAGGTCGAACCGGCCCTCGACCTGGCTGAAAGCCGGTCGGCTGTCGACCCGCGCCTTGAGGGCGTCGATCAGGATGGTGACCGGCAGGGAGCCGGACTTCTCCTTGGGGGTCAGGGTGGGGCGGCGGCTGAGGGTGATCTGCTCGGCGACGATGGCGTCGGCGTGGAAGCGGCGCACGAACAGCTCGTGATAGCGCCACTTCATGTTGAGGTTCTTGCCCTCCAGCCAGATGCCCTTCTCGTCGTAGATGATCAGCCGGCGGATCGAGACGTTGCGCCAGATGTCTCCGCTGACCCCCTCGATCTTCAGCTTGCCGTAGCGACCGATCTTCAGCCCGTTGGCCCGCGCCTCGATGAAGGCCAGGCCGGGCACGGTGTTGAGGCCATAACGCACCCCCACCGCGGCAGCGGCGACGAACACCACGGCCACCACGGAGATCAGGATCAGCCAGCCGGGCGCGCTGCTCGGAAACCAGCGGCGGCGGTGGTCCGGGGCCCTCACCGGCGGCGTGTCGTCCGATGCGCTCAAAACGCCTGGCCTATGCTGATGTAGATCTGGAAGGCCGGGTCGTCGTCGCGCGGGTCCAGGGGAAAGGCGATGTCGGCGCGGATCGGGCCGAAGCCCAGATCATAGCGCACCCCAAAGCCGAACCCGGCGCTGAAATCCTCGCCCTGGGGGAAGGAATTCTCGCCGACCGCGCCCCCGTCTACGAAGACCACCGCGCCCCAGCGGTCCGTGATGTCGTAGCGCAGTTCGATGGAGGCCTCGGCCAGACTGATGCCGCCGAGCGGGGTGGCGCCAATGCGCGGGCCTATGGCCTGGTATCCATAACCGCGCACCGAGCCGCCGCCGCCGGAATAGAAGCGGCGGGCGGCGGGCGCCTCGCTGGACTCTGCGCCGGTCAGCATGCCCGCCTTCAGCCGCCCGGCCAGCACCAGCTTCTTGTCGTCGCCGAAGGGCAGGTAGATGCTGCCCTGGCCGGTGGACTTCAGATAGGTCAACTGGGCGTCCCCAAAGGTGACGATCGGCTCGACCCGGACCTCGGCGCGCCACCCGCTCTTGGGGTTGAGCGGATCGTCGGAATTGTCGATGGCCACAGCGCCCAGCAGGGAGACGTTGAACAGATCCCGGTCGACGCCGCGGATCACCACATTGCCGACCGTGAGGATCTCTGCCACCCGGCCACCGTCGATCGAGGCGCCGTAGGTGGTGTAGGCGT
>DASPLD010000011.1:0-32271 GCA_035627755.1 Caulobacter sp. | reverse complement strand
TGGGCCGGGTCGCCGGTGACCACCATGGTCGAATGCCAGCCCAGCCGCGTCAGCAGCATCTTGAGCTGCACGTAGGTGCAGTTCTGGGCCTCGTCGATGACCACGAAGGCGTTGTTGAGCGTGCGGCCCCGCATGTAGCCGACCGGGGCGATCTCGATCAGGCCCTCGGCCATCAGCGCCCGCACCCGCTTCATCGACAGCCGGTCCGAGAGGGCGTCGTAGAGCGGCCGCAGGTAGGGGGCGAGCTTGTCCTCCATGTCGCCGGGCAGGTAGCCGATCGACTCCCCGGCCTCGACCGCGGGGCGGGACAGCACGATGCGCCCGACCTTGCCCGCTTCCAGCGCCTCCACGGCCTTGGCGATGGCCAGGTAGGTCTTGCCGGTGCCGGCCGGGCCGAGGGCCATCACCAGGTTCTTGTTGTCGATGGCCTCGATGAGGGCCTTCTGGCCCTCGGACTTGGGTTTTATTGTCTTGAGGTATCCCTGGTCGCGGTCCTCCTGCCCATGACCTCCGAGCGGCGACCAGCCGGCGCCGACAGGCAGGCGGCGAACCTTGCTGTCCTCGGCGAACTGGCCAGCGTCAAAGGCGCCTTCGCGCGCAATCCGCTTCAGGGCTCGTTTGGTCATTTAAACAGCCTCCACAGGGGCAAGAAAAAAGGGCGTCGCCACAACGGCGCGCCCTCGGGTCGGGACAACGGTGATGGAGGGGCGTGCGCGGCCGGGAGGTCCGCTTTCGCTCGATGGCAGGGGCGGTCGATACCGCCCGGACACGTAACGCGACACCCAGGTCTCCGTCGTCAGGAGTTCGCGACCGACTGCCGGCCGCGACGGGATCGGAGAGGTTTTGATGGCCTCTTCGAATCGCCCGACTAGTTGATGCTAACTTGGTTTATGGCCGGTTAATCAAGGGCCGTTCGACAATATACGGGGTGCACGGATGACTGCTTATGCTTTGGGCGACCGGCGGCCTACCCTGCCTGCGGGTGGTGAATACTGGATCGCCCCAAGCGCCGTCGTGATGGGCGACGTCATTCTCAAGAAGAACGCCAGCATCTGGTGGGGCGCCACGGCGCGCGGTGACACCGATACCATCACCATCGGCGAAAACAGCAATGTCCAGGATGGTTCTGTGCTTCACGCCGACTACGGCGTGCCTCTGAACATCGGGGCCAATGTCACCGTCGGCCATCTGGTGATGCTGCATGGCTGCACCATCGGCGACGGTTCGCTGATCGGGATCGGCTCGATCGTGCTCAACGGCGCGAAGATTGGTCGCAACTGCCTGATCGGCGCCAACTGCCTGATCACCGAGGGCAAGGAGATACCGGACAACAGCGTGGTGATGGGCGCGCCCGGCAAGGTGGTCCGCGAGGTCAGCCCCGAACAGGCCCGCGTCCTCGAGGCCTCGGCCTTCCACTATGTCGAGAACTGGAAGCGCTATCGCCGCGAACTGACCGTGATCGATTGACGGACGCCGGGGAAGGGGCGCCCCCTGTCCGCAGCAAAGGGAGCACGCCATGGCCTACGAGTTCATCAAGGTCGACCGCGACGGGCCGGTCACCATCTTCACCCTCAACCGGCCGGAGGTGATGAACGCCCTCCATTCCCCCATGCATTTCGAGCTCGATGAGGCGTTCAACGCCTTCGCCGCCGATCCCGAGCAGTGGGTCGGCATCGTCACCGGCGCCGGCGAGCGGGCCTTCTCGGCCGGCAACGACCTCAAGCACCAGGCGATGGGCGGCAAGATGGGCAGCCCGCCCTCGGGCTTCGCCGGGCTGACCAGCCGCTTCGACCTCAACAAGCCGCTGATCGCGGCGGTGAATGGCGTGGCGATGGGCGGCGGGTTCGAGATCGCCCTGGCCTGCGACATCATCCTGGCGTCGGAGACGGCGGTGTTCGCCCTGCCGGAGCCCAAGGTCGGCCTGGCCGCCCTGGCCGGGGGCCTGCACCGCCTGCCGCGGCAGATCGGGCTGAAGCGGGCCATGGGGATGATCCTCACGGCCCGCCGGGTCAGCGCCGCCGAGGGGCTGACACTGGGCTTCGTCAACGCCGTGGTTCCCCCGCACGAGCTGATGGGCGAGGCGCTGAAGTGGGCCGGGATGATCAGCGAATGCAGCCCGATGTCGATCCGCGCGTCGAAGGAGGCGGTGATGCAGGGCCTCGACGCCGGCTCGCTGGAGGCGGCGATCAGGGACCAGTTCAAGCACCCGGCGGTGGCCGCCCTGTTCAAGTCCGAGGACTTCGTCGAGGGGCCGATGGCCTTCGCTCAGAAGCGCCCGCCGCAGTGGAAGGGCCGCTAGGGGGTCTCGTAATTTCCGCGGCGTCGCCTATCTAGACCCGCTCATGACCCAATCTCCCCCCACCGACGACCTCGTCGCGGCCTTCCAGATCGAGGGCTGGCCGGTGCGCGGCCGGATCACCCGGCTGGGCGCCTCCATCCATGAGGTGCTGACCCGCCACGACTATCCCGAGGCGGTCGCCAACCTGCTGGGCGAGGCCTGCGCCCTGGCCGCCCTGGTCGGCTCGAGCCTGAAGTTCGAGGGCCGGCTGATCGTCCAGGCCCAGGGGGACGGACCGGTCTCCTACGTCGTCTGCGACTACGACACCGACGGGGCCTTCCGCGGCTACTGCCGCTACGACGCGGACGGGGTGGCCGCCGCCAGCCAGGGCTTCGCCCGGCCCGGCGCCCGCAGCCTGCTGGGCGACGGCCTGTTCATCATGACCGTCGACCAGGGCGCCGACATGGAGCGCTACCAGGGCATCACCCAGATCGAGGGCGAGACCCTGGCCCTCTGCGCCGAGCAGTACTTCGCCCAGTCGGAACAGACTCCGACCCGCATCCGCCTCGCCGTGGGCCAGGTCGACTCCGGTCTGGGCCCCACCTGGCGGGCCGGTGGGATCATGATCCAGAACATCGCGGCCGACGAGGCGCGGGGCTCGACGGAGGACGCCTGGTTCCGGGCCCAGGCCCTGTTCCAGACGACCGGCGAGGACGAGCTGATCGACCCCACCATCCCCGCCGAGACGCTGCTCTGGCGGCTGTTCAACGAGGACGGGGTGCGGGTGTTCGAGCCTGTGCCGCTGAGGGCCTTCTGCCGCTGTTCGGCCGAGCGGATCGCCACGGTCCTGGATAGTTTCAGCCCCGAGGAGCGCGCCGAGATGGTCGAGGACGACGGCAAGATCCGGGTCACCTGCGAGTACTGCAGCCGAACCTACGCCCTGGACCCCGCGGTGGCTTGAATGTCCGCCGCGTGACGGCCGCGGCCCTGTTTGTTTCGAACTGAAATTCCGGCGACGAACAAAGGCCGGGTCGCCCAGGCATCAACCCCCGGACTGTTTCTCAAGTTCGGGGTCGCCTGCATGTTCCGTCGCTCTCTGGTCGCGTCCGTGGCCGCCGCGCCCCTTCTGCTGTTCGCCAGCGCCGCCTTCGCCCAGACCGAGATCGACGACGAGGACGGCGTCCCCGTCGCCACCTCGACGGCCGGGGATGTGGTGGTCACCGACGAGGGCGAGATCGTCCTGACCGCCCCCGGGGCGGCCATCACCGTCGACAGCGACAACACCGTCCTGCACGAGGGCCTGATCACCGCCGAGGACGTCGATGGGACGACCGGCATCCTGGTTCAGGGTGGGGTGACCACCACGATCACCCATTCCGGCTCGATCATGCTCGTGGACGAAGAGTACGACGTCAACGACACCGACAACGACACCGACGAGGATGGCGACCTCGACGGGCGCTTCTCGGTCGGTTCGAACCGGTACGGCATCCGGGTGACCGGCCCCGGGACGGTGACCGGAAACCTGTTCGCCGACTACGCCTCCGGCATCACGGTCGACGGCAACGACTCCTTCGGCATCAGCCTGGAGAGCGCGCTGGACGGCGACCTCATCAGCCGGGGATCGATCACCGTCACCGGCGACAACAGCATGGGGCTGAGGGTAGGGGCCGCGGTGACCGGCGATGTGGAGGTCAGCGGCAGCATCAGCGTCCAGGGCGACGGGGCGGTCGGCGCCGCCATCGACGCCGACGTGTCGGGCGGGCTGCACATCCAGGGCTCGGTGACCGCCTACGGCTACCGCTACACCACCCGCCCGGACGAGGAAGCCCGCGACCTGCTCGACGCGGACGACCTGCTGCAGGGGGGGCCGGCGGTGCGGATCACCGCCAGCGTCGCCGGCGGCGTGCGGCTCGACGGGCCGGCGGACACCGACGCGGACTTCGACAACGACGGCATCACCGACTCCGCCGACGAGGATGTCGACGGCGACGGCATCGACGACGAAGACGACACCGACCTCGACAACGACGGCATCACCGATGACGACTATGACAACGACGGCAAGGACAACGACGAAGACAAGGACGATGACAATGATGGCGTCGAGGACGACGACGAGGACGAGGACGGGGTGTATGACCTCGACGACAACGGGGACGGCATTCCGGACGACGATCTCGACCAGGACGGCCGGGCGGACACCTCGGAGGGCTCGGCCAACCTGACCGTCTACGGCGGGTCGCCGGCGCTGCTGATCGGCTCGGAGAGCCAGGACATCGCCATCGGGGCCGTCGGGACCGGCGACGAGGCCTACGGCCTGCTGATCCGCGGCAACATCGTGGCCGACGGGGTCTATGACGACATCGACGCGACGGGGGTGAGGATCGGGGGCGAGGGCGGCTTCGCCACGCTGCTGGAGGGGGGGCTGCGCAACGAGGGCTATGTCTCGGCCACCGCCTATGACGCCGAGTCCCGGGCGCTCGACATCGCCGCCGGGGCCGACGTCGAAACCCTGGTCAACGACGGCGTCCTCTATTCAAGCGCTCGCGCGACCTCCGCGCCGCTGGCCGAGGAGGCGGAGACCCACGCGGTCGCCATCCGCATCGACGAGGACGCCAGCGTCGCCAGCTTCTTCAACAGCGGCACGGTCAGCGCCCTGTCGGTCGGCGAGGCCAGCAACGCCACGGCCCTGATCGACGAGAGCGGCGGCCTCACGCACGTCGAGAACACCGGAACCATCCTGGCCGCAATCTACGCCGACGACGACGAGGACGACACCGACGACGACAATGAAGACTCCGGCGACGAGGACTTCACCGGCCGTGCGGTGGCGGTCGATGTCAGCAAATCGACCTCCGGGGTCACCATCCTGCAGTATGCCGCCCTGGGCGACCGCGACGGGGACGGCATCCTCGACGGCGCGGACGCCGACCGCGACGGCGACGGCCTGGTCGATGACGAGGACGAGGACTTCGACAACGACGGTGTGGCCGATGACGACCCGGAAGACGACGAGGACGACCTCGACGAAGACGGCGACGGCCTGGTCGACAGCCAGGAGCCGCTGATCCAGGGCGACGTCCTGCTGGGCTCCGGCGACGACTCGATCGACCTGCGGAATGGCGCCCTCATCGGCAACATCGCGTTCGGCGACGGGGCGGACAGGCTGACGGTCGGCTCCGCCGACGGCTACGCCCAGGTCACCGGCGACCTGACCGACAGCGACGGCCGGCTCGACATCGACCTGGCCAACGGCGCCCTGACGGTGACCAACACCGAAACCATCCAGGCGACCAGCCTGGCGGTCGCGGGCTCCAGCGCCCTGACCGTCACCGCCGATCCTGGAGCGGGGAGCGTCACCACCTTCCAGGTCTCGACCGCCAGCTTCTCCGACGGCGCGACCCTGGGCCTGAAGATGCTCGACCTGATCGACGGGCCGACCCGCTATGTCATCGTCCACACCGACACCCCCGGCGGCCTCACCGTCGAGGGCCTGGACACCAATCTCGACGAGGACTCCCCCTATCTGTTCGTGGTCACCGCCGGATCGGACGCCACGGCCGGGGAGGTCTACCTCGACGTTCGCCGGCGCACGGCCGAGGAGATGGGACTGAGCGAGAACCAGGCCCTGGCTATGGACGCCGTCTATGCCGCGCTCAACGGCGACGAGGACGTTCGGGACGCCTTCCTCGGCGCGGAGACCCAGGACGACTTCATCGACCTCTACGAACAGATGATGCCCGACCAGGGGGAGGGACTGTTCTCGGCCATCGACGTCCTGACCCGCAGCGTCACCCGCCTGACCGCCAGCCGCCCGAACCTCAGCCCGACCTACGGCCCCGACAGCTTCTGGGTCCAGGAGATCAACCTGGGCGTCAATCGCGAGGCCGGGCTGACCGCGGGCTCGGAGACCAAGGCCTTCGGCTTCGTGGCCGGCTACGAGAGCATGGGCGTCGACGGCGGCGCGCTGGGGACCACCCTGGCCTTCATGAACGCCGAGGAGAAGGACGAGGTGGCCCAGGCCGGCGAGGAGACCTCCATCTCCCTGCTGGAGGCGGGGGTCTACTGGCGGCGCTCGATCGGCGGCTGGACCTTCAACCTGCGCGGCTCGGGAGGCTATGCCTGGCTCGATGGCGACCGGCTGTTCGTCGATCCCGACACCGGCCTGGTGGTCCAGGCCGACTCCAACTGGAACGGCTATCTGGGCGTGGCCAGCGCCGGGACCAGCTACGAGGGCCGCCTCGGCCGCTACTACGTTCGTCCGACGGTCAGCGTCGACTACCTCTATTTCCACGAGGGCGAGCGGGTGGAGAGTCGCGGCGGCGACGCCTTCAACCAGACCGTCCAGGCCCGCGACAGCAGCCGGCTGTCGGCGCTGGCGGAACTGACCTTCGGCGCCACCTATGGCCGCGACAGCTGGTGGCGCCCCGAGCTTCGCGTCGGCTACCGCCAGCACCTGGCCGGACAGGTCGACGACACCACCTTCCGCTTCACGAATGGCGCCTGGGTGACCCTACCGGCCAGCGCGCCCGGCGACGGCGCCGTGCTGATCGGCTTCTCGCTGCAGGCTGGCACCTCGATGTCCCACCTGGCGGTCGAAGGCGACTATGAGGCCGTCGACGGCGAGGACCGGTACAGCCTGCGCATGTCGGGACGGATGATGTTCTAATTCAGCTTCTTCGAGGCGCCCGGCAGGTGCAGCGAGAACTCGGGGATCTCCGCCTCGAACGCCTCGCCGTCGTCGGTGACCATCTGATACCCCCCACGCATGAGGCCGGACGGCGTCTCCAGGGGGCAGCCGGAGACATAGCGGAACGCCTCGCGGCCCCGCAGGATCGGCTGTTCGCCGACCACGCCCTGGCCCCGCACCTCCTCCCGGCGGTTGCGGGCGTCGGTGATCACCCAGCGGCGGGAGACCAGTTGCACCGTCTCCTGGCCGTGGTTCTCGATCTCGACGGTGTAGTTCCAGACGTAGCGGTTCTCGACGGGATCGGACTGTCCGGGCGCATAGCTGGCCTTGACCCGCACCACGACGTCGCGCGTACGCGCCTCGTAGACCGGGCTGTCGGTGGTGCCACGCTTGCGGATCGGTCTCATGCGGCTCCCAGGGCTCCCGTCAGGTCACGCGACAGATCGGCCACGTCCTCCAGCCCGACGCTCATCCGCACGAAGCCTTCGGTCAGCCCGATCTCGAGCCGCTTCTCCTCGGGCATGGCGCGGTGAGTCGTGGTGGAGGGGTGGGTCGCCATGGACTTGGCGTCGCCCAGATTGTTGCTGATGTCGACGATGTTCAACCCGTCGAGGAATCGCCATGCCGCCTCACGCGAACCCAGGTCGAAGGCCAGAAGATTGCCGAAGCCGCTCATCTGCGAGCGAGCAACCGCAGATTGAGGGTGATCGGCCCGTCCCGGATAGCGCACGGACTTCACCTTCGGATGGTCGCCGATCAGGTCGGCCAGGACGGCGGCGGTCTCGGTCTGGCGGCGGACCCGCAGGTCGAGGGTCTCCAGCCCCTTGAGCAGCACCCAGCTGTTGAACGGGCTGATCGCCGGCCCGGTGTGACGCAGGATGTCGCGGTAGGCCTCTTCCATCAGGTCCTTGGCGCCCAGGATCGCCCCGCCGAGCACCCGGCCCTGGCCGTCGATGTGCTTGGTGGCCGAATAGACCACGATGTCGGCGCCGAGCTTCAGCGGCTGCTGGAAGATCGGCGTGGCGAAGACGTTGTCGACCACCACCCTGGCGCCGGCGGCGTGGGCGATCCTGCAGACCGCCGCGATGTCGGTGACCTCCAGCAGCGGGTTGGCCGGGCTCTCGACCAGCACCGCCCTGGTGTTGGGCCGCATGGCCGCTTCCCAGGCGGAGAGGTCTGTCGCGTCGACGAAGGTCGTCTCCACCCCGAACCTCGGCAGCCACTGGCTGACGATCCAGTTGCAGCTGCCGAACAGGGCCCGGCCCGCCACCAGGTGGTCGCCGGCCTTCAGCAGGCCGGTCAGCGCCACGTGGACCGCCGCCATGCCGCTGGCCACGGCCCGGCAGGACTCGGCGCCCTCCAGTAGGGCCAGCCGCTCCTCGAACATCTGGGTCGTAGGGTTGGCATAGCGGCTGTAGACGAAGCCCGGCGCCTCGCCCGAAAAGCGGGCGTCGGCAGCGGCGGCGGTGTCGTAGACGAAGCTCTGCGTCAGGTAGATCGGCTCGGCCGTCTCCCCGTAGTTGCTGCGCATGGCCCCGCCGCGGATCAGCTTGGTCGCGGGTTTCCAGTCCTTGGGGTCGTCGGCCATGGCGCGCCTCCTGTTGTGCGGCGCCGCATGAACCGCAAGGGCAGGCGACCGGTCAAGCCGGGTTTACCACAAGCGCCTTCAGCCGGGCTGGAAATGCAGCCGCACGGTCTCGCGGAACATCAGCGCCTGGCGGCTGATCGCCTGGTCGTCATTGAGCGCCTTGGCCAGGGTCATGCCCCCGTAGGTCATGGCCAGGATCGTATCGGCCAGGTCCTCGTTGCTGGCCTTGCCACGCGGGGGATAGAGGGCGGCGATCTCGTCCAGCCAGACGATGAAGAACCGCCGCCAGTCGGCGACGTTGTCGCTGGTCAGGCGCCGGGCCTCGCGGTCGAAGCTGAGATCCTGGAAGGTGACGCTGGCCACGAAGCAGCCCGGATGGGCCTCGACCGCCTCTTCCATGCCTTCGGCATAGAGCTTCAGGAACACCAGGAAGCTGTGCAGCGGGTCGTCGCTGAGCTCCCGCGCCCGGTTGCGCATGGCGTCGAGGAAGGTCACGTTCTCCGCCGCGTAGCGTCCGACCAGCTGGCGGGCGAGGTCGGTCTTGTCCTTGAAGTGGTAGAAGAAGCCGCTCTTGGTGATGCCCGCCGCCTCGACCAGTTCCTCGATCGATGTCGCCGCGAACCCTTTGCGGATCACCGCTTCATAGGTGAGGTCGAGGATGCGCTGGCGGGTCCGCTCGCCCTTGGACAGGGTGTCGGACTGTACTTCCGGTACGGTTTTCTCGGGCGCGCTGGTCGCCATCTTCGCCATCCCACCGATCTCGAGCGCTCAAGACCCTGAAAACGCGGCCAAATTTCGGCGTTCGAAGAACCGACCGCATACTCGCTATAATCGCATAGGCCAAGATTCTAATTCATCACTCCCCCCGAAACGAGGAGTGCAGACATGACTATCAGAGATCACCACGGCTTGGCGCTGTCCGGCGCCAGCCAGGCGGGCGCCGACAAGTACCAGCAAGCCCTGGAAGCCTACCACTGCTACGCTGGCGACCCGGTCCCACTGCTGGATGAGGCCATCGCCGAGAGCCCGACCTTCGTCATGGCCCATGTGCTGAAGGCCTACCTCCACCTGATCGCTTCCAACCCCGAGGCCGCGGCTGTCGGCGTCGAGGTGTTCGAGACGGTGCGCCATCTGCCGTGCAACGACCGCGAGCAGGGCCACATCGCCGCCATCGGCAGCATGCTGGCCGGCGAGATCCGCGCCGCCCAGCGCCTGCTGGAGGACGTCACCATCGCCGAGCCGCGCGACTCGCTGGCCCTGCAGGTCGGCCAGCTGATGGACTTCACGCTCGGCGATTCCCGGATGCTGCGCGACCGCATCGGACGGGCGCTGCCGCACTGGAGCCGCGGCATGCCGGGCTTTCATGCGGTGCAGGGCATGCTGTCCTTCGGCCTGGAGGAGACTGGCCTCTACGACCGCGCCGAGGCGGCCGGGCGGCTGGCGCTGGAGATCCAGCCGCGAAACGGCTGGGCCAAGCACGCCGTCGTCCATGTGCTGGAGATGCAGGGCCGCCGCGCCGAAGGCGTCGCCTTCCTGCGCGGCGACCTTCGGAACTGGACCGAGGAGAGCTTCTTCCAGATCCACAACTGGTGGCACCTGGCCCTGTTCCACCTGGGCCTGGGCGAGACCGAGGAGGTCCTCAAGCTCTTCGACGGCCCGGTGTTCGGCAGCCGCTCGACGATGGCGGTCGATCTGGTCGACGCCGCCGCCATGCTGTGGCGGCTGCACCTGCTGGGCCTCGACGTGAGCGATCGGTGGAGCGACCTGGCGGACCTGTACGCGCCCCTGCCGCGCGGCCAGTACGCCTTCGACGACGCCCACGCCATGATGGCCTTCGTCGGCGCCGGACGGCAGGCGGAGGCGGACGAGCTGATCGCCGCCCAGCATGCCGCCCTCTCGGGCCCGGGCGACAACGCCATGTTCGTCCGTGAGGTCGGGCTGCCGGTGGTCCAGGCGCTCGCCGCCTTCGGCAAGGGCGACTACCGGACCGCCGTCGACCTGCTGCGCGGCGTGCGCAGCGGTTCGGCCCGGTTCGGCGGCAGCCACGCCCAGCGCGACCTGATCGACCTGACCTTGATCGAGTCGGCCCGGCGCGGCGGCGACCGGTCCCTGGAGGCCGCCCTGCAGGCCGAACGGGCGAATGCTCGCGGGCAGGACGCGGCGATGCGGCTGGCCGCGGAGTAGGCGAGGGCGCCCGTCCCGCACAACGCGGGACGGGCGCCAACCTCGGCTTTCGGACTCTTTCCACGGAACCCTGTTCGCCCGGGCGAATTCACGGTTAACATGGCGAGCCCATCGCCTGGACCGGGGAGCCAGCCTTGCTTTTGACCACGATCTTCCGCGTTTTCGCGGCCATCCTTGCCGTGTTCGGCATCGTCAACTTCGTCCTGCTGATCCTTGCCGACCCGATCGGGCGCTTCTCGCCGATCGCGGTGGGCGCCACCACCAGCCTGACCGACGCCATCCTGTTGTTCGGCGTCGGAGCCGGCGTCTGGGTGCTGGGGCACGGCGGGGGACATAAGTCCCACCATTAGGGGCATTCGCGGGAATCTCTTGCCAGACGCGGCCGTCGCGGCGAAGGTGCGCCGACGATGAATGACACACCGTCCGCGGGGATCCTGCCCTGCCAATCGATCGAGGACCTAGTCGCGCAAGGCGCCATCACCTCGTTGACCGCCTTCGACCATGACCAGGTGCAACCGGCCAGCCTTGACCTGCGCCTTGGCGAGCGGGTCTGGCGCGTCCGCGCCAGCTTCCTGCCGGGCCTCAAGCGCAAGGTGCGTGATCGGCTTGCCGACGTGGAGATGCACGAGCTCGACCTGACCAAGGGCGCGGTGCTCGAGCGAGGCTGCGTCTACATCGCCGAGATCCAGGAACGGCTGGCGCTGCCGCCGGGCGTCTCGGCCCGCGGCAATCCGAAGAGTTCCTCGGGCCGGGTCGACGTCTTCGTGCGGCTGCTGACCGACCATGGTCCGGCCTTCGACGACGTGACCGAGGGCTACACAGGTCCGCTCTACCTGGAGATCGCGCCCCAGACCTTTTCGGTCCTGGTCCGCACCGGCACCCGGCTCAACCAGCTGCGCCTCAAGCGCGGCCGCCCGCCGATCCTCGAAACCCGCAGCGTCGGGGTCGATCTGTCCAACGGCGTGGCCGGCTTCCGCGGCCGCCGACATGCCGGCATCGTCGATCTCGACCACGAAGACGGCCACGACCCGCGGGACTTCTGGGAGCCGCTGGAGCCGCGCCGCGGCGAGCTGCTGCTCGATCCCAACGAGTTCTACATCCTGGCCTCAAAGGACGACATCGAGATCCCGGTGCTGCAGGCGGCCGAGATGACTCCGATCGACCCGGCCGTCGGCGAATTCCGCGTCCACTACGCGGGCTTCTTCGATCCGGGCTTCGGCACCGCCGAGACCGACTCGGTCGGCTCCAAGGGCGTGCTGGAGGTGCGCAGCCACGAGACCCCGTTCCTGCTCGAGGACGGACAGACGGTCGCCCGGCTGGTCTACGAGCCCCTGACCGCCCGACCGACGCGGCTCTACGGGGAGGACGGCTCCCACTACCTGCGCCAGGGACTCAAGCTGTCCAAGCACTTCAAGGTCTGGAAGTAGCGGCGACCGTCGTCCGGCTGCGCCGGAAGACAGGCGCCTCCCACATAGTCAGGTTGGCGCGACTTAATGTCAGGCTCGCTTGACACAACTCGTGACCGTGTGAGACAAGCGACCTTGTCATAAAGGCAAGGTTGGTAGACATGATCAAGGCGCTCGACAGACAGCCCCGCACGCGGCGCGGCCGCATCCTGATGGCGGTGGCTGTCGTTGGTTCGATCGGCGGGATGATCGTCGCCCTGGTCTCCCTGCGGATGGACCTCGGCCTCATCGGCCTGCCGATCGCCGCAGCTTCGGTCTGCCTGTCGCTGGTCTCGCTGCACGCCAGCCGCCGCTGGTGGGCCGAGGCCGACGAGGCCGTCAAGGAAGCCCACAAGACCGGCTGGTACTGGGGCGGCTCCACCGGGCTGGCGGTGGCCGGCGGGATCATGGCCCTGATGTTCGCCATCGAACCGTCGGTGTCGCTTCGCCAACTCGCCCTGTTCCCGGGCGACGCCGGCCTGGTCGCCACGGGCCTGCTGACCGCTATCGTCCTGACCTTCGCCGGCTATGTGGTCGGCTGGGCGACCTGGTGGATGGTCCGCGGCCGCTGAAGGGGAGGGATGACCGTGATCCGCAGCAATCCGATGAGCAAGGCGATGAGACGCTACCTTGCGCGCTTCACCCCTCTGATGGGCGCCTATGTGGCGGTGCTGATGGGGACCCTGTACGCCCTCGAGAGGTTCGAACCCCAGGGGCCGCTGCTATGGGCGCTGGGGCTGGCCCCGGCCCTGCCGCTGATCGGCTGTATCGTGGTGATGGGCCTGTACCTCACCGAGGAGAAGGACGAGTTCCCGCGGGCCATCCTGGTGGAATCGATGCTGTGGGGCATCGGCATCACCCTGGCGGCGGCGACGGCCTGGGGCTTCCTGGAGAACGCCGGCGCCGTCCCGCACTTCCCGACCTACCTGATGTTTCCCCTGTTCTGCGGCGCGATGGGCCTGGCGCAAGGCTTCGTCACCAGGAAGTACCGCTGATGAAGAACCGCCTGAAGGTTCTCCGCGCCGAGCGGGACTGGAGCCAGGCGGACCTGGCCGACCGCCTCGAGGTTTCGCGCCAGACGATCAACGCCATCGAGACGGGCAAGTACGACCCCAGCCTGCCGCTGGCGTTCAAGATCGGCCGGCTGTTCGGCCAGACCATAGAATCCATCTTCGACGACGAGGCGCCGTGATGGCCGACCGAGGGAAATCCGACATGAACGCAACTGCCAAACTCTCGAAAGCTGACAAGGTCCGGATCGGGCTGGCCGGGATCGGGCTGGTGATGGGCGGGATTGCCGGCGCCGCCGTGGCGCGGCTGGAAAAGGCGGGGGTCCTCGGTCTCGAGGACGTCGCCTGGTCCGACATGCTCGCCGGGCTGATCGCCGTCTGCTTCCTGGTCATGGCCGTGGTGATGACCCTGGCCAGCTTCAACGCCCGGGCCGCCGCCCGCATGGTCGATCCGGGCGGCAGCGGCCCGGCTACCCCCGCCCAGGCCTCGCTGCTGCGCCAGCAGGCGCTGGTCATGGGCCTGGCCGGGGGGATGATGGCCGCGCCGGCCGCGGCCAGCGTCCTGTTCGGCGTCGTGCCGCCGGTGCTGGGCTCCATCGTCATGCTGGCGATCGTGGCCGCCTTCCTGGTCCAGACGGCCTACAACCTGCTGATCTGGCGGCGCGCCGACGAGCTCATGCGCAAGGCCATCTCCGAGACGGGCGCCGCCTGCTTCTGGATCCTGCAGGGCCTGCTGTTCCTGTGGGCCGCGGCCGAGAAGCTCAGCCTCGCCCCGGCGCTGTCGGCCTGGGACATGATGGTCCTGCTGATGAGCGTCTACCTGGTCACCTCCTCGCTCGTGGCCATGCGCCGGGGCCTCGCCTGACATCTGCCTGAAGGAAACCCGTCCTATGATGAGAGCCATGCGCCTCTTCGGCCTGATCCTGGCCTTCTTCGCCCCGGCGCTCGCCGCCCAGGCCGCCGACCGCTTCACCGTCGAGGTGCGCGGCAAGGGTCCGGACGTCATCCTGATCCCGGGCCTGGCTTCCAGCCGGGCCGTCTGGGACGACACCGCCAGGGCCCTGGAAGCGCGCTACCGCGTCCACGTCGTGCAGGTGAACGGCTTTGCCGGCGCCCCGGCCGGCGCCAACGCGCAGGGCCCCGTGGTCCCCGGCCTGGTCGAGGACCTGGCCGCCTACATCGCCGACCGGAAGCTGGGCAAGCCGGCGGTGATCGGCCATTCGATGGGTGGATTCTCGGCCCTCAAGCTGGCCGTGGAGCATCCGGACCGGGTGGGCCGGGTGATGGTGGTCGACGCCCTGCCGTTCTTCAGCGTGCTGATCAATCCCTCGGCCACTGCCCAGTCGGTCGAGCCCCAGGCCGCCGGGATCCGCCAGACCATCCTGACCATGAGCGAGGCCGACCTCGCCAAGGCGCAGGCCCAGACCATGCAGCGGCTGGTCAAGGGCGAGGCCGACCGCAGGACGACCACCGCCTGGGCCTTGGCCAGTGACCGCCGGGTGGTCGGCCAGGCCACCTACGACATCATGACCAGCGACCTGCGCGGCGCCTTGGCCTCTATCGCCGTCCCGGTGACCGTGCTTTACGCCAAGGACGACAGCATGGGCTTCGTGGGGGCCTACGTGGACGGCTTCTATCGCGACAACTACCAGGCCCTGCCGGGCGTGCGGCTGGTCCGCGTCGACGGCGCCCTGCACTTCATCATGCTCGACCAGCCGGAGAAATTTCAGGCCGAGGTCGAGGCCTTCCTGAAATAAACCCCAACCAATCCAAGCGCTTCATCGGAGTATCTCATGTTCAGACCGCTGCGGGCGCTCGCCGCCCTCGTTCTGGGGCTTGCCGTCATGGCCGGCTCGCCCGCCCTGGCCCAGCCGGCCATGTGGGTCATCAGGGACCATGACTCGACCATCTACCTGTTCGGCACCGTCCACCTGCTCAAGCCGGAAACCAAGTGGCGGACCCCCAAGTACGACAAGGCCTTCGCCTCGGCCGATGAGATCTGGCTGGAGATCAACGACAGCGATGATGCGGCGGCCCTGCAGTCGCTGGTCATGACCCTGGGCATGGACCCGGCCAACCCGCTGTCCAAGAAGCTCTCGGCCGATGAGTACCGGCGCTTCTCGGCGGTCGCCAACAAGGTCGGCCTGCCGCCCGCGGCCATCGACACGATGAAGCCCTGGCTGGCCGGGATCACCCTGTCGGTGATGCCGATGCTGAAGGCCGGCTATGATCCCAACTCGGGCGTCGAGAGCATCATCAAGGCCGACGGCAAGGTCGGGTCAAAGGTGATCCGCGCCTTCGAGACCTCTGAGCAGCAGCTGAAGTTCTTCGACTCGATGCCGGTCGCCCAGCAGATCGAGTTCCTGATGAGCTCGGTCGACGACATCGACGAGGGCCCGGCCGTACTCGACAAGCTGGTGGTCGATTGGGCCAAGGGGGACATCAAGGCCCTGGAAGACGACCTTGTGACCCCGATGCGCGACGAGTATCCGGCGCTCTACAAGGTGCTGCTGGTCGACCGCAACGCCGCCTGGGCCGTCACCCTGGAGGAGCGGCTCAAGGGCAGCGGCGTCAGCTTCGTCGCCGTTGGCTCGGCCCACCTGATCGGCCCCGACAGCGTCCAGGCCTTGCTGGCCAAGCGCGGCATCAAGGCGGAGCGGTTCTAGGACGCAAGCAACTCGGCCAGCGCCTCGGGGTGGGAGTACAGCGGATACAGCCCCGCCTCGGGGAACTGGCTGAACCTCACCCCCGGCAGGCCGGCGTAGGCCTCCTCCAGCCCCTCCAGCGGCATCTCGGTGAACTCCACCACCTGCCAGGGCGCCGTCCCCAGGGCCTCCGGAATCCTCCACCCCCGGGCATACAGGCTCTGCTCTTCCGCAAAGCCGCGGATCGAGCGCGCCGAGATCGCCTGGATGTCGCGGATGATCGAGGTCAGGGTCATCGGCTCGGCCACGACCGCCGCGTCCGCCGCCACATGGGCGGCCGCCCGCAGCGTGATCTCCTTCAACAGGTCCGACCGGTTCTGCCGCCGCATGGTCTCGGCAATCAGGCCGATCAGGTCCGGCTGGCTGAAGAACAATCGCTTGACCGCCCCGGTGATGGTCCCCGGAGCCCGCACCCCGCCGCCCGGCGCGTGCGGCCGCAGCAGGATTCCGTCGGTCAGCCTCCCGGGATAGCGCTCGGCGAACGCCAGCGCCGCCGCCGCCCCCGAGTCCCGCGCCACCACCCGCGCGCGGTCCAGCCGCAGGGCGTCCAGCACCACCGCCATGTCGTCGGCGCAGGCCTGCAGGTAGTCGCCCGACGCCATGTCGGTCAGCCCGAACCCCGGCCGCTGCGGCACGATCGGTCGCCACCCCCGCGCATGCATGGCCGAAACGAACGCCGGCGGCAGGGTCCGCCCGGTGATCGCCCCGTGCATGACCAGCACCGGCCGCGATCCCCGCGGCCCATAGTCCCAGTAGGCCACCTGCCGGCTTTCCGGGGCCTGGGCGACCCGCAGCATGCCGGCCAGGCTCTCCGGCTGGAGCGCCGTCTCCACCCCCCGGGTCATCGAGGCCATCGCCCCGGCCTCGGTGACGATCCGCACCAGGTCGCGCCCCCGGCTCACCCCCGCCTTGGCGTAGAGGGCCTTGAGCTGGCCCCGCACCGTCGCCTCCTTCACCCCGAGCCGCGCGGCGATCTCTCCGGCGCTGAGGCCCTCGGCGACCAGGGCTCCGACCCGCGCCTCCGCCGGCGTCGCGCCGAGCGCCCGGGTCATCACCGGCTTGAGGTCCGGTTCCAGGAAGATGTCCCCGCACATCAGGGTCATCAGCTTGCGCACCACGTCGGAGGTCCGCCGGACCCCCAGCCGCTTCTGAATCTTCCCAAGCGCCTCCCGCGCCGTCTCGTAACCGACCCCGATCCGCTCCGCCGCCAGCTGCACGGTCGGCGAGTCCAGCAACGCCTCCGCCAGCCGCGCCTCCAATGGCGTCAGCCCCAGCATCCGGGCCGCCCGCAAGGCCAGCGAAGGATCCCGCGACGGCGCAAACGCGATCAGCACCGTCCGTCCGCTGCCGGCGGACAGCACCTGCAGCGCCTCGGCGGGAAGTGGCCAGCCGGCGGCGGCCTGGGCGCCGGCGGCGCAGGCGGCAATGGCGGCGCCGTCGTTGGCGTCGACCAGGCCCGAGGCCTGTCCCTGGCGCAGGGCCAGTTGGGTCAGCCGGCGAAAGCCCGCGTGGGTGACCGGCTCGTCACCGAACCAGGCCAGGAACCGATCGTCCGCGTAGTGGCAGCGCCGGTCCAGCCCGACGACGGCGACCGCGAAGGCGGCGCCGGGCACGAGGCTGACGAAATCGTCGAGCATGGCCTCGACGCCGAGCCGCAACGCCTCGGCCAGGGCCTCCGGCTCCCGCTCGCAGGTGGTCTCCAGGAACCGCCAGTGGTCGAGCACGGCCCGGCTGGCGTGGCCGACGGCGAGACGGCCGAGCAGGGCCTCGGTGGGTGACGCTTCGTGACTGTCAAACACGCGACTTAGGGACTCCCCCCACGGACGACCCTATGCCTAACATGGGTATGCGCCCGCGTCAGGCCGCCTTTTCGCGAAGGTAGATCGACCGCTTCGGCGTGCTCATCACCCGCTGCAGCATGGGGGTGAAGGCCTCCAGCGGCATCGACTTGAAGTTGGGATCGAAGGCCTCCTGGTCGAACAGGTGGCAGAACTGGGCGGTGTATTCGAAGTCCGGATGGCCGCGGAACTGGTCCCGCATGTTCCGGTCCAGCCCCAGGTGGTGGAAGAAATAGTAGCCCTGGAAGATGGCGTGGTTGGCCACCATCCAATGGTTCCGCTCCGAGACGTACGGCCGCACGATCACCGCCGCCACATCGGCGTGGTTGCTCGGGCCGAGGGTGTCGCCGATGTCGTGCAGCAAGGCGCAGACGACGTATTCCTCGTCCATCCCCGCCTGGTGCGCCCGAGTCGCCGTCTGCAGGCTGTGCTCCAGCCGGTCCACCGCGAACCCGCCGCAGTCGCCTTCGAGCAGCTTCAGATGGGCGATGATCCGGTCGGGCAGCCCGCGGCCGAACTCGGCCGAGGCCTTGGCGATGGCCATCCAGTCTTCCTGGGTCCCGTCGACCATCGCATGGAACTGAGCCCGTGCTTCCGCTCCGTGTTCGCCATCGGCCATGGTCGTTCTCCCCAAACGGTTGTTTGAGCCATGGTGCGGGAGGCGAGGGGAGGCGTCAACGTTTGGGGGAAACTGGAGCGGCCGGGGGGAATCGAACCCCCGACATTCAGCTTGGGAAGCTGACGTTCTACCTCTGAACTACGGCCGCATCGCCCGGCGGGGCCGGGGCCGCGCAACATAGCCAATCCGCCTTGCTCCGCAAGCGGTTCCGACACGGCATTTTCGTGGGCGGGCAGTGGTCCGTTAGCGGGTCCCGTGGTCTGATGGGGCATGCGCAGGCGTGCGGCATGGACCAGGCGATTGACGTTGGGAGCGGCGCTGCTGTTCGGCGCCTGGGCGCTGCCGATCGCCGAGGGGCGGGTGATCCTGCCCTCGCCCAACATCCAGCGGCCGCCGGCGCGGACGCCGACCGAGTCCGAGTTGCTCGAACAGAGGCTGAAGGCGCTTGCCATGGCCTTTCCCGGCGACGTCGGGATCGCCGTGCGGCGCGTCGACCAGGGTTGGACGGTCAGCATCAACGGCGACCGGGTGCTGCCCCAGCAGAGCGTCAGCAAGCTTTGGGTGTCGATGGCCATCCTGGCGGCGGCCGACCGCGGCGAGCTGTCGCTCGACGAACGGGTCACCATCCGCAAGGAAGACCTCAGCCTGTTCCACCAGCCGATCCGCAAGTACGTCGGCGAGGCCGGCTACACCGCCTCCCTGCGCAGCCTGATGGACGGGGCGCTGCAGGCCAGCGACAACGCGGCCAACGACGCCCTGGTGAGGCGGCTCGGCGGGCCGTTCGCGGTGCAGGTGGCCATCGTCGGCCGCAATCTCGACGGCATCCGCTTCGGACCCGGCGAGCGGGCGATGCAGACAGCCGCCGCCGGCCTGGCCTGGAGACCCGAGTACAGTTTCGAGCGCACCTTCTGGGAGGACCGCGAGGCGCTGCCGGCCGCGAAGCGCAAGGCCGCCCTGGACGCCTATCTTGCCGATCCGCCTGACGGGGCCACGCCGCTGGGCGTCGTCGAGGCCCTGGCCCGGCTGCATCAGGGCAGTCTGCTGTCGCCGGAATCGACCGCCATCCTGCTGGACCGGATGGCGGGTAGCGTGACCGGAGGCGGGCGGTTGCGGGCGGGCCTGCCGCCCGGTTGGAAGATCGCCCACAAGACCGGGACGGGCCAGGTGATGGGCTCCCTGGCCACCGGCTACAACGATGTCGGCCTGATCACCGCCCCCGATGGGCGGGTCTACGCCGTGGCGGTGATGATCGGCGCCACCCGCCAGCCCCTGAAGGACCGCCAGGCCTTCATGGTCGCGGTCGCCCGCGCGGTCGCCGGCGAGGATCCGACCGCGCTTCCGCAGACTAGCCCGTAAACCGTTCGGTCAAGGGGATGATCAGGGTGCAGACCAGGCCCTGGGGCCAGTGGTCGAACTGCACCGTGCCGCCGAATTCGTGCGAGACGCTGGCGGTGATCAGCCGCGAACCGAAGCCATCGGTCTCCGGCGGCTTGACCGGCGGTCCGCCCCGCTCGCGCCAGACCAGGTTGAGGACCTCGCCGTCATCGAAGTTCCAGAGCAGCTCCACCTGGCCGACGTCGTTGGACAAGGCCCCGTACTTGACGGCGTTGGTCGCCAGCTCGTGCAGGATCATGCTGAGAGTCACGGCCGCATTGGGCGTTACGGTCAGCGAGGGTCCATGGCCCTCGGCGCGGCCGCCGAACGGGTGGAAGCTGCGCGACACCACGTCGGCCAGGTCGGCGTTCTGCCAGGTGCGTTCGCTGAGCAGGTCATGGGCCCGCGAAAGGGCGACCAGCCGTTCGGTGAAGGCGTGCAGGCCGCCGGTGTCGGCGACCCCGCGCAGACTCTGGCGTGCGAGGGACTGGATCATCGCCAGGGTGTTCTTCACCCGGTGGTTCAGTTCGTTGATCATGACCTCCTGGCGGGCGGCGGCGGCGGCCTGTTCCTCCTCCCGCACCCGCAGGATCAGCGAGGCGCGGTGCAGGGCTTCCCGCACCTGGGCGGTCTCGGCCAGGTCGTCGGGGCGGGTCTCGACGATGCGGTCCTCGGCCAGGAGCTGGGCGTCGGCGGCAAGGCTGCGGACCTGACGCGAGATCTGGACCGAGAAGGCCACGGCGACCAGCACGCCCAGCACCAGCAACAGACCGGTGGCGGCCGAGACGCTGGCCACCGAACGCCAGACCGCGGCGCTGAGTTCGGCCCTGGGCACCCCGACGATGAACGTCCATCCGTAGTTGGGGGACCGGCTGAAGGCCGACAGGCTCGGAACCCCATCGAGCGTCCGGGTGAGGACCACGCCCTCATGGGCCTTGGCCATGGCCGCCTTCATGTCGGGGCTGGCGGAGCGACCGCGCAGGCGGTCGCTATCGCGCGAGCGGGCCACGATCCGGGCGTTGCGGTCGACGATGCTGCCCACCCAGGTGTCAGGCAGATCCTGGGCCGAAAACAGGCTCTCGAAGGCCTTCGGCTCCTGGATGTGCGACAGGCTGTGGAGCCTGCCGTTGATCACCACCGGCATATCGATGGCGACGATCGGGCGGCGCACCACCTGGCCGGTCCCGAGGTTCGAGACGGTGGTGCGACCTTCCTGCAGCGCCTTCCAGGCTTCCGCTGGCCGGCCCTGCCTCGGCAGGGCGGCCCCGACGGGGGCGCGGGTATTGACCAGCTGCCGCTCCTCGTTGACCAGCACGATCCAGGCGCCGCTGCCGGCCATGGCCTGGCGCGCCTGGGCGTCGAAGGCGGCGAAGTCGCCGGTAAGCAGGGCAGGGGAGACGGCCAGGGTCTCCAGCTTGCCCAGGCTTTCGGAGATCTGCCGATCGGTGGCGACGCCGAGCGCGCGGGTCGTGGCGATCAGCTGCTGCTCGTAGCGGGCCTGTCCGCGATTGTACTCCCAGGCGGCCAGCAACCCCATCAGGATCACGGCCGGCGCCACCAGGCTGACGGCCATCAGGGTCAGTCGGCTGCGGACACTTGGACCCCGCGCGCGGAGGGGCCCGGCTTCATTTGAAATCGACAATCGGGAAGCCCACGCCTTGGAATGCGACAGGATGTCGCCGTTGGCCGCGCGGCGGTCAAGCTGAAACCTTGGTCTCAGCGAACCTCGAAGCGACCCTCGCGGGCGAGGTTGCCGAACTTGGTGAGGTCCTCGTTGAAGTGCAACTTGACCGTGCCGATCGGACCGTGGCGCTGCTTGCCGATGATCACCTCGGCCATGCCCGCGACGCGGTCCATCTTCTCCTGCCATTCCATGTGCTTGACCTGGTCAGCGGTATCGGGTTCGGCGCGGCCCAGGTAGTAGCTCTCCCGATAGACGAACATCACCATATCGGCGTCCTGCTCGATCGAGCCGGACTCCCGCAGGTCCGAGAGCTGGGGCCGCTTGTCCTCGCGGTTCTCGACCTGGCGGCTGAGCTGCGAGAGGGCCAGGACCGGCACCGACAACTCCTTGGCCAGGGCTTTCAGGCCCTGGGTGATCATGCTGACTTCCTGAACCCGGTTGTCGCTCTTGCCCTCGCCGCCGGTAACCAGCTGCAGGTAGTCGACGACGATCAGGTCCAGCCCCACCGACCGTTTCAGCCGCCGCGAGCGGGCCACGAGCTTGGCGATCGAGAGGCCGCCGGTGGCGTCGATGTAGAGCGGCGCATCCTGGATCTCCATGGCTGCGTCGCGGACCCGGCCGAATTCGGAGGCGTCGATCTCGCCCTTCCGCAGCCGGTCGCCGGAGACGCCGGACGCGTCGGCCAGCAGGCGCAGGGCCAGCTGCTCGGCGCTCATTTCCAAGGAGAAGAAGGCGACGACGCCGCCGCTGACCGTCTTCTTGCTGCCGTCCGGCTGGGGCTCCCAGGCGTAGGACTTGGCGACGTTGAAGGCGATGTTGGTGGCCAAGGCCGTCTTGCCCATCGAGGGGCGGCCCGCGAGGATCAGCAGGTCGGAGGGGTGCAGCCCGCCCATCTTCTGGTCTAGGTCCATCAGGCCGGTGGAGATGCCCGCCAGGCCCCCGTCACGGCTGTAGGCTTCGGCGGCCATCTCGACGGCGCCGCGCAGGGCGTCGGCGAAGCCCACGAACCCTGTCGAGGCCGTGCCGGACTCGGCAAGGGTGTAGAGCTTCTGTTCGGCGATCTCGATCTGGTCGCGGCTGTCGCGCTCGGCGTCCGGCGTGCCGGCGTCGGCGGCGATCTCCCCGCCGATACGGATCAGATCACGGCGGATGGCCAGCTCATAGACCACCCGGGCATAGTCGGGCGCGTTGGCCGCCGGCGGCGCACGGTCGACCAGATCGGCCAGGTAGCGCAGGCCGCCAAGTTCCTGGAAGGCGGGATCAGCCCGGAAGGCGTCGGCCAGCAGGATCGGCTCGGCCAGCTGGCCCTTGCGGATGTGGCTTTCCATGGCGGCGAACAGCCGCTGGTGGAACGGTTCGAAGAAATGGACCGCGCTCAGGCGGTCGCTGAGCCGCTCATAGGCGGCGTTGTCGTACAGCAGCGCGCCCAGCAGCGCCTGTTCGGCCTCGATGTTGGACGGCAGATGCTGCGGCGCGGGCTCCGTGGGGGCCGGGCGCAGATCGAGGGCGGGGACGATTGACATATATTAACGACTAGCCAAGGCCTGAGGGTTGCGCACCTCACGATACGACGTGGTCCACACAAAACGAATCGCCTGTGGGCAAAAAAGAAGCGGCGCGAGGATCGCCCCTCGCGCCGCCCCAATTGTGTCAGCCAAAGGCTAGGTCAGGCTTCTTCGCCGAACCGCTCCTGCTGGCCGGCGCCGCCCTCGAGCAGGTCGGCCGCCGCTTCGGCGTCGAGGCGGGCCTCTTCCTCGAAGCGGGTGGCGATGACGTCTTCGCCGCGCGCCTGACGCTCGGCTTCGTCCTGGCTGCGGGCGATGTTGATGTTGACGGTAACGGTCACCTCGGCATGCAGCCGCACCTTCACCGGGTGGACGCCCAGGGTCTTGATCGGCTTGTCGAGAACGACCATCGCGCGGTCGATCCTGCCCCCTTCGGCGTTGACCATGTCGGCCACGTCGCGGCCGGAGACCGAGCCGTACAGCTGGCCGGACTCACCGGCCTGCCGGATCATGATGTAGGAGGTTCCGTCCAGCTTTTCGCCGGCGGCGCCCGCCGCTTCACGAGCCTTGGCGTTGCGGGCTTCGATGTCGGCGCGCTGGCCTTCGAAGACCTTCAGGTTGGACGCCGTGGCGCGGAGGGCCTTGGAGCGCGGCAGCAGGAAGTTGCGGGCGAACCCGTCCTTCACGTTGACCACGTCGCCGAGACCACCCCAGCCTTCGACACGTTCGAGCAGAATGACTTTCATCTGACTGTTCTCCTACTTCACGACGTAGGGGAGCAGGGCGAGGAAGCGGGCGCGCTTGATGGCGCGGGCCAGTTCACGCTGCTTCTTGGCCGAGACGGCGGTGATGCGGCTGGGGACGATCTTGCCGCGCTCGCTGATGTAGCGCTGCAGGAGCTTGACGTCCTTGTAGTCGATCTTCGGCGCGTTGGCGCCCGAGAACGGGCAAACCTTCCGGCGGCGGAAGAACGGGCGGCGGGCGCCGCCGGCGGCGGCCGCCGGGGCGGCGGTTTCGGTAGCGTCGGTCATCAGGCTTCGTCTCCACCGATGCGCTCGGCGCGTTCCGGACGGTCGCCCCGCTCGGGGCGGTCGCCGCCAAAGTCGTCGCGGCGCTCGCGGTCACGGTCGCGGCGGGCCAGAACGGGCGAAAGTTCCAGGTCGAGCTCGTCGACGCGGATGGTCATGTAGCGCAGCACGTCCTCGTTGAGGGACAGCTGGCGTTCCATTTCCTTGACGGCCGGCGCCGGGGCGTCGATGGCCAGCAGGGAGTAGTGACCCTTGCGGTTCTTCTTGATGCGGAAGGTGAGGTTCCGGAGGCCCCAGTACTCGATCTTGGCGATATGGCCGCCTTGACCTTCGATGAGGGCCTTCATGTCCTCGTTCATCTGTTCGGCCTGTTGCGGGCTGATGTCCTGCCGCGCAATGACCACATGCTCGTAGAGCGCCATGGTTTTCCTTCTTGCGATGGGGAAGGCGGCGAAAGCGACGGCGCAAGCCCGGCGATTCCGATGGATCCTGCGCGTCGGTGGGAGAGAACCCCCCGCCAGTCAAAGGAGTCCGCGCAGGACCGCCTTCCGTGGGAGGCGCGCTACTACACGGACAGGGCCGGAAAGGCAAGCGGGCGGGGGCGTTGATCGCGCCTTCCCGGCGTGAGAGGTTGCCAGGCGTCCAGGCCTTCGGGGGGTATCATCTTGCGTCGTCTCGTCCTGTCCGCCGGCCTTTCGGTCGGCCTCATCCTCTCTGCCTGTCCGAGCCTGGCCCAGCCGAAGCCGGCGGCGCCGGCGGTCGCCGAGGCGCCGGTCTCGGCCAAGAAGCGGGAACTGGCCCGGCGCATGTTCGACGCCATGCATTTCGCCGAGATGGTCGACAAGATGATGGAGAGCATGGACCCGTTCATGGCGATGGGGGAGTCCCAGGCCCTGTCGGCCAACGACAACAGGTTGCTGCGGGAGTCCGTCCGGGAAGCGATGAGCGAGGCGATGCCCGACTACATCGAGGCGCTCACCGACATTTACGCCGAGGCCTTCACCGAGGAAGAACTCGAGGCGATGGTCACCTTCTATGAAAGCCCGATCGGCCAGTCCGTTCTCAAGAAGTCCAACGAATTGGGCCCTCAGGTGACTGAGGCGATAATGGAGTTGATGCCGGATATCCTGCTCGGCACGATGGAGCGGTTCTGCGGCAAGACCAACTGCAGCGACAGCATGAAGGACAAGCTGCGCAAGCAGGCCTCCTGAACCCGCGACGACACGTCCAATTGTCGACCCCGGTGGTGCGTGAGAGCGTGACGGATCAGTTCGCGTATCGGGGGACATCCGCTTGCGTCGCTTCCTGCTCGCCGTCGGCCTGACGGCCGCCATCGCCCTGCCGCCGCAGGGCGTCCTCGCCCAGCCTCAGCCGACGCCGGTGGCCGCCAAGGCGCCGCCCTCCGCCAGGGCTCTCGACCTGTCGCGCCGCTATTTCAAGGCGATGCGGATGGACGAGAGCATGAGCAACATCCTCGACAGCATCGACCCGCTGCTGACCTCGGACGGCGGCTCCGAGGACGACGAGGCCATGCGCCAGTCGACCCGCGAGGCGCTCGACGCGGCCATGCCGGTCTATATCGAGAAGATGGTGCCGGTGTTCGCCGCCAGCTACACCGAGGAGGAGCTGGAAGCCCTGGTGACCTTCTACGAAAGCCCGCTGGGGCAGTCGGTGGTCGCCAAGTCGCGCGGCATGGGCGGGGCCAGTTCGCAGGCCATGAAGGACCTGCTGCCGACCATCCTGGACGACGCGATGGAACGCTACTGCGCCCGGATGAGCTGCGAGGACCCGGTCGAACCGATGGTCCGGCAACAGGCGTCCTAAACTCTGTCATCCCGGACGACCCGAATGGGCGATCCGGGACCCAGGAGGGAAGCGCACAGGACTCAAAGCTGCGTTCCGTAGCGAGATCACGCCCTCCTGGGTCCCGGCTCTCCGGGCTTCGCCCTCCGGCCGGGATGACGAGGGTTATTTCTTCCCCGCCTGCCACTTGCGGACGGCGGCCAACGTCAGCTCGACGTGCTGCCTGGGGTTCATCTCGCTGTGGACGAACAGCACCTTGCCGTCCGGGGCGATGACGTAGCTGGTGCGGTTGGAGATGCCGACCGGCAGGGTCGAGTCCCACTGCTTGGCGACCTTGGCGTCCTTGTCGGCGGCGACCGGGAATTTGCCCGAGCAGCGCTCGTTGTCGGCCGAGAACTCCTTCAGTCGCTCGATCGAACCGGCGGTGACCCCGACGATGCTGGCCCCGGCCTTGGCGTAGTCGTCGGCCGCCTCGGCGAACAGGTGGGCCTCCAGGTCGCAGCCGCCGGTGAAGGCGGCGGGGAAGAAGTAGACCACGACCGGACCCTTCCTGCGGGCCTCGGCCAGGCTGTAGGTGATCGGCGCGCCGGCCTTGAAGCCGGGCAGGGTGAAGTCGGCGGCCTTCGCCCCGACCTTGAGCGCCGCGAAGGCGGGGACGGCCAGCAGGGCGGCGGCGGCGAGGGTGGCGGTGAGCAGCAGGCGGCGGTTCATGGCGGTCTCCCGAGGTTGCGCGACAAGCTAGGCCCACGGCGGCTGGTGGCAAGGGTCCGGCGAAGCGGCCGTGGATTATACCACCATTCGGTCCAGCTTGACGGGCGTACCGGGCGAAGAACTTGAATAAAATCAAGCTTACGCCGTTCATGTATGGGCCGGGAACGCAGGTAGCGGCGTAGGCGTCGCGTCGGCGTCGAGTCGGGGAATGTCGGCGCCGGGGGGCCGGCGGGCGCCTACGCGGGCCGCGGCCGCCGGAAGGGGCCCGGAATCGGGCGGAATATGTATAGACATATTGCTCTGCAGGCCCTGGATCAGGGCCTGAGGGTGGCGCTGGCGGGGTCCCAGGTGAGCGGTCGGCGGGGGCAGGGCTTGTCCCCGAGGCCGCAGGCGTTGTCGTTCTCGACGAGGATGACGCGGGCCGGGCTGGCGGCGATGTCCATGTCCCAGGCGCCGCCGGAGGTCTCCAGCGCCCTTCCGAAGCCGCCGTCCGGCCGGGAGGCGAGGAACAGGAGGCGGACGGGCGGGGCCTTGTCGGTCCGCTCGGACTCCCAGCGGCAATCGTCATAGGAACTGCCGACGACCCAGTCGCGGCGGCCGTCGCCGTTGAAGTCGGGGATGTCGTAGGCGATCGCCTCCGCGTCGGGCAGGCTGGCGCCGGCGGCCTCGCAGGCCTTGCGGCGCAGGGCGACGTCGGCGCGGACCTCCGGCGGCGCCTCGTTGAGCGGGGGGATGATCGCCGGATTGGGACCACCGGCCAGCAGGGCCAGCCCCTTGCTGTTGGGGGTCTCGACATAGCGGTCGGCGGCGCCGTCCCAGCGATAGGCGCGCAGGCATTCGTCAGCGCCGAAGCTGCCGCAGACGCTGCCATGGAAATTGACCTCCAACCCCCGGGCCGTCCTGGGCCCGGTGAACTTCAACTCGCCGCTGGTGTGGCTGTAGACCTTGCGGAAGGTCCCGTCGGGCCGGCCGAGGTAGAGTTCCCGCCGGCAGCCGCCGGTGCCGCAGAAGAAGGAAGCGTTGGGCGCCCGTTCGTAGTCGACCAGCCAGTCGGCCAGCCTGTCGCCGTTGATGTCGACCTTCCTGAACATCCCTGGTTTGGTCTGCTTCATCCAGGCCGGAACCGTCTCGGGGTCGGCGGCCTCTTCCGGCGTCATGCCCTCCGTAGCCGCCCCGACCACGCGCGCGCGGGCTTCCCGCTCGATCGCGGCGGGCGGAGCGGCGCAGGCGGCGGCGGGCAGGAAGGCCAGGGACAGGAAGGGGAAGGACAGGGCGGCGAGGGCGGAAGGGCGACGCATGGAAACTCCGGGGGCTCAGGCCGTCGACTATGCGCCGCCGGCCGGGAACCGCACGACCTGATAGGGGGCAAGCTTGCCGGTCCGCTGGGTTTCGCCTATCACTGCCCGCCCAAATCGATGGAGAATCCCATGTCTCTCGCCTTCGTCTTCCCCGGCCAGGGCAGCCAGGCCGTCGGCATGGGCGCCGACCTCGCCGAAGCCTTCGCCAGCGCCCGCGAAGTGTTCCAGGAGGTCGACGAGGCGCTGGGCCAGAACCTTTCGAAGCTGATGCGCGAGGGGCCCGAGGACGAGTTGACCCTGACCGAGAACGCCCAGCCGGCGCTCATGGCTGTCAGCCTGGCGGTGACCCGCACCCTGGAGAAGGAATTCGGGGTCGGCATCGACCGCGCCGCCTTCGTCGCCGGCCACAGCCTTGGCGAATACAGCGCCCTGGCGGCCGCGGGGTCGATCTCCCTGTCGGACACGGCGCGCCTGCTGAAGCTGCGCGGCCAGGCGATGCAGCGCGCCGTGGCGGTGGGGGAGGGGTCCATGGCCTCGCTGATCGGCAAGCAGACCGATGTGGCCTTGGCGGAAGCCGCCGCCGCCGCCGGCGCCGAGGTCGGCGTCTGCGTCGTGGCCAACGACAACAACACCGGCAATGTGGTGATCAGCGGCGCCAAGGCGGCCGTCGAGCGGGCCATCGAGAAGGCCGAGGAGCTCGGCGCCCGGGCGATCCGGCTTAACGTCTCCGCGCCCTTCCACTGCCCGTTGATGCAGCCGGCGGCGGACGAAATGGAGGCTGCCCTGGCGGGGGCGACGATCCTGGCTCCGCGGGCGCCGCTGGTGGCCAATGTGACGGCGCGGCCGGCGCACGACCCGGAGGTGATCCGCCGCCAGCTTGTGGAGCAGGTGACCGGCCGGGTGCGCTGGCGCGAGACCATGGACTGGCTGGCCGGCGAGGGCGGGGTCACCCGTTTCGCCGAGGCTGGGGCGGGGAAGGTGCTGTCGGGGATGATCAAGCGCAGCGTGCCGGACGCGACAGCGACGCCGCTGAACACGCCGGCGGACCTGGAAGGGTTTGCGAAGTCGCTGTGATGCGAGGGGTGTGCGGGCCGACAACGGCGGAACTGATCGACGACGCCTGGACGGTCTCGACGGCCTTCGAGGACGGCTCAGGCCATGTCCTGATCCGGCGCGGCGCCGGGCCTGGGTCCCGGCTCTCCAGCCGGGCTTCCGGCCGGGATGACGGTGTTGGTAAGTAGACCCAAACAGGGAGTCGCGCGTTCAAGGATTCGGACGCGGAGAGACAGGGAACGCTGAATGTTCGATCTGAGCGGTAAGACCGCCCTGGTGACCGGGGCCACGGGCGGTATCGGCGGCGAGATCGCAAAGGCGCTGCATGGCGCCGGGGCGCATGTCGTGCTTTCGGGGACGCGGGAAGCGGTGCTGCAGGAACTGGCCGCCGGGTTCGGCGAGCGGGTGTCGGTGGCGGCCGCCAATCTCTCGGACGCGGCCAGCGTCGACGGCCTCATCGCCGCCGCCGAAGCGGCGGCCGGCAAGGATCTGGACATCCTGGTCGCCAACGCCGGGATCACCCGCGACGGGCTGATGCTGCGGATGAAGGACGACGACTGGGAGCAGGTGATCAAGGTCAATCTGGAATCCTACTTCCGCCTGTCCCGCGCGGCCCTGAAGGGCATGATGAAGCGGCGCTGGGGGCGGATCATCGGAATCACCTCCATCGTCGGTGTCACCGGCAACCCGGGCCAGGCCAACTATGCGGCGTCCAAGGCCGGGATGATCGGCTTCTCCAAGGCTCTTGCCCAGGAGGTCGCCAGCCGCAATGTCACCGTCAACTGCGTGGCGCCGGGCTTTATCACCAGTCCGATGACTGATGAGCTGAACGAGGCCCAGAAGGCGGCCCTGACGGGCCGGATTCCTGCCGGAAGGCTGGGCTCCGGCGCCGACGTGGCCGCCGCCTGCGTCTATCTGGCCAGCGAGGAGGCCGCCTATGTGACCGGCCAGACGCTGCACGTGAACGGCGGCATGGCGATGATCTGAACACGCAAATGTTAGCCGTAGCGCGAAACTTTCTCCTGCTGGCAAGCCTGAAAGAAAGGTGCTAGCGAGACACCCGATTTCCGCCGCCAGACGTTGGCGCGGACCTTTGAAGACCAAGAGGGACCCTAACTTATGTCCGACATTCTCGAGCGTGTGCGTAAGATCGTCATCGAACATCTCGATGCCGATCCCGAGAAGGTCACCGAGAAGGCGAGCTTCATCGACGACCTCGGCGCCGACAGCCTCGACAATGTCGAGCTGGTGATGGCGTTCGAAGAAGAGTTCGATATCGAGATCCCCGACGACGCGGCTGAGCACATCCAGACGGTGGGTGACGCCGTGAAGTTCATCTCGGAGAAGACGGGCGGCTGATTCCGCTCTCTACATCGGTTACGTTGACCGCCGCGCCGCATGGGATCAGACCTTATGCGCGCGGCGGTCTTCGTTTCTGATCAAGGTTTTGAACTGAACTTTTGGAGCGCTCCGGGCGGCGAAGCCGGTACCCACTCTCGCCTGTCGCGCTCCGAGGAGCCTTTCTGATGCGTCGAGTCGTTGTTACTGGAATGGGCTTGATCACGCCGCTCGGCCAGGGCGTCGAGGTCACCTGGGAAGGCATCAAGGCCGGCAGGTCCGGCGCGGGCCGGATCACCACCTTCGATCCGACCGGCTTCGGCTGCGAGATCGCCTGTGAGGTGCCGCGCGTCGATGGCCGGGGCGGCGGCGGGCCGGATGTTCCCGGCAGCTTCGATCCGAACCTGACCATGGCGCCCAAGGACCAGCGCAAGGTCGACGACTTCATCCTCTACGGCATGGCGGCCGCCGACGAGGCGGTGCGCGATTCGGGCTGGATTCCCGAGACCGACGCGGACAAGGAGCGCACCGGTGTGATCATCGGCGCCGGGATCGGCGGCCTGGCCACCATCGAGAAGACGGCCCTGGAAATGAGGGAAAAGGGCCCGCGCCGGGTCAGCCCCTTCTTCATCACCTCGGCCCTGATCAACCTGGTCTCCGGCCAGGTGTCGATCCGCTACGGCTTCAAGGGGCCCAACCACTCGGTCGTGACGGCCTGCGCCACCGGCGCCCACGCCATCGGCGACGCCTGCCGGCTGATCAAGTACGGCGATGCGGACGTCATGCTGGCGGGGGGGGCCGAGGCCTCCGTCTGCCCGATCGGCATCGCCGGCTTCGTGGCCTGCCGGGCCATGAACACCGATTACAACGACAACCCGACCGCCGCCTCCCGGCCCTACGACAAGGATCGCTCCGGCTTCGTCATGGGCGAGGGCGCCGGGATGGTGATGCTCGAGGAGTACGAGCACGCCAAGGCGCGCGGGGCCAAGATCTACGCCGAGGTGATCGGCTATGGCCTGGCCGGTGACGCCTACCACGTCACCGCCCCGGCCGAGGACGGCGACGGCGGCTTCCGGGCCATGAAGGCGGCCGTGAAGGACGCTGGCATCGATGCTGGCGATATCGACTACGTCAACGCCCACGGCACCTCGACCATGGCCGACTACCTGGAGTTGGGGGCCGTCGAACGCCTGATGGGCGAGCGCGCCAAGGGCAAGGCGATGAGCTCGACCAAGTCGATGACCGGCCACCTGCTGGGCGCGGCCGGGGCCATCGAGGCGATCTTCTCCATCCTGGCGATCCGCGACAACATCGCCCCGCCGACCATCAATCTGGACAACCAGGAGCACGAAACACCGCTCGACCTGGTCGCCAACAAGGCGAAGCCGATGAAGATCGACGTCGCGATGAGCAACAGTTTCGGCTTCGGTGGGACCAACGCCGCGGTGATCTTCCGCCGGGCGCCTTAAGATCGTGACCAAGGGAAGCCAGGGCGGGGGGCTGCCTTTCATGCGCAGAGTGATTGTCGGGTTGATCAGCGGCCTGTTGACCCTGGCCCTGGTCGGCGCCCTGGGCCTTTCCTGGGCGCTGTGGACCTATCAGGGCCCCGGGCCGGAAGCCAAGGGCGGGGCCAAGAACCACGTGGTCATCCTGCGGCGCGGGGCCGGGCTGAACGAGATCGCCTCGGCGCTGGAAAAGGGCGGGGCGGTGCGCTCGGCGGCCGTGTTCGTGGCCGCCGCCCAGCTCACGGGCGCAGCCCGGTCGCTGAAGGCGGGCGAATATGAATTCCCCAGCCGGGCCTCGATGGCCACGGTGCTCGACTACATCCGCGACGGCCGGGTGGTGGTCCACCAGGTGACCATTCCCGAGGGCTGGACCGTCGACATGGCGGTCGAGGCGCTGATGAAGGAGGAAGCCCTGGTCGGGGAGGTGGCGACGCCGCCGGAGGGCTCGATCCTGCCGCAGACCTACGCCTTTGAGCGGGGCGAGGAGCGGGCGGCGGTGCTGCAGCGGATGATGGACGCCCGCGACAAGCTGCTGGCCGACCTCTGGCCCAAGCGCAAGGCAGGCCTGCCGATCCGCACGCCGGAGGAGGCGATCATCCTGGCCTCCATCGT
>DASPLD010000010.1:0-39330 GCA_035627755.1 Caulobacter sp. | reverse complement strand
CATAGACGGCAATGACCTCCCAGGAGCGGGCGTCGCGGAACGGAATGGCCCGCACCCCCGGGAACTGGGCGATGGCCTCGGCGGCGATCTCGCTGTCAACCAGGGAGATCAGTCCGGCGGTCAGGCCGACCCGCGCGGCCGAGCGCAGGGTCATCACCTCGATCCGGAAGGTCATCGCCACGCCCTGAGCCGCGAAGGCGCGCTCCAGGATGCCGCGATAGGGGTTCACGGGCATGTACATCACCAGTTCGGTCCCCTTCAGGTCGGGAACCTCAACGACGGACCGCTCGGCGAGCGGATGGCTCAGCGGGACCAACGCCATCATCGGCCGGTGGCCGAACGCCGTCCACGACAGCCCCGGCGTCTCGACCAGCGGTCCGGCCGTCAGGGCCATGTCGACGCTCCCGGCCAGCACCCGGCGGACCATCTCGTCGGCCGGCAGGTGGACAATGCCGATCCGCACGTCCGGCGCGGCGACCGCGAAGCCGCCCAGGGCCCGGGCGGCGAACCCGTCGCTCAGCACCGGCAGAGCGGCGATCACCAACTCGCCGACCAGGCCCTGGCGGATCGCCGCGGCGGCCGCCTTGACCCGCGCCAAGCCGCTGTAGCTGCGTTGCACCTCGATGGCGAACAGCTCGCCCTGCGGGGTCGGCCGCATGCCGAACTTGCCCCGCTCGAACAAGTTCAGTCCCGTCTGCTGCTCCAGCACGGCGATGGCCCGGGTCACCGCGGGCTGTGTCATTCGCAGGCGATGGGCCGCCGCCGTCGCCGATCCGGTCTCCAGGATGGCGCGGAACACGTCGAGCGACCGGGGATCGAGACCGTCCATAGGGCAAACGATGCCTCAATCCGCGCGGCGCGCAAGGGCGGCCGGCCTCGCCCACTCAGCCCCGCCGGGACCGGCCGCTCGCGAAACGGTGAGTGGAAAGCCTGTGGACAGCGCGGATTGGCCGCGACGCGCGGTCCGCGAATCATCACACCCTCAGGCGCTCTCAGAGGCCACCCCCATGTCCCTGCCCGCCCCAGTCCTGACCGCGTCCTCCGCTTCGGCCGACCATGCCGAGCGCCAGTACCTCGGCCTGCTGGCCGATATCATGACAAACGGGGTCCGGCGCGGCGACCGCACCGGCACCGGAACCCTGGGCGTCTTCGGCCGCCAGATGCGCTTCGACCTGGCCCAGGGTTTCCCCCTCCTGACCACCAAGAAGCTGCACCTGCGCTCGATCATCGTCGAGCTGCTGTGGTTCCTGCGCGGCGAGACCAACATCCGCTTCCTGAAGGACCACGGGGTCAGCATCTGGGACGAATGGGCCAACGCCGAGGGCGACCTCGGCCCCGTCTACGGCAAGCAGTGGCGGTCCTGGACCGCGCCGGACGGCCGGGTCATCGACCAGATCACCGCCGTGGTCGAGGCCATCCGCACCAACCCCAACAGCCGCCGCCATATCGTCAGCGCCTGGAACCCGGCCGACGTCGAGGACATGGCCCTGCCGCCCTGCCACTGCCTGTTCCAGTTCTTCGTCGCCGACGGCCGCCTCTCCTGCCAGCTCTATCAGCGCAGCGCCGACGTCTTCCTGGGTGTGCCGTTCAACATCGCCAGCTACGCCCTGCTGACCATGATGGTCGCCAAGGTCACCGGCCTGCAGCCAGGGGAGTTCGTCCACACCTTCGGCGACGCCCACCTCTACCTGAACCACCTCGACCAGGCGAAGGAGCAGCTCCGCCGCGAACCCTACCCGTTCCCGACCATGACCCTCGCCGACAAGACCGACCTGTTCGCCTTCGAGCTGGCCGACTTCACCGTCGAGGGCTACCAGGCGCACCCCTCGATCAAGGCGCCGATCGCCGTCTAGCAACGCCCCGCTTTTGGGGGATGCCCGTAGCCCGCGGGCGGGCCATCGTCCCCCATGATGACGCGCCGCCTCCTCGCCCCGCTTGCCGCCGCCCTGGTCCTCGCCGCGCCCGCCTTGGCCCAGACCAATGAGACCGAGGTCTCCCAGGCCATGATCCGGACCCTCGACCTCTGCCTCGACACCCTGAGGGGACGGGCTTCCTGGTCGAGCGGCCTCGACCGGCTGGGCTATCGCACCACATCGAGCGGAGCCCGGGTCCTGCCCGTGGGCGGGGCCGTGGTGGCGGCCAGCATGGGCAGCAACACCTCTGGCGCCTCGACCGTGCAGCTCTGCGAGATTACCGCAGCCCCACAGATCCGCGATCCGTCGGCCCTGAACAGCGCCCTGGCCGCCCGCGCCGGCGGCCTGCCGGTCATGCCCCGCGGCCCGATCAAGGGGGGCGGGGACATGGGCGGCTATGCGAACATGAACGGCACGGGTCTCATTGTCCTGGCCCTCTCCAACCGTCCGGCCAGGGGCGCGGCGGGCACGACGACCTCCCTCTCGGTGATCTGGAAGTAGCCGCGCGGGATGACGCGCCGGCCCGGCGCACCTTAGGATCGGCCCATGACCGTCCCCATCGCCCTCGTCGTCGCCCGCGCCCGCAACGGAGTCATCGGCAGGGACGGCGCCCTGCCCTGGCGGCTGCGCTCCGACATGGCCTGGTTCAAGGCCAACACCCTGGGCAAGCCGGTGATCATGGGCCGCAAGACCTGGGACAGCCTGCCGCTCAAGCCCCTACCCGGCCGGCTCAACATCGTCCTGACCCGGGACGGCAGCTTCGAGCCCAGGGGCGCCCTGGCCGTCGAGGACTTCTCCGAGGCCCTGCAGACCGCCCGGGAGCAGGCGGAGGAGGACGGCGCCGCGGAGGTCTGCGTGATCGGCGGCACGGCCCTGTTCGCTCTGGCCCTGCCGAAGGCCCGCCGCCTGTACCTCACCGAGGTCGAGGCCGAGCCGGAGGGCGACGCCCGCTTCCCGGCCTTCGACGAAGCCGCCTGGCGCGAGGTCCGCCGCGAGGCCCACCCGGCCGGCGAGAAGGACGACCACCCCTTCGTCTTCCGCATCCTGGAGCGCTGACAAGATGAGAATCGTCACCCTGGCCGCCGCCCTCGCCCTGCTGGCCGCCACCGCGGCCCAGGCCGCCCTTCACCCCAAGTACTACGAGGAGGCCCGCCGCAACGCCCCCCATGTGGTGGTCATCCAGGTCAGGAAGATGGTCGCCCCGGCCGGCTCCCTGGGGCAGTGCCGGATGCATGGCGCGGTCACCGCCGTCGAGCGCGGCGCCCGTTACAGGCTCGGCCAGGCGATCGTCGTGGCCGTGCCCTGCGTCGCCCCCGGGGCCCATCCCCCGTCCAGCGGCGTCCTCTATCAGGAACAGCAGGTTCTGAAGCGCTCCAGGACCGGCCGCGCCTTCCTCCTGGAGTCCGGCGAACTGGCCCTCTACCAGTACGAGGTCCTTTCCTAAGCCTTGCGCTGACGCGGCGTCAGGCGGTTGTATCCCTGCAAGCAAAAGAGGGAGACGCCGCCGTGGACATCGAACTGGTCGCCGAGGGACTGCGCTTCCCCGAGGGTCCCATCGCCATGAACGACGGCTCGGTGATCCTCACCGAGATCGCCGGCCAGCGGCTCACCCGCGTCACTCCAGACGGCAAGACCAGTGTCGTCGCAGAGCCCGGCGGCGGTCCCAACGGCGCGGCCATCGGCCCCGACGGCAAGATCTACGTCACCAACAACGGCGGCAGCTTCGAGTGGCTGGAGATGGAGGGCTTGCTGATCCCCGGACCGACGCCCGCCAGCCACGTCGGCGGCTCCATCCAGCGGGTCGACATCGCCACCGGCAGGGTCGAGACCGTCTACGAAGCCTGCGAGGGCAAGCGCCTCGTCGGCCCCAACGACCTGGTGTTCGACAGGACCGGCGGCTTCTGGTTCACCGACCACGGCTGCTCGACGCCGGATGGCAAGAAGTTCGGCGGCCTCTACTACGCCCGTCCCGACGGCTCGAAGATCGTCCGCCACCGCGACCACATGGTCAGCCCCAACGGCGTCGGCCTCTCCCCCGACGAGAAGATCGTCTACATGGCTGACACCATGCTCGGCCGCCTCTGGGCCTTCGACGTCAAGGCGCCGGGCGAACTGGCCGACCCCCCGCCGTTCCAGCCGGGCCGGGTGGTCTGCAACCTGCCGGGCTACCAGCTGCTCGACAGCCTGGCGGTCGAGGCGGGCGGCAAGGTCTGCGTGGCCACCATCATCAACGGCGGCGTCACGGCCTTCGACCCCGACGGGACCACCGAGCACTTCCCCTTCCCGGACATCCTCTGCACCAACATCTGCTTCGGCGGCCCGGACATGCGGACCGCCTGGATCACCGCCTCCGGGACGGGCAAGCTCTACAGGGCGACTTGGCCGCGCCCGGGTCTGAAGCTGAACTTCAACGCCTGATGCCCAGCAACCTCACTCTGCGGCCGGCGCGCTGCGCCCCCTGGGTCCCGGATAGCGCTGCGCGCTTTCCGGGATGACGGAGGTTTACTAGTCGATTGCCTTGACCTTCAAGGACGGGGAGACCGCTCTCAGTAGAGCACCCCCATCGCCGACCGCTCGAAGCTCTTCAACTCCCCGGTCCGCCCGGCGCGCACCTTCTCCACCCATTCGGGATCCTGCAGCAGCGCCCGGCCCACAGCGACCATGTCGAACTCGTCCCGCTCCAGCCGCTCGACCAGCCCGTCCAGGCTGGCCGGCTCGCTGGCCTCGCCGCCGTAGGCCGCGATGAATTCGCCCGACAGCCCCACCGATCCGACGGTGATGGTCGGCTTGCCGGTCAGCTTCTTGGCCCAGCCGGCGAAGTTCAGGTCGCTGCCCTCGAACTCCGGCTCCCAGAACCGCCGCTGGCTGCAGTGGAAGACATCGGCCCCGGCGTCGGCCAACGGCTGCAACCAGGCCTCCATCTCGGTCGGCGTCGCGGCCAGCTTCGCCGTGAAGTCCTGCTGCTTCCACTGCGACAGCCGGATGATCACCGGATAGCCCTCGCCTACCTCGCGCCGCACGGCCTTGAGGATCTCGGCCGCGAACCGCGCCCGCTCCGGCAGGGTCGACCCGCCCCAGCGGTCGGTCCGCAGGTTGACCCCGTCCCAGAAGAACTGGTCGATCAGGTAGCCGTGCGCCCCGTGCAGCTCGACCGCGTCGAAACCCAGCGCCTTGGCCGCGCCCGCCGCCCGGGCGAAGGCCTCGACCGCGTCGGCCACCTCCTCGTCGCTCATCGGCTCGCCGAACTGCTTGCCGGGGCTGGAGAAGCCCGACGGGCTGTCATAGGGCCCCGGTGGGCTCCAGTCGGGACTGCGGGTCCGCACCGCCCCGACATGCCACAGCTGCGGCGCCATCGCGCCCCCGGCCGCATGCACCGCCTCGATGACCGCCTTCCAGGCTGCCAGTTCGGCCTCGCCGTGGAAGCGCGGCACGTTGGGATCGTTCAGCGACGCCGGCCGCGCCACCCCGGTGCCCTCGGAGATGATCAGCCCGACCCCGTTCTCGGCCCGGCGGCGGTAGTAGTGGGCCACCTCCTTGGTCGCCACCCCGCCCGGCGAGAAGCTGCGGGTCATCGGGGCCATGGCGATGCGGTTCTTCAGGGTCATCGTCCCCAGCTGCAGGGGACGGAACAGGGCGTCGAGGCTCAAGGCGGCTCTCCGAATGTGATAGGAGTTGTTGCGGTTAAACGATCGTTTGAAGTCTGGCGCCAGCCAGAAAATCTATCGTCGAACCCACCCTTGACCGCCGGCTCGGAATCCCGGCGGATGGCGCAGATGTGACCCCGTCCGCCACCCTTCTAGACGCCTTGCGCGGCCAGCTGGCCGGCGGCCGGCCCGCCGACGCGGTGCTGGAGGGCTGGGCGAGCCTGGAAGCCACCGCCGCCCGCGACCCCGCCGCCCTTGCCGAGGTGCTGGCCGAGGCCGCCCGGCTGGACGTCTCGGCTGGCCTGGCCGCCGTGGCGCCAGAGGGCTCGGTCGGGGCGGCGGTGATCTCGCCATCCGGCCTGCTGGCCCAGGCCGACCCACAGTTCCTCCGCTGGTTTGGCAATCCGCTCGACTCCCCGGCCTTTCGCCGCCTGATCCGCCTGGCCCAGAAGCAGGGCCAGGCGTCGGGCCTGATCGAGACCGCCGACGGCAGGGTGATCGCCGCCTGCGCCGCCACCGAACAGATTGCCCTGCGCTGGCCGCTGTCGGAGGCCAGCCGCGGCCAGCTGGTCCTGCCCGGCCGGCGGGTGGCCCTGCTCGGTTTCGCCCCCTCGCGGGTCAGCGACCTGGCGGTGCGCGCGGCCCAGGCCTTCGGCTTCACCCCCCTGGAGGCGCGGCTTGCCGAGGCCCTGCTCGACGCCCCCAACCTGGCCGAAGCCGCCGGGCGCATCGGCGTCGGCCGCGAAACCGCCCGCGAGGCGCTGAAGAAGGCCATGCGCAAGGCCGGCGCCAAGCGCAGCCCGGACCTGGTCCGGCGGATGATGGACCTGATGAGCGGCATGGCCGCCCCGGCCGGAGACGTCGAGGCGGTGCTCCGCGCCCTGTTCGGCGCCACCCCCGCCGAGGCCAAGGCCGCCGCCCGCTTCGCCGAGGGCCTGACAGCCAAGGAGGCCGCCGCCGCCCTGGGGGTCAAGGAGGCGACCGTCCGCGGCCAGCTGAAGGCGGTGTTCGCCAAGACCGGGGTCAACAAGGCCAAGGACCTGGTCCGGCTGACGGTCGAGGCCGGGGCCTTGACCGCGCTGACCCAGGCCTCGGAGACGGTGGTCGAGCCAATCGACCCCGAGGGCCGGATGCGGCTGATCACCGTCGAGGGCGGCCGGCGAGTGGCGCTGATCGACTACGGACCCAGGGGCGGGCGGCCGGTGATTGTCTTCCACGGCTATTCGACGGGCCGCATCCTGCCGTTGGAGTTCGTCGCCCGCCTCCACCACGCCGGCTACCGGCCAATCGCCGTGCAGCGGCCAGGCTTCGGCCTGACCGACCCCGCCGCCGCCCCCGAGCTCCAACTGGCCACCGCCGCCTCGGACCTGGCGGCGGTGCTGGCGGCCCTGAAGCTGCGCAAGACTGACATCGTTGTACGCGACGGCAGCACGGCGGCGGGCTTGGCCTTTGCCGCCCTGCACGGCGACCTGGTCGGCCACGGCCTGCTGGTCAACCCGCGCCCGCCGGCCAGCGTCGAGCGCACGCACAGCTCCCTGATCGGCTCGGTGGCGCGGACCATGCTCAAGCATCCCGAGCTGATCGCCGCCTTCGGGGAGATGCTGCGCCGCCAGACCCGCAGCGACCTGCTCGCCCGGACCATCCGCCGCTCCCTGGACGCCGCCCCCGCCGACCGCGCCGCGGTCGAGGACCCGGCGGTGATGGCTCGCATCCTGCGCGACTCGCAGGGCATGTCGGCCCGCACGAGCGCCGGCTGGGCGGCCGAGATGGCCGTCTACGCCCACGGCTGGACCCTGCCGCCAAAGATCGGCGGCGACCGCTGGAGCCTGCTGTTCTGCGAAGGCCTCGACTGGCCGGTGGACCTCGAGCTGTGGCGCCGCGCCTTCCCCGACGCCCGCCAGCGGATGCTGCCGAACGCGGGATTCCTGGTCTACTTCACCCACCCGGAGGTGGCGGTGGAGATGCTGGAGGGGTGATCCCCCACCTGTCATCCTCCGGCCCGCTTCGCGGCCGAAGGATGACAACGATTGTTGATCAGCTCAGCGAGCCTGGCCGCGCCACCGGGTGCGAACTCGACAGCCCGCCGTCGACCACCATCGCCTGGCCGTTGACGTAGGACGCCTCGTCCGAGGCCAGGAACAGGGCCATCCGGGCGATCTCGATCGGCTGACCGGCCCGGCGCAGCGGGTTCAGTTGGCCGATCTTGCCCTCCGTGCCCTTGGCCTTGGCGCCGTCGAAGATCGGCTTGGTCATCCCCGTCTCGATCAGGCCCGGACAGATGGCGTTGACCCTGATGCCGGTGCCGGCCAGCTGCTGGGCGGTGGTCTGGACCATGCTGATCACCCCGGCCTTGGAGGCGCTATAGGGCGTGCCGCCCGCCCCCGACCGCAGCGCCGCCACGCTGGCGGTGCAGATGATCGACCCGCCACCCTTGGGCGCCATCACCCGGCTCGCATGCTTGATCAGCATCGCGGGCCCGACGACGTTGATCCGCAGCAGGCCCATGAAGCTGTCCTCGGTCAGCTCCGGCAGGGTGATCCAGCCGCCGGACACCCCCGCATTGGCGAAGGCGACGTCCAGCCCGCCATAGGTCTCCACCGCCTTGTCGACCAGGGCGCTGACCTCGGCCTCCGACCCGGCGTCGCCGAGCACCGCGATCGCCTGCCCCCCGGCCGCGACGATGTCCGCCACCGTCTGCTCGACCTCCGGAGCCCGGTCGAAGGCCACCACCTTGGCCCCCTCCTCCGCGAACAGCTTGGCGCTGGCCCGCCCGATGCCGCTGGCGGCCCCGGTGACGATGGCAACCTTCCCCGATAGACGACCCATGACGCTCTCCCTTGTTTGAAGCTGACCTTAGGGAGGGATGCGGCCGATTTCAAACGGATGTTTGAGCGACACCTCACCCGTCGCACAGGAGGAGCCTCCCCGATCTTCTAACGCCATTCGTCCGGCAACGGCGGCCCAGCGTCCTGCCACGGACCGACGTATTTCCCCAGCTTGCGGCGCTCGGCATAGAAGGTCTCGCGGTCCAGTTGGGCCATCGCCGATCGGAAGCCCTCAACGTTCTCCGCCCGCTTTTCCAAGACCGTCCGGTCCCAGACTTCTTGCGAAACGTATGTGTTGCGTCCGGGATAGAGCGGAATCCGCGACTCGTAGCTGAATACTCGGCCGGCTAGGGCGACCACAGCGTCGAGATCGCTCATCGCCCAGCTGTTGATCACGCCGGCCGCGCGCTGGTTCCAGGCCCGGCGCGCAGCGAAATAGTTCTCCGGTCGACCCAGAAGCGCCGAGAAATAATCCTCCATCAGCATCTCACTGATCGGTCCCCCTTGCATCCAGGGCTGGGTGCGAGCCTGGAACAGATAGAGCCAGAAGGCCGCGCGGGCCCGTTGCCCACGGTCCCATAGCGACTCCGAGACCGGGGCGAACGCGATCGGGTTGACGCTCTCAGGCCGTGCGATGACGCCGTCTACTGTCTGGTCCCGGGCCGCCGGATCGAGCAGCGCCTTCCAGATCGCCGGTTCCCCCTCCGGAAACACGATCGGCCCGACGCCGCGCTCGCGCAGAGCTTGGCGCTGCACGCTCTCCAGGTCCTGTCCAGAGGCCCAGGCGGGCAGAGCGAGCGCTGCGAGCGGCAAGACGAGAAGATGACGGCGATTCATGGTCCCCCCAAGTTCCACACTATCATTGCCATCGGCGCTCTAAAGCGACGGCAGATCCAGCCCCATCGCCCGCGCGCAGTCCGCAGCCTCGTCATACCCCGCATCGGCATGCCGCATCACACCCGTCGCCGGGTCGTTCCACAACACCCGCGCAATCCGCCGCGCCGCGTCCGCCGTCCCGTCGCAGACGATCACCATCCCGCTGTGCTGGGAAAAGCCCATCCCGACCCCGCCGCCATGATGCAGCGACACCCAGGTCGCCCCGCTGGCGGTGTTGAGCAGGGCGTTGAGCAGCGGCCAATCGGACACCGCGTCCGAGCCATCCCTCATGCTCTCGGTCTCCCGGTTCGGGCTGGCCACCGACCCTGAGTCCAGGTGATCCCGACCGATGACCACCGGCCCGATCTCGCCCCGCGCCACCATCTCGTTGAACGCCAGCCCCAGCTTGTCGCGGTCCCCCAGCCCAACCCAGCAGATCCGCGCCGGCAGGCCCTGGAACCGGATCTTCTCCCCGGCCATGTCCAGCCAGCGGTGCAGGTGTTTGTTGTCCGGCAGCAGTTCCTTCACCCTCGCGTCGGTCCGCCGGATGTCCTCAGGATCGCCGCTCAGCGCCGCCCAGCGGAACGGCCCCACGCCCCGGCAGAACAGCGGCCTGATGTAGGCCGGCACGAAGCCCGGGAAGGCGAAGGCGTCGGCCACCCCCTCCTCCTTGGCCACCTGGCGGATGTTGTTGCCGTAGTCGACGGTCGGCACCCCGGCCTTGTGGAACTCCAGCATCGCCTCGACGTGCCGCGCCATCGACCGCCGCGCCGCCTGCTCGACCGCCTTGGGGTCGCGCTCGCGCCGCTCGTCCCACTCGATCACCGTCCAGCCGGCCGGCAGGTAGCCGTTCACGGGGTCATGGGCGCTGGTCTGGTCGGTCACCAGGTCCGGCCGCACCCCGCGCCGGACCATCTCCGGCAGCATCTCGGCGGCGTTTCCGACCACCCCGACGCTGATGGCCTTCTTCTCCGCGCAGGCCCGCTCGATCATGGTCAACGCCTCGTCCAGCCCGCTGGCCTTCACGTCCAGGTAGCCGGTCTTCAGCCGCATCTCGATCCGGCTCTCGCGGCATTCGATCGCCAGACAGGAAGCGCCGGCCATCACCGCCGCCAACGGCTGGGCCCCGCCCATGCCGCCCAGGCCCGCGGTCAGAATCCAGCGGCCCGACAGGTCGCCGCCGTAGTGCTGGCGTCCCGCCTCGACGAAGGTCTCGTAGGTGCCCTGAACGATGCCCTGGCTGCCGATGTAGATCCAGGAGCCGGCCGTCATCTGGCCGTACATCATCAGCCCCTTGCGATCGAGTTCGTGGAAATGGTCCCAGTTGGCCCAGTGGGGCACCAGGTTGGAGTTGGCCAGCAGCACCCGCGGCGCGTCGGCGTGGGTCCGGAACACGCCCACCGGCTTGCCCGACTGGACCAGCAGGGTCTCGTCCGCCTCCAGCCGCTTGAGGGTGGCGACGATGCGATCGAAGCTCTCCCAGTCCCGCGCGGCCCGCCCGATGCCGCCATAGACCACCAGCTCCTCGGGGCGCTCGGCGACCTCGGGGTCGAGGTTGTTCATCAGCATCCGCATCGGCGCCTCGGTCAGCCAGGACTTGGCCGACAGTTCGAGGCCGCGCGGGCTGCGGATCAGGCGGGTGTTGTCGAGACGGGTCATGGGGCTTTCGTCCAGTCGATCAGGTCGGTCAGCATGGCCTTGAGCACCGCTTGCAGGGGGGCGGCGCGGGCCTCGTTCCAGGTCGGGATGTCGAGGCCGGCGGGCTCGTCCATGTAGGCCCGCTGGGCGATCTCCATCTGCAGCGCATGAACACCGCCGTCGGGATCGCCGTAGTGGCGGGTGATCCAGCCGCCCTTGAACCGGCCGTTGGTGACATGGCTGAGGCCCGAGGCCGCCATGTGCCGCTCGGCGATGGCGGTCGGCTCGGCTCCCGCGCTGGCCCCGCCGTTGGTCCCCAGGTTCAGCGCCGGCAGCTCGCCGTCAAACAGCCTGTCCACACGGCTGCGGATCGAGTGGGCGTCATAAAGCACGATGCACGGATGGATAAGCCGCAGCCGGTCGATCTCCCCCTCCAAGGCGTCATGGTAGGGCGCGAAATAGCTGATCCGCCGCCGGGTGATCTCCGCCTGCCGCGGCGCATGGCCGGGCCTGTAGAGAGGCTCGCCGTCGAAGGTGGTGTCGGGGCAGAGGCCGGTGGTGGCCTGGCCCGGATAGAGGCTCTGGCCCGAGGGGTCGCGGTTGACGTCGATGGCGGTGCGCGAGACCTCGGTCCGCACCAGGGTGACGCCCAGGCCCGCGGCAAAGGCGTACAGCTCCGGGATGAACCAGTCGGCGTCGTGGATCGCCAGGTCGTGCGACACCAGATGCTCGGCGATCTCCGGCGGGATCATGGTCCCCGCATGGGGGATGGACACGATCAGCGGCGCGGAGCCCTGGTGGACGTGGAGCCAGGGGGTCATGCCCTTCTCCCGCTCGTCGGCAGAAGGTGGCCCCCGAAGGGGGGCGGATGAGGGCAGCGCCGGCTGGCAAAGGTTGGGTCGGCGCAACCCGCGCCAGAACGCGCGCGGTCATGATGCGCTGGCGCCGCCCTCATCCGGCGCTTCGCGCCACCTTCTCCCGACGAGCGGGAGAAGGGCCTGTTCGCGGCCGCCCTCACCCCACTACCCCCGGCAACGTCACACCGGCCGCCGCCGCCAGCGCGCCGCTCTTCACCAACGCCGCCGCCGCCGCGATGTCCGGCGCGAAGTAGCGGTCGTCCTCCAGGTGCGGAACCTCGGCCCTCACCAGCCTGCGCACCGCCTCCAGCCCCTCGCTCGACAGCAGCCCGAGATGGAAGTCACACCCCTGCGCCGCCGCGAGCAGCTCAATTCCCACCACCTGCGCGGCGTTCTCTGCCATCGCCAGCAGCCGCCGCGCCCCATGCGCCGCCATCGACACATGGTCCTCCTGGTTGGCGCTGGTCGGGATGGAGTCGACGCTGGCCGGATAGGCCCGTTGCTTGTTCTCCGACACCAGGGCCGCCGCGGTCACCTGCGGGATCATGAAGCCGCTGTTGAGCCCCGGCCTTGGCGTCAGGAATGCGGGCAGGCCGCTGAGGGCCGGATCGACCAGCATCGCCGTCCGCCGCTCGCTGATCGAGCCGATCTCGCACACCGCCATGGCCAGCATGTCGGCGGCGAAGGCCACGGGCTCGGCGTGGAAGTTGCCGCCGCTGATCGCCTCGCCGGTGTCGGCGAAGATCAGCGGGTTGTCGGTCACCCCGCCCGCCTCGCAGCCCAGGGTGTCCGCCGCCTGCCGCGCCAGGTCGAGCACCGCCCCCATCACCTGCGGCTGGCAGCGCAGGCAGTAGGGATCCTGCACCTTGCCGCAGCTGGCGTGGCTGGCTCCGATGCCGCTGTTCACCAGCAGGGCGCGCAGGGCGGCGGCGACCTCGCCCTGGCCGCGGTGGCCCCGCAGGGCGTGGATGCGCGGATCGAACGGCGCGATCGAGCCCTTCGCCGCCTCCACCGACAACGCGCCGGCCACCAGCGCCGCCTGGAACACCCGCTCGATGCGGAACAGTCCCGCCAGGGCGCAGGCGGTGGAGAACTGGGTGCCGTTGAGCAGGGCCAGCCCCTCTTTGGGCCCGAGACTGAGCGGCTCCAGCCCCGCGCGGGCCAGGGCGTCGGCCGCCGGCATCCGCTCGCCCGCCAGAAAAGCCTCGCCGACCCCGATCATCGCCGCGGCCATGTGGGCCAGGGGCGCGAGGTCTCCCGAGGCGCCGACGCTGCCCTGCTCGGGAATCAGCGGCAGCAGGTCGGCGGCCAGCATGGCCTCCAGTATGCGGATGGTGGCCGGCGCCACGCCCGACGCTCCCCGGCCCAGGCTGGCGGCCTTCAGCGCCAGCATCAGCCGCACCACCGGCGCCTCCAGCGGCGCCCCGACCCCGGCCGCGTGGGACAACACGATGTTGCTCTGCAGCCGCGCCAGGTCCTCGTCGGCGATGCGGATGTTGGCCAGCTTGCCGAAGCCGGTGTTGACCCCATAGACCGCCCGCCCCTCCCCGACGATCCGCGCCACGGCGGCGGCGCTGGCCTCGACCGCCGGCCAGGCGCTGTCGGCCAGGCGCGGGGTCGCCCCCTCGAACACCGCCCGCCAGTCGGACAGGCTCGCCTCTCCGGGCCTCAGCACCCTCTGCGTGCTCTGGGGGGCGGTCACGACGGTTCTCCTTGAAAAACGCGGCTGTGCAGCGGATTGCGCCCCAGCCAGTAGGCCAGCTCCACCGGCCGGGTGGCGTTCCAGATCGCCAGGTTGCAGGCCTTGCCCACTTCGAGCGTGCCCATCTCGTCGGCCTTGCCGATGGCCCGGGCCGCCTCGCGGGTCACCCCGGCCAGCGCCTCCTCGACCGTCAGCCCGAACAGGATCACCGACATGTTCAGCGCCGTCAGGATCGAGGTCAGCGGCGAACTGCCCGGATTGCAGTCGGTGGCGACGGCCATTCGCACCCCGGCCTGCCGGAACAGCGCTACCGGCGGCTTCTCCTCGTCCCGCAGGGCGTAGAAGGCCCCGGGTAGCAGCACCGCCACCGTCCCCGCCGCGGCCATCGCCCTGGCGCCCGCCGCGTCCGTGCGTTCCAGGTGGTCGGCGCTCAGGGCCCCGAACTCCGCCGCCAGGGCGGCGCCGCCGCCCGCCGTGCGCTGGTCCGCATGCAGCCGCACCGGCAGTACGTGCGCCCGCGCCGCCTCGAACACCCGCCGCACCTCGGCCGGCGTGAACGCGTTGGTCTCGCAGAAAGCGTCCACCGCATCGGCCAGCCCGATCGCCGCCGGAATGATCTCGTCCGTCACCTTGGCCAGATAGGCCTCGCGGCTGTCTCGATGCTCCGGCGGCAGCGTATGGGCCGCCAGCAGGCTGGTCGCCACCGTGACCCGGCGCCTTTCCCCAAGCGCCCTCGCCGCCCGCAGCATCTTCAGCTCGCTATCGAGGTCCAGCCCATATCCCGACTTGACCTCGACCGCCGTCACCCCCTCCGCCAGCAGCCGGTCGAGACGGTCCAGCGCCCCTTCGACCAGCGCCTCCTCGCTGGCCGCACGCGTCTTGGCCACCGTCGAGACGATCCCCCCGCCCGCCGCCGCGATGGTCTCGTAGGTCTCGCCCCGCAGCCGCATCTCGAATTCGTCCGCCCGGTCGCCGGCGAACACCAGGTGGGTGTGGCAGTCGATCAGGCCGGGCGTGACCAGCCGACCCTGCAGGTCGATGGTTTCCCCGGCCGTCCAGCCGGCCGGCAGGTCCGACCCGACGAAGGCGATCTTCCCGTCCGCCGCGCCGATGGCCCCATCCTCGACCAGTCCCTCGCCGGGCGACAGGGTCGCCAGCCGTCCGCCAAGCCAGAGCCGGTCGAAATGCATGAATCCTCCAGGGGTGGCCGGACAATATGTCTAGACATATTCGGCTGGCAACCCGATCCTTGCCCGATGCGAACCAGCCTGTTCCTCGACCGCGCCCTGCTCCCCGACGGCTGGGCCTCCGATGTGCGGATCACCGTCGAGGACGGGGTCATCAGCGCCATCGAGACCGGCGCTTCTCCGGCCGCCGGCGAGGCTCGCGAGGCGCTCGGCTTCGCCGGCGTCCCCAATCTGCACAGTCACGCCTTCCAGCGGGCCATGGCCGGCCTCGCCGAGCGCCGCGGCCCGGCCCGCGACAGCTTCTGGACCTGGCGCGAGGTCATGTACCGCTTCCTCGCGCGCCTCGGCCCCGACGACGTCGAGGCCATTGCCGCCTACGCCTTCGCCGACATGCTGGAGGGCGGTTTCACGGCGGTGGCCGAGTTCCACTACCTGCACCACGCGCCCGACGGGGCCCCGTACGCCGACGTCGCCGAGTTAGCCCGCCGCCATCTGAACGCCGCCGCCGAGACCGGCATCGGCATCACCATGTTGCCGGTGTTCTACGCGCACGCCACCTTTGGCGGCGAGCCGCCGACCCCTGGACAGCGCCGATTCATCAACGATCCCAATCGCTTCGCCCGCATCGTCGAGGCCCTTCAGGCCGATGGCGCCGTTGTTGGCATCGCCCCCCACAGCCTCCGCGCCGCCACGCCGGACGAGCTCGAGGCCATCCTCCCCCTCGCCGACGGACCGGTCCACATCCATGCCGCCGAGCAGGTCAAGGAGGTCGAGGACTGTATCGCCTGGTCCGGGCGGCGACCGGTCGAATGGCTGCTGGAGCACGCCGGGGTCGGCCGCCACTGGTGCCTGATCCATGCCACCCACCTGACACCCGAGGAGACCCTGGGCCTGGCCCGGTCCGGCGCCGTGGCGGGCCTCTGCCCGGTGACCGAGGCCAACCTGGGGGACGGTGTGTTCCCGGCCACCGACTACCTGGCCGCGGCGGGCCGGTTCGGGGTCGGCACCGACAGCAACATCGCCGTCGGGGCGGCCGAGGAACTGCGGCAGCTGGAGTATGCCCAGCGGCTGGTCCTCCGGGGCCGCAACCTGCTGTCGCAGCGCGAGGGGCAGAGCACCGGGCGGGCCCTGCTGGAGGGCGCGCAGGCCGGCGGGGCGCAGGCCCTGGGCCAGCCGATCGGGGCGCTGGCGGTGGGGCGGCGGGCCGACGTGATCTGCCTGGACATGGGCCACCCCGACATGGCGGGGCGAACCGACGACCTGGCCATCGACACCTGGGTCTTCGCGCTGGGGCGCTCGGCGATCGGGTCGGTGTACGCCGGCGGACGCCGGGTCGTGGAGGGGGGGCGGCACCTGGGCCGCCAGGGCATCGACGCGCGCTACCGGGCCGCGATGACGCGGCTGATGGCGCAATGACCGGACAGATCCCGATCCACGAGCTGATCCGGGCGCAGCTGGAGCAGGAGATCCTGTCCGGCGAGCGGCCGCCCGGATCGAAGCTGCCCAACGAGACTGAGCTCGCGGCTGAGTGGCGCTGCGCCCGGATGACGGTCGGCCGCGCCCTCAACGCCCTGGCCGAGGCCGGCATGGTGCAGCGGCGCAAGCGGGCCGGCACCTTCGTCGCCCGGCGCGGCGTGCAGGAGACGGTGCTGGAGATCCGCGACGTCGCCACCGAGGTGCGCGCCCAGGGCCGCGACTACGCCTTCCGCCGGCTGGCGCGGCGGGAGTCCGGGGCCGGCCCCGAGCAGATGACCCGGCTGGGTGTCGCCGAAGGCGCGCCGGTGCTGCTCGTGCTGGGGCTCCACCTGGCCGACGGCGAGGCCCATGCGCTGGAGGAGCGGTGGATCAACCTGACCGCCGCCCCCGCCGCCGCCCAGGAGCGATTCGAGGATGCGCCGCCCGGCGCCTGGCTGCTGCAGCACATCCCTTGGACCGAGGCCGAGCACGAGATCGCCGCCCTGGCGGCCGACGGCCAGACCGCCAAACGGCTGGGCGTGCCGGTCGGAACCGCCCTGCTGGCCCTCGAGCGCCGCACCTGGCTTTCCGGCCAGTTCGTGACCTTCGCCCGCTTCCTCTATCCGGCCGACCGGCAGCGCTTCACGGCCCGGCTCCGACAGCCGGGGAACAAGGCCAGCCATAAAGGCGCTTAACCTTCGCAGAGCCGCGTTATGCGGCCAGCCAAGGAAGACGCCTGTGAACACCCAACTCCGCGCCCTGCTGCTGGGCGCCGCCCTGCTGCCCCTCGCCGCCTGCGCTGGGGCCAGCAAGCTGCCGCCTTCGGCGACCTACGGCCCAAGCCCCGTCCTGCCCGAGCCGCAGTCGGCGCTGATCCCGACCATCAACGCCCGCAAGGCGGTCGGCTGGCCGGCCGGGGACAAGCCCATCCCCGCGGCGGGCCTGAAGGTACAGGCCTTCGCCGAGGGTCTCGACCACCCGCGCTGGCTCTACGCCCTGCCCAACGGCGACGTCCTGGTCGCCGAAACCAACGCCCCGCCCCGCCCCAAGGACGACCAGGGCATCAAGGGGGCGGTGATGAAGGCGGTGATGAAGATGGCCGGCGCGGCCACGCCGAGCGCCAACCGCATCTCCCTGCTGCGAGACGCCGACGGGGACGGCGTGGCGGAGACGAAGACCGTCTTCCTCTCCGGCCTCAACTCGCCGTTCGGCATGACCCTGGTGGGCAACACCCTCTACGTCGCCAACACCGATGGGGTGGTGCGTTTCCCCTACCGCACCGGGGACACCAGAATCACCGCCGCGCCGGTGACGGTGACCGACCTGCCGGCCGGGCTGCGTAACCATCACTGGACCAAGAACGTCATCGCCAGCCGGGACGGGACCAAGCTCTATGCGACGGTCGGCTCCAACAGCAACGTCGCGGAGTTCGGCATGGCCGAGGAGGAGGGCCGGGCCGCCATTTGGGAAATCGATGTCGCCACCGGCCAGAAGCGCCTGTTCGCCACCGGCCTGCGCAACCCCAACGGCATGGACTGGGAACCGACCACCGGCGTGCTGTGGACGGCCGTCAATGAGCGCGACGAGATCGGCCACGACCTGGTGCCCGACTACATGACGTCCGTACGGGACGGCGGCTTCTACGGCTGGCCCTACAGCTACTGGGGCCGGGTCGACACGCGCGTGAAGCCGGGCGATCCGGCCAAGGTGGCGGCCGCCCTGAACCCCGACTATGCCCTGGGCGCGCACACCGCCTCGCTGGGCCTGGCGTTCTACACTGCCGAGCTGATGCCTCAGTACCGGGGCGGGGTGTTCATCGGCCAGCACGGGTCGTGGAACCGCAATCCGGTCAGCGGCTACAAGGTGGTGTTCGTGCCATTCAGCGGCGGCAAGCCGTCCGGACCGGCGCAGGACGTGCTGACCGGCTTCCTCGACGAGAACGTCCAGGCCAAGGGCCGTCCGGTCGGAGTGATCGTCGACAGGACCGGCGCCCTGCTGGTCGCGGACGACGTCGGCAACGTGGTCTGGCGAGTGTCGCCGGCCTAGCCTACCCTCCCGGAAAATCGGGAGGATCGCCATGAAGCGCCTGTTGCTCGCCGCCCTGGCCGTGGGGGCGCTCGCCCTCGCGGCCTGCCAGCCGGCCTCGAAGGCCGATCCCAACGAGGGATACGGGCCCGACCCGAAGCTGCCGGCCGCCAAGTCCGGGGGACTGCCAGTCATCAATGCGCGGCAGGCGGTGGGCTGGGCGCGGGGCGCGGCGCCCAGGCCGGCCACGGGGCTGAAGGTGGCGCGGTTCGCCGAAGGGCTGGACCATCCGCGCTGGCTCTACGCCCTGCCCAACGGCGACATCCTGGTCTCCGAGACCAACAGCCCGCGGCGCGAGGGCAAGGGTCTGCAGGCCATGGTCGCCAAGGCCATGATGAAGAAGGCCGGGGCCGCCGCGCCCAGCGCCAACCGCATCACCCTGCTGCGCGACGCCGACGGGGACGGGGTGGCGGAACTGAAGACGCCCTTCATCACCGGGCTGAATTCGCCGTCCGGCATGGCGCTGGTCGGCGACCAGCTGTTCGTGGCCAACACCGACAGCGTGATGGTGTTCACCTATGCGCCCGGCGTGACGAAGATCGCGGGACCCGGTCGCAAGATTGCCGACCTGCCGGCGACGGGATCGAACGGCCATTGGGCGCGGAACATCGTCGCCAGGCCCGACGGGTCGAAGCTCTACGTGTCGGTCGGCTCCAGCAGCAACATCGCCGACGAGGGGCTGGAGGTCGAGAAGGAGCGCGCGGCCATCCTGGAGATGAACCTCGACGGCTCGGGGCGGCGGGTGTTCGCGTCCGGCCTGCGCAATCCCAACGGGATGGCCTGGGAGCCGGTCACCGGCCAGCTTTGGACGGCGGTCAACGAGCGCGACATGATCGGCCACGACACCCCGCCGGACTACATGACCGTGGTCCGCGATGGCGGCTTCTACGGCTGGCCGTGGAGCTACTGGGGCCAGAACGTCGATACGCGGGTCGAGCCGGCCAACCCGGAAATGGTCGCCAAGGCGATCAAGCCCTCCTACGCGCTGGGGGCCCATACCGCGTCGCTGGGCATCCATTTCTACAGCGGGACGCTGCTGCCGGAGGCCTGGCGCGGCGGGGTGTTCGTCGCCCAGCACGGCAGCTGGAACCGTGATCCGCCCAGCGGCTACCGGGTCATCTACGTGCCGTTCGTGGCGGGCAACCCGTCCGGAGCGCCGGTGGAGGTGCTGGGCGGATTCCTGAATGCGAAGAACGAGGCGCAGGGGCGGCCCGTGGCCGTGGCCGAGGACCGGCTGGGGGGATTGCTGGTTTCGGACGATGTCGGGAACGTGATCTGGCGGGTGACGGCGGGATGACCATCACCGCACCACCCGAAGCGCTCCAGCTGCACATGCCCTTGTCGAAGGCCAAACCTTGGTCCCTGCGGAGGCCGTCGCGTGGCTGTCGATAGAAGAGCATTCGCCCTCGGAGCTCTTGCTGCGGGGGGCGTCGGGGGGCCGGGGGTCCTCGCCGCCAGTCGCCGTCCGCCGCCCATCGACATCCCAATTGGGATTAGCCGGGGCATGCCCTGGACGGCCGTGCGGATCGACGGGGGCGAGCCCCTGCCCTTCGGCCTGAACTTGAGCCGGAACATCTGGCATTGCCACCCGTCCGTCATGCTGGGCGATCGCTACAAGGTCGGCAAGGCGGCCGTGAGAACGTTCAGGCTGGAGACGGCCGACTTGGGACCCTTGCGCGATCGCGGCGTCGACTGTGAGATCTCGCCGGCCGCTTTCGAGGGTCTGCCGGTTGCCGGTCTGGTCGGCCTGACCCGCTACGAGCCCTTCCTGCTCGATTGGGACCGACTGACCTGGACCGTCGGCGCCGACCGGCCCGAGGACTGGAAGTCATTGCCCATTCCCCAGACCTCCAGGGGCGGGCCGATGGTGGACGCCATCGTCGATGGCAGGCGAGCCAGGCTGGCGGTTCTCAGCTTCTTCCCTTGGGGCCTGCAGTTGAACCACCGCTTCGTCAGGTCAAACCGCCTCTGGAACAGCTTCGCGCGTCGGCGGGACAACCACAGCGCCGGAGGCGTGCCGACGTTCCGGACCGTCGTGGTCGGCAAGCTCCAACTTGGAGACTTGGCGTTCGACGATGTCATCACCCGGATGCACAACAGGCCGGCGAGCTACCGGCATGTGAATGCCGATGATGTGGACGGGGTGATCGGCTTCGACCTGATCCGCCGGATGAATATCTACTTCAACCGCTCCCGCGTTTCCGTGGTTTCGCCGCAGGACCGTGAGCGCGTCATCGACGCCAGACCGCCGCCGACCGTGCGCGCCTCCTATAGCCGGGCCCGGCAGGAGCCCTATGCCGACGACCGGGCCGGCTTTGTTCCGCGCGACATCGGCGGAGCCCTGGAGATCGCCTGGATCGATCCGACCGGTCCGGCCGGCAAGGCGGGGCTGCGCGTCGGCGACGTGATCGAGGACTTCGAGGGCGACAGCGGCATCCTTGGCCTGCCCCACGCCGTCACCCAGCCTGCGGGCACGGAACTGCGCATCGAGACCTCCCGCAACGGCAAACGCACCTGGCGCACACTGGTGCTGGAGGACCGGGTCTGATCCGGCAAGGAAAGGGCCTCGCTCCGGCTGGAGAGAGGCCCTTTTTCAACCGAGTACCGAGCGACCCTACAGCCGCTCGATGATCGTCACGTTCGCCAGGCCGCCGCCTTCGCACATCGTCTGCAGGCCGTACCTGCCGCCGCGGTCATGCAGCGCATGGACCAGCGTCGCCATCAGCTTGGCGCCCGAGCCCCCGAGCGGGTGGCCCAGGCTGATCGCGCCGCCATTGACGTTGAGGCGGTCGGGGTCGGCGCCGGTGACCTGCAGCCAGGCGGTCGGCACCGAGGCGAAGGCCTCGTTGACCTCGAACAGGTCGATGTCGTCGATCTTCAGGCCGGTCTTCTCCAGGGCCCGCAGGGTGGCCGGGATCGGGGCCTCCAGCATGATCACCGGGTCGTGGCCGATGACGGTCATGTGGTGGATGCGGGCCAGGGGCTCGACGCCGAGTTGCTTGAGGCCCTTTTCGTTGACGATGACCACGCCCGAAGCGCCGTCGCAGATCTGGCTGGAGGTGGCGGCGGTCAGGGCGCCGTCCTCGGCCAGCAGCTTGACGCCCTTCATGGCTTCCAGGCTGGCCTCGAAGCGGATGCCCTCGTCGACGGTGTGGTCCTCCTCCACGCCTTCGGCGGTCTTGATCTTCACCGGCACGATCTCGTTCGCGAACTTGCCGGCCTTGGTGGCCTCGGCCGCCTTGCGGTGGCTGTGGTAGCCGTACTCGTCGAGCAGATCCTTCGACAGGCCGTACTTCTTGGCGATCATCTCGGCGCCGGCGAACTGGCTGAACTGGATGTCCGGATAGCGAGCCTGAATATTGGGGCTCATATAGGTGCCCATCCCGGCCTTCAGCGGCAGCACGGCCGAGGTCCCCATCGGCACCCGGGTCATGCTCTCCACGCCGGCGGCAATGACTACGTCCATGGCGCCCGACATCACCGCCTGGGCGGCGAAGTGGATGGCCTGCTGCGAGGAGCCGCACTGGCGATCGACGCTGGTGCCCGGCACGCTTTCGGGCAGGGAGGAGGCCATGATGGCGTTGCGGGCGATGTTGATGCCCTGTTCGCCGATCTGGCTGACGCAGCCCATGATCACATCCTCGATCAAGGCGGGGTCGGCCCCGACCTTGGCCACCAGGCTGTCGAGCACGGCGGCGGAGAGGTCTGCCGGATGCCAGCCGGCGAGACGGCCGCCCTTGCGGCCTCCGGCGGTGCGTTGGGCGGCGACGATATAGGCTTCAGCCATGGAGGCGGCTCCGAGGTTGTCGTTTACGTTCACGGTAAGATAAGCCATCGCCCACGACCGCGTAAGTATGACGTAGCGTCAGAGGTAGGTCTTTTTTAAGTACCCTCTAAGGTCAGTCCGTATGCACCCGCCGGAAGCGGCCCCGCAGGTAGACCAGCGGCTCATGGTCGGGGTCGAAGCGGACCTTCAGGATGCGGCCGATGAAGATGCGGTGGTCGCCGGCGTCGAGGGACCGGTAGGTCTCGAGCTCGAAGTTGGCCATGCAGCCAGGCAGGATCGGCACGCCGCGGTCCCAGGTCTCGCAGGCCAGCCCCTCGAAGCGATCGGGGCTTTTCACTGTAAAGCGGCGGGCCATGTCCTCCTGGTCGGCGTGGAGGACGTTGACGGCAAAGGTGCCGGCCTGGTCGAGGATGGGCAGGCTGGAAGCCTTATGGTCGACGCAGACCAGCGCCAGGGGCGGGTCGAGGCTGACCGAGGAGAAGGCGTTGACCGTGAAGCCGACCTGCCGGCCGTCCGGGCCGCAGGTGGTGACCACCGTCACCCCGGTGGTGAAGCAGCCGAAGGCGTCTCGCAGGGTCCGGGCGTCGGCGGTCAGGTCGCCGTCGAGGGTGATGGTGCGCGACGCGGTCATTGCCGCCTTTGTGGGATGACGCGGCGGGGCGTGCAAGGCCTACGCTGGGTCAGGCGGCGCCGGCTACGAAGGCCGGCCGTAGAAGGTCTGGCTGAACGGCGGGAACCACAGGGTCTTGCCAAGGCCCCGCATCAGCCGATCGAGCGGCAGGGCGCGGTCGGGGGCGAGGGTGAGCCACTTGATGGCCGCGACGGGCGCCCACAGGGCGGACTGGGCCAGGCCGGCCAGCATCCAGCCGACGATTCCGGGGACATTGCGCTGGGCGGCCGCATGCTCGCTGGGGCCCTGGCCGTAGGCGAAAGCCCGGCGCAGGGCATAGGCCAGGGTCAGACGGGCGGGGATCGGGTCCTCCCAGACGAAGGCCTCATGGGCCCAGGCGAAGGTGGCGCCGCGCTGCTGCATGGTCCCGAACAGCAGGTCGTCCTCCCCGCCGCTGGCGTTACGCGACGGATCGAACGGGGCTTCCGGATGCGGCAGGGCGGCCCTGCGCACGAGGCTGTTGCCGCAACCGTAGTAGTGGTCGAGCGTCCGGGTCTCGACCGGCCCCTCTCGGGAGAAGAAGGCTTCCAGGTAGGCGCGGTGCGCGACCCCATCGGGGGCGCGGCCCCGGACCGGCCCGAAGACGACGTCTGCGTCCAGAGACCGCTGGGCCTGCAGCAGGGCGGCAAGCCAGTGGGGCGGGGCCTCCTCATCGTCATCGAGGAAGGCGATCAGCGGCGCGGCGGCGGCGGCCAGGGCGGCGTTCCGGACGTTGGCGACCCCGGGGCAGGGCTCGTGGACATAACGGACCGGGAACGGGGCGGACGCGGCGAAGGCGTCCACGGCGGCGCGGGCCGAGGGAACGGCGTCGTTGTCGGCGACGATCAGCTCGACGGTCGCGAGGTCGACGCCGGTCTGGCCGGCCAGCGAGCGAAGGGCCGTCGCCAGGCCGGCGGGACGTCGCTGGGTGGGGACGATGAGACTGACGGCCGCGGGCATGGGCGGAGGATAGCCGCGGCGGGTTTAGAAACCCTCTCCCGCGTCAGGCGGGCGTCAGATACCGCGGGGCCACCTGGCCTGATCCCACAGCGCCCATGAAGGCCTGGCGGGCGGCCTCCAGCCGGTTCCAGATTTCCGGATCGCCAAGGGACGGGACGGTGACCGTCTCGCCGGCTTCGGCGCCAGCCAGCGCGGCGTCGACCAGCTGGTCGGGGGTCAGGTAGGCGGCGTCGGGGAACACCCCGTCGCTCATGCCCTGCGAGCTGAAGAACTCGGTGCGCACCGGCCCGGGCATCACCAGCTGCACCCGGATCGGCCCTTCGGCATACTCGAGCGCGAGCGAGCGGGTGAAGGTGAGGACAAAGGCCTTGGAGCCCCCATAGGCGGCGCCGCCCGCCGACGGCGCATGGGCCATCACCGAGCCGATGTTGACGAGCAGCCCGCCCTTTCGGGCGCGGAAGGTCGCCAGGGCGGCGTGGGACAGCCGCGCCAGGGCCAGGACGTTGAGCGTCAGAATGCGCTCCATCCGGTCGGCGCTGACCGCCGCGACGGGGCCGAGCCCGCCCGCCCCGGCGTTGTTCACCAGGATGGCGAGTTCCGGGTCGGCGAACCGCGCCTCGACGGCCGCGACGTCGGCGGCCTGCTCCAGGTCGGCAACCAGGGTCTGGACATCGATCCCATGGGCCTGCCGCAAGGTTGCGGCGGCGGCTTCAAGGCGTTCGGCCCGGCGGGCGATCAGCAGGAGCGGATGCCCCCGGCGAGCCAGGCGGTCCGCGTACGCGGCGCCGATGCCTGACGAGGCTCCAGTGATAGCGGCGCGTCCTTCGGGAAGGTTTGGCATGGCGGATCCTTCGATCAGGCGTGGGTGCGGGGCGAAGCCCGGTTCTCGGCCATCCAGCGCTTCTCGTCCTCGGTCCCCTCGGCCGGTGGGAAGTAGCCCTGGATGGTCCACAGGTCGAAGGGGGTCTCATCCACATGCATTTCCCATCGGTACCCGCGGTCGGCGATCCAGGGCGCCAGCAGCCTGTTCACCAGTTTGAAGAAGCCGACCTTCTGCTCCTCAGACCGGAAGGTCCGCGCGATGTGGTCGACCCAGATGCGGACGAAGTCTCCGGACGGCGCTCCACCGATGTAGAAGTCGTCGGCCGCGACCTCCTGGAACACAACGCCGACGTAGAAGCGCGGCATCACCCGCCCGTAGAGCCCGGTCAGCGCCTCGGCGATCGACTTCTTATCGTCGGCCGTGAACGCCTTCGGAGGCGTGTAGATCTTCCAGAGAGGCATGTGGGCTCCGCAAGTCAGTTTTCTTTGAAAACTTAGATCATACGGACGCGCCGGCTGGCAATCGCCGATGTGCGGCGATCGATCAAAATAGACTCAACGGGACTTGAGGTTTTCTACGAAGTCCGGGGTCAGCGGCCGAAGGTCGCCTGGAGGATGGCTTCGATCCCCGCCTGATCAACGGCGTCGAAGGCGGCAGGCCGGTCGGAGTCGACGTCGAACACTGCGATCAACCGCCCCGCCGCATCCTTCACCGGCACGACGATCTCACTCTCGCTGCGGCTGTCGCAGGCGATGTGGCCGGGGAAGGCGTGGACGTCCTCGACGAGCAGGGTCTCCCCAGTCTCCGCCGCCGCGCCGCAGACGCCGCGGCCGAAGGCGATGCGCAGGCATCCCAGGGTGCCCTGGTAGGGACCGACGACCAGTTCGCGTGGCTTGTCCGGGTCGACGACGTAGAAGCCGGTCCAGAAGTAGTGGTCGAAGCTGCTTGCCAGCATCGACGCCACGGTGGCCATCCGTGCGGTCAGGTTGGGTTCGCCGTCGAGCACGGCGGCGATCTCCACCGCCACCTCGTCGTAGCGGGCGGCCTTGTCGGCGGAGAGGGTCAGGTCGTTGAAGGCTTCGGCCATGGCGGCCGATATAGGGCCGGCTCGATCAGGCCGCCAGGGTGGCGCGCCAGCCGGCGATGCGACGCGACACGGCCCGGTCGAGCTGGCGGGTGATGGTGGCGCTGGCCTGGAAGGACTCAGGCGGCAGCAGGGCCAGGGCGCGCAGCGTCTCGAAGTGGATCTGGATCACCTCCGGGTCGGCCCGGGCGGGCCCGCCGACCGCCGAGACGTAGCGGCCGAGCGAGGCGGCCGCGCGGGTGAGGTCGCGGTCGCCGGCCTGGTCGGCGCGCAGCCGCAGGTCGTGGGCCACCCGGCAAGCCATCTGGCGCAGCAGGTAGTCGAGACCGCGCGCCTCGACCAGCCGCTGGAAAGTGGCGGTCTCGTCCAGGACGTGGGCGCAGAGGTCGGCCCGGGCGGCCAGCTCGTCGATGTCCAGGGCGTCGTCGCGGCGGCGCAGCGGACCGCCGTAGCGGTCCGCCTCCAGCCGGCTGTGCCGGCGGTCTGGGCCGACGTAGCCGGGGCTGATGACGAAGTCGATCTGGCGCTGGCGCACGGTGGCGACCCGCTCCAACACCCGGGCCGGAGTAAAGGGCTTGAGCAGGAAGGCGTCGGCGCCGGCGGCGCGGGCCACCTCGACGTCGCGGCGCCGCCGCTCGCCGCTGAGCATGATGATCGGCAGCCGCGGGTCGGGAATGCGGGGATCCTCTTCAACGGCGGCCCGGCGGACGGCGCGCACCAGGGTCAGCCCGTCCATCACCGGCATCCTCCAGTCGGTGATCATCACGTCCGGACGACCCGAGGCCAGCATCGCCAGGGCTTCCGACCCGCTCTCGGCGGCGACGGTCCGTTCGACGCCGCCGGCCCGCAGCACGTCGGTGACGAGCCGCCGGGTGCTGGCATGATCGTCGACGACCATGACGCACAGACCTTCCAGCGGGTCGCACGCGGGCTGCTCCATCGTCGCCTACCTGACACAGGATCGGTTGCGGGCCCGTTACCGAACGGTAGAGCCGGTGAGTGTCCGCGGTTAAGGCTTGCCCTGCGCCTAGGGTCTGCTATTGCGAGGCGTTCTCAAAATCTGATCAAGCGCCGCCAGTTTCATGCCGAAGTCTCCGCCCCTCCCGACCCGCCGCGCGGGAGGCCGTCCTTGACCGCCCCGGCGACGGAAGCCCCCCGCCTCGAAAGGGCGCAGGCCGATAAGGCGAAGGCGAAGAAGCGGGCCCTGGCGCGGGCGGCGTTCATGCGCGAGATCGTGCGCTGGCACTGGATCAGCGCCGCCATCTGCCTGATCGGCATGATCCTGTTCGCCGTGACCGGTTTCACCCTCAACCACGCCCGCCAGATCGAGGCCAAGCCGCAGACCGTGAGCCGCAAGGGCGAGGCGCCGCCGCCGGTGATCGCCGCGATCAACGCCGCCCGCCCCAAGGCCGGGCCGCTGCCGGCGGAGGCCCGCCACTGGCTGGGCAAGGCGATGAAGGTCAAGGTTCCCGCCACGGCGGCTGTCGAGTGGTCGGACGGCGAGGCCTATGTCGCCCTGCCCCGGCCAGGGGGCGACGCCTGGGTGTCGGTGGACACCGAGACGGGCGCGGTGGAATACGAGGCCACCAGCCGGGGCTGGATCGCCTACCTGAACGACCTGCACAAGGGGCGGAACACCGGCGCCGTGTGGTCCTGGTTCCTCGACATCTTCGCGGCGGGAACCATCGTCTTCTGCGTCACCGGCCTGATCCTGCTCTGGCTGCATTCGCACGCCCGCAAGACCACCTGGCCCTATGTCGGGCTGGGCCTGCTGATCCCCTTCCTGATCGCCCTGCTGTTCATTCATTGACGAGAGAGCCGATGCGTATCGTCCTGCCCGCCGCCCTGCTCACCGGCCTCGCCGCCAGTCCCGCTGTCGCCGGCGACATGACCGTCGGCATCGAGGTGCCGCGAATGACCGTGGCCGAGTACCACGCCCCCTATGTCGCCGTGTGGATCGAGAAGCCGGACGAGACGGCGGTGAAGACCCTGGCGGTCTGGTACGACACCAAGAATCCCAAGGGCGAAGGCGCCACCTGGCTGAAGGACATGCGCCAGTGGTGGCGCCGGGCCGGCCGGTCGATGACCATGCCGGCCAACGGCGTCAGCGGCCCCACCAAGGCGCCGGGCAGGCATCAGCTCGTCATCCCGGCCGCGCGGCTGAAGGATCTGGCGCCCGGCGGCTACAACCTGGTGATCGAGGCGGCCCGGGAGGTGGGCGGCCGGGAGGTGGTGAAGATCCCCTTCCAGTGGAACGGCAAGGCCGCCAGGGGCGCCGCCGCCGGCAAGACCGAACTGGGCGCCGTCAGCGTCAGCATCAAACCGTGATCGAACGAGGAGCCGGACCTATGAAGAGCAAGCGTTTGGGCCGCGCCGCCGCAGCCCTGGCCTTCGTCGCCGCCCTGGCCGCCCCGCTGGCCGCCAGCGCCCACCGACAGTGGATGCTGCCGTCCATGACGGTGCTGTCGGGGAACGATCCCTGGGTGACGGTGGACGCAGCGGTGTCCAACGACCTGTTCGTCTTCGAGCATGTGCCGATGCGGCTGGAGAGCCTGGTGATCACCGGGCCGGACGGGGCGCCGGTCGAGGCGAAGAACGGCCACACGGGCAAGTACCGCAGCGTGTTCGACATCCAGCTCTCCAAGCCGGGCACCTATCGGATCGCCAACGTCGCCGACGGCCTGCTTGTTTCCTACAAGGTCGGGGGGGAGCAGAAGCGCTGGCGCGGGACGGAAGCGGAGATGGCCGCGGCCATCCCGGCCGACGCCACCGAGGTGAAGAAGACCCACAGCATGCGGCGGGTGGAGACCTTCGTCACCGCCGGGGCGCCGAACGACACCGCCCTGAAGGCCACCGGCAAGGGGCTGGAACTGGTTCCGGTGACCCATCCCAACGACCTGTTCGCCGGCGAGGCGGCGACCTTCGGCCTGCTGATCGACGGCAAGCCGGCGGCCGACGTCGAGGTGACGGTGGCCCGGGGCGGGGCCCGCTACCTCGACGATCGCGGCGAGATGAAGATCAAGACCGGGGCGGACGGGAAGTTCACCGTCACCTGGCCGCAAGCGGGCTTCTTCTGGATCGAGGCCAGCGTGCGCGGCGGGCCGAGCGCGATCGCCGGGGCCGAGCGAAGCGCGCTGTACGTGGCGACCTTCGAGGTCCTGAAGGAATAGGGCGACGAGACCCCCTCCCCGCCGTGAACCGGGTCGCCGTTCCACCGACGCTGTCGCCTGCGGCGCTCAACCCGCCCGTCGGGCCGGTCGTGCGGATGGGCGGGCCGACGATGGGGGTTTCCTGGTCGGCGCAGCTCGTCCTGCCGGCGGGAGCCGACGGCCAAGCCATTCAGGCCGCCGTCCATGAGGCCCTGAACGACCTCATAGGCCAGATGAGCGGCTGGGAGCCCGACTCCGACCTTTGCCGGTTCAACGACGCGGCGGACGGGACCTGGCTGGAGATGCCGCGGGGGCTGCTGACCGTGCTGGACCGGGCCCTCCATTGGGCGGCGGAGAGCGACGGCGCCTTCGACCCGACCCTCGGGCGCCTCACCGACCTCTGGGGCTTCGGTTCGGCCGGGCCGCGGTCGCGGCCGGTCGCCGGCCGGGAGCTCGACGGGCTATGGTCGCAGAGCGGCTGGAGGCGGCTGGAGCGCCGGGGGGACGCCCTCCTGCAGCCCGGCGGCCTGGCCCTCGACCTCTCGGGCATTGCGAAGGGCTACGGCGTCGATCTGGCCGCCGAGACCCTGGTGGCCGCCGGCGTTTCGCATTTCCTGGTCGAGATCGGCGGCGAGCTGCGCGGCGACGGCGTGCGGCCTGATGGCCAGCCCTGGTGGGTGGCGATAGAGACGCCGCCGGGGATGCCCGTCGAGGAGCCGATCCTGGTGGCGCTCCACGGCGTGGCGCTGGCGACCAGCGGCGACTACCGGCGGTTCTCGATGGACGAGGGACGGCGGCGGTCGCACACCATCGATCCGCGCACGGGGGCGCCGGTCGAGCAGGCCGCCGCTTCGGTCAGCGTCGTGGCCGCGACCTGCATGGACGCCGACGCCCTCTGCACCCTACTGTCGGTGCTCGGCCCCGACGACGGCATGGCCTGGGCGAGCGAGCGCCAGGTCGCCGCCTATTGGCAGCTGCGGGGCGAGCCCGAGCGAATGACGCCGGCCTTCGCGGCGATGCTGGAGGACTAGATGACCGTCCGCAGGCTCAGCAGCTCGGGAAAGAACGGCCGCTCCAGGGCCTTGACCAGGTAGGCCACCCCGGCCGATCCGCCGGTGCCCCGCTTGAAGCCGATGATCCGCTCGACCGTCTTCATATGGGCGAACCGCCACTGCTGGAGGCGGTATTCGATGTCGACCAGCTTTTCCCCCAGCTCGTAGAGGTCCCACCACTCGTCGGCGCCGCGGTAGACCTGGACCCAGGCCGCCTCCACCGCCTCGCTCGGCTCGTAAGGCTGGGTGAAGTCACGCTCAAGCCGGTCGGCGGGGATGTCGAAGCCACGCCGGGCCAGCAGGGCGAGGGCTTCGTCATAGATGCTGGGACGGGCCAGGGCGGCCTCGAGCTCGGCCAGGACGGCCGGGTCGCTGCGATGGACATCGAGGGTGCGGGCGTTCTTGGCGCCGAGCATGAACTCGATCTGGCGGTACTGGTGCGACTGGAAGCCGGAACTGGTCCCAAGCGCCTCCCGGAAGCGGCTGTAGTCGAAGGGCGTCATGGTGGCCAGGATCTCCCAGGCCTGAATCATCTGGGTCTGGATGCGGCCGACCCGGCTCAGCATCTTGAAGGCGGGCTCCAGGTCGTCGGCGCGAATCTGGTCGCTGGCGGCGCGCAGTTCGTGCAGGCAGAGCTTCATCCACAGCTCGCTCGACTGGTGGATGACGATGAACAGCAGCTCGTCATGCTCGCCGGACAGCGGCGCCTGGGCGCCGAGCACCTTGTCGAGCTGCAGGTACTGGCCATAGCTCAGGGACTTGGACAGGTCCCAGGTCACGCCTTCGTAAGGGTCTTTTTCGGTCATGGCGGGGGTTTAGCGTGGTTTCCCCAACACGTCTTGCGGTGACGCCGGGTCGGCCTGCTAGCCTGCGGAAAAACGGGAGGACGGCGATGAGCGACCTGGTGCTGCGCGAGGACCGGAACGGGGCGGTGACCCTGACCCTGAACCGGCCAGACAAGCTGAACGCCCTTAATGTGGCGCTGTTCAAGGCGCTGGACGACCATGTAGCGGCCATCGAGGCCGACGGCTTGGCGCGGCTGGTCATCCTGCGCGGCGCGGGCAGGTGTTTCTCGGCCGGGCACGACCTCGGCGACATCGCGGCCGGCGAGAAGCTGCCGCGGCCAAACTTCCAGGCCAGCGTCATCGAGCGACTGGCCGACCTGCCGCCGCCGGTGATCACTGCGGTGCACGGCCACTGCTACACCGGCGCGTTGGAATTGGCCCTGGCCGGCGACATCATCTTCGCCAGCGAGGCGGCGAAGTTCGGCGACACCCATGCCAAGTGGGCCCTGACGCCGGTCTGGGGCCTGAGCCAGCGGCTGCCGCGGCGGGTGGGGACCTACAAGGCGCGGGAGATGATGTTCACCTGCCGCACCTACGGCGGCCGGGAGGCCGAGCGGATCGGCCTCGCCAATCTCTGTGTCGCCGACGCCGATTTCGAGAGCGGTCTCGTCGCCCTGGCCGACAGCATCCTGGCGAACAGCAGCTTCAGCCACGCGGCCAACAAGCGGCTGCTGCGGGAGACGGACGGTCTGCCGCTCGGCGCTGGGCTGGCGCACGAGGTGTTCCGCGGCGAGGGCGTCGGCCCGGACATGGCCGAGCGGATCGGCGCCTTCCAGAACAAGACCGTGAAGGTGAGCTAGTGGCGCTCGTCCCCCTCCCCGCCCAGCCCGCCGACACTCCCTGGCCCACGGTCGATTGGCCGCTGGGCGAGCCCCTGGAGATCGCCCCTCGGCTCGACGCGGCCTTCGCGGATGACACGCTCGGGATCACCGACGCCCTGCTCGTCGTGCAGGGCGGCCGGATCCGCTACGAGCGGTACGGTGCGGGCCTCGGGCCGGAGAACACCTTCCCCTCCTGGTCGAAGGCCAAGAGCATCACCCAGGCGCTGGTTGGGCTGGCGGCGGCGGAGGGGCGGATGGACATCCACGCGCCGGCGAAGGTCGCGGCCTGGCGGGACGACGGGCGCGCGGCGATCACCCTCGACCAGCTGCTGCGGATGTCGAGCGGCCTGAAGTTCGTCGAGGACTATGTGCCGGGCAGCGTCTCGGACGTCATCGAGATGCTGTTCGGCTCCGGTCAGGAGGACGTCGCCGGCTATGCGATCGCCCAGCCGCTGGAGCATGCGCCAGGCACTGTCTGGTCCTACGCCAGCGGCACGACCAACATCGTCTGCCGGCTGCTGCAGGATGCACTCGGCCTGAACGGCGAGGCGTTCGAGGCGCATATGCGCAAGGTGCTGTTCGAACCGTTGGGGATGACCAGCCCGGTTCCCAAGTTCGACGCGGCAGGGACCTTCATCGGCTCGTCCTTCTGTTTCTGCACGGCGCGGGATTTCGCCCGCTTCGGGCTGCTCTACCTGCGTGGCGGGGTCTGGGAGGACCGGACTCTGCTGCCGGCGGCCTGGGTCGACTACGCCCGCACCCCCACGCCCGTGCCGCCCACGGAGGAGCTGGGCTACGGCGCCCACTGGTGGCTGGGCCTGGGCGGGCCAGGGTCGTTCTCGGCCAACGGCTACGACGGGCAGTACACCCTGGTGGTCCCGGACCTCGACCTGGTGATGGTCCGCCACGGGCGCACGCCGCTGGACCGCAAGGAGAACCTGGCCCGGTGGATGCGGGAGAGCGCGACGGCGTTGCGCGGCGGGTGAAGCTGCGGCACTGTGCCGTCAACAATTGGCACGGTGAATGTCATGACATTGGAAGCGCCTCTCGAGCTGTCCGGCGCGCCCGGCTCGCCCTACACCCGCAAGATGCTGGCGGTGCTGCGGTATCGGCGCATTCCCTACCGGCTGTTCTTCCGAGGGCGGGAGCCGGCCGGCTATCCAACGCCCAAGGCGCCGCTGCTCCCGACCTTCTACCTGGACGGCCAGGCGGTGACCGACTCCACCCCGCTGATCCGGCGCTTCGACGCGGCGATCCCGGAGCGGCGGGTGCGGCCGGCCGATCCGGCGCTCGCCTTTCTCGACAGCCTGATCGAGGACTACGCCGACGAGTGGCTGACCAAATGCATGTTCCACTACCGCTGGGCCCATGCGGCGGACGCGGCCTTCGCCGGGCGGCTGCTGCCGAGCTGGGGGCCCTCGCCGCTCGATGAGCCGACGCTGGGTCAGATGGCCAGGATGTTCAGCGAGCGGCAGATCGGCCGGCTGGGCTATGTGGGGTCGAACCCGACGACCGGGCCGGTGATCGAAGACAGCTATGTGCGGCTGCTGGACGCCCTCGAGGCGCATCTGTCGGCCTATCCCTTCCTGCTGGGCGGCGCGCCGGGGGCGGGCGACTTCGGGCTGTTCGGGCAGCTGACACAGCTGGCCGGGGTCGATCCCACGCCCACCGCCATCGCCCAGGGCCGGGCGCACCGGGTGATGGGCTGGGTCGGAATGGTGGAGGACCTGTCCGGCCTGGAGCCGGAGGCGCTGATCGATCCGGGCGATCCGCCGAACACGCTGAAGGCGCTGCTGGCCGAAATGGGGCGTGTCTATGCGCCGTTGCTGGCCGCCAATGCGAAGGCGGTGATGGCCGGGGCGAAGACTGTGGAAACGCGGATCGACGGCCGGGACTGGGTGCAGAACGCCTTCCCCTATCAGGCCAAGTGTCTCGGCTGGCTGCGGGAGGAGCATGCGGCCCTGCCGGCCAGCGCGAAGACGCAGGTCGATGCGGCGATCGCGGGAACGGGGTGGGAAACCCTGTTCTGACCTCCTGCGCCAGCTAGTGGCCGGCGTGGTGTTCGGCGTTGCGCTTGCGGGTCGCGGCGGCCTTCTTGGCGGAGGCCGAGCGTTCGGCGGCGGACCGGTTGGCGCTCGCCTCTCCGCCCTTCTTGCCGCCCTTCTTGGCCGCCGGGTGGCCAGTGTCCTTGCCGCGCCCGGAGCCGCCGGGCTTCTTGCCCCCGCCGTCATCCTTGTTGACCGTGGCCCAGGCGCGGCGCTCGGCCTCCTTGGCCGAGACGCCCTTGTCCTTGTAGCCCTCGGCGATGTGGTCGGCCTTGCGCTCCTGCTTGTCGGTGTACTTGGATTTGTCGCCCTGTGGCATGGCTGCGCTCCTCGCTCAATCGAGGTGAGGGAAACCCCCTGGCCGGGTCTGCTGTTCCGCCGCCGGCCCTAAAACCCGCGCTCGTTCATCCAGCCGGTGACCACGGCCGTCGCGGCCGGCAGCAGGTCGGGGCGTTCGATGTAGTAGTGGTCGGCGCCCTCGATATCGACAAAGGTCTTGTCGGCTCCGCCGTAGGCCTCGAACAGACGGCGGGCGTGACTGGGCGTGCAGGCGAGGTCGGCGGTGTTGTTGATCACCAGGCCGGGGACGGTGATGCGCGGCCCGTTGGCCAGGCCGTTGGCGCGGCTCTCGTCATAGCTCCACTGCGACAGCCAGGAACGCAGGGTGGTGAAACGGCCCAGGCCGATCGGGCCGTCGTTGGCGATCTTCGGGTCACCCATGTAGCAGGTGTGCGGCGCCCGGTCGGACGGGTCCTGGGTGGGGTCGGTCCAGCGGACGTCGGCCATGGTGCCCTGGACGATGAAGCACCTCTCCGCGTCGGGGTCGCCCGAGGCCTTGAGGTCCGCCAGCTGGTCCTTGGCCCAGGCGGTGATGCGGCGGTTGCGGGCGACCTGCGCCTCGCGGAAGCGGGCGACGAACGCGTCCGAATAGGGCGGCTGGTCCGGGCAGGCCGGGTCGTAGATGTTCAGCGAGGGGTCGCGGTCGAAGGGGCGGCTCTCGTCGAGGATCGAGGGGTCGATCCATTCGGTCATGGTCACCGAGCGCCCGATATGGGCGGCCAGCAGCATGACACCGTCGGCGGGGATCAGGCCCGCGCGGACCAGGTCGACCTCGTCGCCGGCCGGGGTGTGGGTGATGGTCGGGCTGGTCGCCTGGTCCTGGTAGAACAGCGACAGCGAGCCGCCGCCGGACCAGCCGCCCAGCACCACCTTCTCGTAGCCGAACCGCTTCTTCAGATCGGCGATGCAGGCCCCCAGGTCGAGCACGCACTTCTCAAGGATGCAGGCGGTGTCGTTCCCCCGGTAGCGCGGGTTGCAGTAGATGACATGCTTGCCGGCCCGGGCCAGGGCCAGCACCAGGGGCAGGAAGCTGCCGCCGCCGATCGGGTGGCTGAACAGGACGACGGTCTTCTCGTCGGTCTCGGGCCGGATTCGCATGCATTCGATGAACACCCGGCCGGCGGCGCCGCCGTAGACCTCCTTGAGGCGCGACTGCTCCTTGTATGAGAAGCCGTAGGGCTCGCGGACGATTTGCATGGGATCTTCCTTGCCGGATCACGCGGATTTGGCAGGGCGACGTCGCGGCAGGCAAGCGATCAGGGGCTTGCGGGGCCGGCCGGGCGGAGTCCCAATGACGCCAAGAGACGAGGGCGCAACCCGATGACCCAGCCGACCGGCATCCACCACCTGGCCTTCATGGCCGGGGACATCAAGAAGCACATCGCCTTCTTCAGCGAGGTGATGGGCTGCCCGCTTGTGGCGCTGTTCGACATGCACGGCGTGCCGGGGGGGCTGCACGCCTTCCTCCGGATGAACGACCACGGCTACTTCTCGATCGTCCAACTTCCGGGGGTGGGCGACATCCCCATCGAGCTGGGCAAGACCCATGCGGGCAACGGCGCCCTGCCGAGCGCGCCGGGAACGCTGCAGCACCTGGCCTTCCGGGTGGACAGCGACGCGCAGCTGATCGCCATGCGCGACCGCATCCGCAGCCACGGGGTCAACGTCATCGGCCCCATCGACCACGGCATGTGCCGCTCGATCTATTTCGCGGGGCCGGACCAGATGACCCTGGAGGTGGCCACCAGCCACGAGCCGATCGACCCCAGCCGCTGGATCGACCCGGCGGTGCTGGCCAAGGCCGGGATCAGCGAGGAGGAGGCCGCGCGGTTCAAGGCCCCCGCCCCGTACGAAGGCCCCTCCCCCGTGCCGCAGCCGGAGTACGACCCGGAGAAGCCGCACATGGCCTATCCCAAGGCGCAGTACCTGGGGATGCTGAAAGTCCCCGACGAGGCGATCACCAAGAGCGCGTCCTACGCGGAGCCGCCGGTTCCCGCCTAGGTCCCCCCCTCCGCGCGGAGTCGGGGGAATCTGTTAAAGCAGTCTCCGAATATGGGAGCGCGCACCGTGAACTACTGGCTGCTGAAGTCCGAGCCGGAGGTCTATTCCTGGGACGACCTGGTCGCCACGGGCGACAGGGGTGAGCCCTGGACCGGGGTGCGCAACCACACCGCCAAGCTGAACATGATGGCCATGAAGCTGGGCGACCGCTGCTTCTTCTACCATTCCCAGGCCGGCAAGGAGATCGTCGGGATCGCCGAGGTGATCCGGGAAGCCTACGTCGATCCGACCGACGCGACCGGCAAGTTCTACTGCGTCGACATCAAGGCGGCAGCGCCGCTGAAGACCCCCTTCACCCTTGCCCGCGCCAAGGCCGATCCGGCGTTGGCGAAGATGTCGCTGATCACCTCCTTCCGCCTGTCGGTGCAGCCGGTGACGGCCGAGGAGTGGGACCACATCGTCAAGGCGAGCGGCTAGGGCCGTGCCGTTCAACGCCGCCCTGGTCGGCGCCCGCTGGGGGCCCATCGACTGGGAGGTGACGCCGCGCCGGGCGCTGGCCTTCCGGGCGGTGCTGTCGCCGGACGACGCGCCGGGCCTGGACGACGCCGCCGGATCGCTGACCGCCCTTCCGATGCAGGTGGTCTCCCCCGAGTGGGCGCTGGCGCTGATGGCGCGGGAGCATTCGGGCCAGACCCTCACGTCCGAGGAGTCGCGCCGCGGCGTCCATGTCGCGCAGGACACGAGGTTCCTAGGCCCGCTCCGGGCCGGCGAGACCCTGTCGGTCACGGCGAACTGATCGGCGTGCGGTCCAGCCGCGCGGGCGCGGTGGCGACCACCCGCTACGAGACTCGCAGCCCGGACGGGACCCAGCTGGCCGTCAGCCTGTCGGTCAGCATCCTGCGGGACGTCGCCGTGACCGGGGAGGACCGGCCGCCGCCGGAGACCGCCGAGCCGCCGCCGGCATTCCTGCCGGCCGGCCCCGCCATGCCGATCCGCACGGCGCGCGGCTTCCCGCACCAGTATTCGGAATGCGCCGAGATCTGGAACCCGATCCACACCGAGCGCCGCATCGCCCTGGCCGCCGGCCTGCCCGACATCCTGATCCACGGCACCGCCCTGTGGGCCCTCGCGGGACTGGCGCTGACCCCCAACGGCGGGCGGCTGACCCGGCTGTCGGCGCGGTTCCGCTCTCCGGCCTGGGCCGGGGAGCCGATGGGGTTGAGGGCGGGCCAGCGGGCGGACGGGCGGTTGCCGTTCTTGCTGGAGGCCGAGGATGGGCGGCTGCTGGCCGACGGGTTCGCCGAACGGGTCTAGGCCGCCGCGAGACCCGGGATGTCATGCAGGTCGGCGGCCAGGCCGGCGCCCATCATGGCGATGAAGTTGTCGCGGAAGAACTTCCGGCGGGCGCTCTCCGAAACCCCCTCCAGGCTGTCGTTGAACCGCTTCATCGGGTTCCGGCCGCCCTCGACGTGGGGGTAGTCCGAGGAGAACAGGCAGATGTCCTCGCCAACGTTGCCGATGATCCAGCCGACGTTCTCGTGGGGATAAGGGGTGGCGAAGAACTGGCGCTGGAGGATCTCGCTGGGACGGGCCGAGAGCCGCTGCAGCCGCTCCTCCTTGCCGAAGGCCAGGGCGCCCGAGTCCATGAACTGCATCAGGCTGGGCAGCCAGCCGGCGCCGAGCTCGATGGCGCCGAACTTGAGGTTCGGGAAGCGATCGAAGACACCGTCGAAGACCAGGACCGGCAGGGTCTGCCAGATCGACACCGGGATGGTCATGAAGCTGACCGAGGTGAAGTTCTCCGCCCCGCCGTGGAAGTCGAGGACGCGGGGACCGCCGTTCTCGAAATAGGCAGGGTCCATCTTCTGCTCGCCCCCGACGTGAAACAGGATCGGCAGGCCCGCCTCCTGCGCCACGGCCCAGAGGGCGTCGAAGTCGGCATGGCTGGGGGCGTGGCGCCTGGGGCAGCGGCTGGGGATCATCAACCCCTTGGCGCCCATCGCGATGGCCTCGCGGGCCACCTCGGCGGCGCGGGCGCGGTCGACCAGGGGGACGTAGGCGGTCGCCAGCAGGCGGCGATCGACAGCGCAGTAGTCGGTCATCATCCGGTTGTGGGCCCGGGCCGCCTCGACGGCGAGGACAGGATCGTCGCCATGCTCCAGCTCGAATAGCGACAGGCCCGCGGTGGAGAACACCAGCTGGCTCGCGAAGCCCAGCAGGTCGACGGCGCGCGGCCGATCGGCCGGGTCGAAGGCGCCCAACGCCTGGTAGTTCTTGCGCAGCAGCAGGTTGTCGGCGGCGCCGGCGCGGAACTCGGGGTCGGCCTGGGTCTCGCGCGCCTTCGCCACCCAGGGCTCATCGGCCTTGCGCCTCAGCTTTGCCGCCAGCGCCTCGCGCCAGGCGGGCGCGATGTACTGCTCGATCGTGCCGGGCAGTTCCATGACATGGGCGTCGGCGTCGTGGACGGTCTGGCCTTCGACGTAGGGCATGACGGCGTCTCCCGGGTGCGCCTCTTGCGGGCGCGTCGGCCGATTGGGCGCCCGTCGGCGGGCCGCCGTCAAGGGCTCCGGGAGGCCATCCGTCAACACCTGCGACGGCGGAAGTCGGCGGTAGGGGGGGCGCCGGGGTCCGAAGCTCGCGCGAGCCGCTTCAGGCCCGGACGACCTCATGGAGCGCCTTGAGGGTCGTCAGGAGCGCGCGGGCGTCGTCCAGGGCCAGGCAGCTGGGGGCGTCGCAGAGCGCCTTGTCGGGCTCGGGGTGGAATTCCAGGAAGACCCCGTCGGCGCCGGCGGCGATGGCCGCCTTGGCGATGATCGGCACGCCCTCGCGCCGCCCGCCGGTGGAGGCGCCGGCGGTGCGGGGGTCGGCGCCCGGCAGCTGGACCGCGTGGGTGGCGTCGATGGTGACCGGGACCCCAAGACGCTGCATCTCGCCGATGGCCAGCATGTCGACGACCAGGTTGTTGTAGCCGAACGAGCTGCCTCGCTCACAGAGCACGATCTCGAGTTCAGGGGCGGCCTCGCGGGCCTTGGTGATGATGTTCCGGCAGTCCCAGGGGGCGATGAACTGGGCCTTCTTGACATGCATGATGCCGTCCTGCGCCGCCGTGGCGCGGGCGGTGGCGACAATCAGGTCGGTCTGGCGGCAGAGGAAGGCTGGTATCTGGACGAGATCCGCCACAGCGGCGACCGGCTCGGCCTGGACTGGGTCGTGCAGGTCGGTGGCGATCGGGACGTCCAGGGCCCGCTTGACCTCGGCCAAAATGGCCAAGCCTTCCTTGAGGCCCGGGCCGCGGTAGCTGTGGATCGAGGAGCGGTTGGCCTTGTCGAAGCTCGCCTTGAATATGTAGGGCAGGCCGAGGTCGGCGCAGATGGCCTTGAGCTCGGTCCCCACCGCCAGGGCCAGGTCCAGGCTCTCCAGCACATTGACGCCGGCGATCACCGCCAGGGGCTGGCCGGCGCCGATGGACAGGTTGTTCCAGCGCTTCAGGGTGACGACGGCCATGGTCTCGCAACTCTCCGGTGGGGGCGCGGCGGGAACTAGCATGAAAACACAGAGGCGGCTCGCTTCGTGAGGGCCAAATCTGGGAACCA
>DASPLD010000009.1:0-14086 GCA_035627755.1 Caulobacter sp. | reverse complement strand
GCGGGCCATCTGGGCCAGGCGCTGGACGGCGCCTTCGATATCCTTACCGGCCACCATCATCAGGTCGGCGACCTCGTCGATGATCACCACCAGGTACGGCATCGGCTCGGGCCGGATCTTCTCGCTCTCGAAGATCGGGGTGCGCAACATCGCCGGCTTCAATGAGCGGGCCCGGGAGGCGCTGGAGAAGGGCGAGCACTTCGAGCGCACCGTCCAGACCGGCTTCGACGAGGCCGGCCGCGCCATCTACGAGTCCGAGAAGATCCGCCCCGAGCCGATGCCCTACCTGGTGGTGGTCATCGACGAGGTCGCCGACCTGATGATGGTGGCCGGCAAGGACATCGAGGGCGCCGTCCAGCGCCTGGCCCAGATGGCCCGCGCCGCCGGCATCCACCTGATCATGGCGACCCAGCGCCCGTCGGTGGACGTCATCACCGGCACCATCAAGGCCAACTTCCCGACCCGGATCAGCTTCCAGGTGACCAGCAAGATCGACGCCCGCACCATCCTGGGCGAGCAGGGCGCCGAGCAGCTGCTGGGCATGGGCGACATGCTCTACATGGCCGGCGGCGGCCGCACGACGCGCCTACACGGGCCCTTCGTGTCGGACGGCGAGGTCGAGACCGTGGCCCGCTTCCTGCGCGACCAGGGCGAGCCCCAGTACCTCGAGGAGGTCACCGCCAGCGACGACGAGGACGGTGACGGCGAGGGGGCCGTCGCGTCCGACGGCTCCGGCGGCGACCTCTACGACCACGCCGTGGCCGTGGTCACCCGCGACCGCAAGGCCTCCACCAGCTACATCCAGCGCCGCCTGCAGATCGGCTACAACCGCGCCGCCTCGCTGATGGAGCGGATGGAGCGGGAAGGCATCGTCGGCGCGGCCAACCACGCAGGCAAACGCGAGATCCTGGCGGGCCCGCCGCCGTAGGGACAGCATAAAATCCGCTCATCCCGGCGAATGCCGGGACCCATCCGCGTGATCTCGATCTCTGCGATCGGCCCGAAATGCCCGATCAGGCCAACCGCGAGAGTTTCGCGCTCTATGAAATGGGTCCCGGCATTCGCCGGGATGAGCGGGTTCTGGGGGAGGGCCGTCTTTTCGCCCCCTGGACGCGCGAGGTTGCAACCCGAGGGACGACCAACGACTTTAGGGCCGGCATGACCCACATTCTCGACCGACGCACCGCCCTCGCCGGGCTGATCGCCGCGCCCGCCGCCTCGCTGCTCGCGGCGCCGGCCTTCGCCGCCCCCCTGTCCGCCGCCGACAAGGCCCTGGTCGACAAGGCGGCGGCCTATCTGCAGGGGCTGGACGCCGCCAAGGGCCGGTTCATCCAGACCGACCCGCGCGGGACCGAAAGCCAAGGGGCCTTCTACCTGCAGCGCCCTGGCAAGGCCCGCTTCGCCTACGACGCGCCGGTGAGCAAGCTGCTGGTCAGCGACGGCCGGTTCGTCTCCGAGGCCGACACCCGGCTGAAGACCGTCAACCGCTATCCGCTCGGCCAGACGCCGCTGGCCCTGTTCCTGGCCCGGGAGGTGCGGCTGGACAGGGGCGTGCAGGTGACCCGGGTCTCCAGACTGGCCGGCGGCTTCTCCCTGACGGTCCAGGACGGGCGCAAGCAGACCCGCGGCAGCCTGACCCTCAACTTCTCCGACTCGCCGATGGCCCTGATGGGGTGGACTGTCAGCACGGTGCAGGGTTCGACCCGCGTGCGGCTGACCAGCCTGGAGCGGGTCTCAAGCCTCGACCCAAAGTTGTTTGCCACGCCGTTTCCGCAGCCAAAACGGACCGGCCGCCCCTGAGGCGGGACTGTGTCAAACTCGACACAGCCAAGGTTTCACGGAATTGTCGTTGACGTTTCCACGTTGAAGTTGTTCTAATGCAACACATGGCGGTTGGCGCGTCCGACCTCGCGCCGCCGCGGTCCGTGCCGGAAACCTATCCCCTCCCGGCGGCGGCATGAGAGACAACTTTTCCCGCCCGGCGCTTCGCAGCGCCGGGCGTTTTCTTTGCCTGGCGAGCTGTCCGGACAGGAATCCGGCCTGTCCGGACAAGGCTTCGATGGCCGGGCGGACGCGGCCCAGGCCAGATCGGACATCCTTCCGACCTGGACCCGACATGGCAGACGTTCCCGAACACGCAGCGCCCTCCTGGCGCGACGATTTCCTCTCGATCCTGGGCCCGGCCGCGATCGGCCTGGCGGTGGCGCTGCTGTTCCGCATCCTGGCCTGGCAGCCCTACACCATCCCCTCCTCCTCGATGGAGCCCGGCCTGGTGACCGGCGACTACATCCTGGTGTCGAAATTCGCCTATGGCTGGAGCCGCGCCTCCCTGCCCTTCTCCCCGCCGGTGTTCGAGGGCCGGATCCTCGGCCAGGGGCCAGGGCGCGGTGAGGTGGTGGTGTTCCGCGACAACCTCGATCCCGGCAAGACGCTGATCAAGCGGGTCGTCGGCCTGCCCGGCGACCGGGTGCAGGTCAGGGGCGGCCAGCTATGGGTGAACGGAACGGCCGTGCCGCGCCTGGTGAGGGGGGCGGCCCCGGACCGCGACGACCCGCACGCCAACCCGACCCGGGTCGACGAACGCGGGCCTGACGGGCGGCCCTACGCCACCTTCGACCGCGGTCCCGGGCATCCGGGGGACGACACCCCGGTGATGGTCGTGCCGGCGGGGCGCTACTTCATGATGGGCGACAACCGGGACAATTCGCTCGACAGCCGCTGGCCGGAGGGGGTCGGCGTCGGCTTCGTGGCCGCGGAGAACATCGTCGGCCGCGCCGACCTCGTGCTGGCCTCCTGGCGTCCGGGGGCGGGGCTGCTGAAACCCTGGCGCTGGCTGGACCTGCAGTGGGACCGGTTCTTCAGGCCGATCAGATAGAGGCGCGCTGGAATTCGGCGAAGCTCAGCACCCCGTCGCGGTTCCCGTCCCAGGCGTCGAAGGCCTGCCGCAGCAGCTGGCGGCGCAGGGCCGGATCGGGCGAGATCTTCAGCCGGCCGGCCTCGACGCGCACCGGGGCGGCGACGAACTCCTGGAAGGCCAACACCCCGTCCCGGTTCCGGTCCAGGCCGGAGAAGCTGGGTCCCGCGACCGCGGCGGCAAGCGAGGGCAGCGCGCCTGCGCCGACCCCGAGGACCACCGCCGCCCCCGCGACCGCCCGCACCCGCCTCGACCAGCCCGCAGCGGGCCTGCGGTTCAGCCGCGCCTCGATGGCGGCCCGCAGCGCCTCGCTGGCGGTGACGCCGTCCCGCCGGCACCGGTCCATGAAGGCCGCCTTGGTCTCGTAGGGGAGACGGATCTCCAGGCTTTCGCTCTTCTTCGGCGGACGGCTCATCGGGGCGTTCCTCAGTCGGGGGCAAAACGTTTGCGCAGCTGTACGGCCAGGCTGCGCGCGGCGCCCTTGGTCGCGTCGGGCGGACCGTTGGCCAGGCCCACGAACGCCAGCTTCCGCCCCGGGGCGACGATGGCCACCGCATGCCACATGGTGTTGCTGCCCTCGTGGGCCAGGACCGGACCCTGGCCCCAGGGGGGCGTGCTGACGCCCCAGCCGAGGGCATAGGGCCGCCCCTCGCCCGGCGCCGGGACGAGGAGGCTCTGCAATGTTCCCGGCTTCAGGAGGCCGCCGCCGTCGGTCAGGAACAGCCGCAGGAATTTTCCGTAGTCCGCGAGGTTGGCGTGGGCCGTGCCGGCCGGCCCGAGCACGGCGGGATTGTCGGCCCTGCCGGCCGGATCCACCGGCAGCAGCGGCGCGGCGGGCAGCACGGCCCGGTGGCCCCAGGCGTTCTCGCCCTTCGGCGCCCCGAACCCGGCCGAGGCCATGCGCAGCGGCTTGAACAGCTCGGCGGCGATGACCTCTTCCCAGGACCGGCCGGTGATCCGCTCGATGGCGGCCCCCGCCAGGACGTAGCCCAAATTGCTGTAGGCGAAGGCGCCCGCCTCGCCGGCCGGCGCCTTGGACAGCAGGCTGGCCGCCAGCTCCGCGCGCTGCGCCGCCAGCGGCCGGGTGTCGGCATGCGCCTTGAGCAGGTAGCCGCCCCGCATCACCGGCGCGTCGAGAATGCCCGACCGATGCCCCAGCAAGCTCTCGACGGGCTGGCGCGCGAAGCCCGGATCGACCGTCAGGCCCGCGAACAGCTCGCCCAGCGTCGCGCCCCAGCGCGCCTTGCCCTGGTCGACCAGCCGGCCATAGAGCGCCGCGGTCATCGCCTTGGTGTTTGAGCCCAGGTGCCAGACCTCGTCCCGGGCGACCGGAGCGCCCTGCCCCTTGCGCCGCACGCCGCCGAACTCGATGTGCCTCAAGCCCTTGTCGTCGAATACCGCGCCGGCCAGCGCCGGCGTTGCGGTCTGGGCGAGCAGGCCCTCCAGGCCTTGGGCCTCGGCCTCCTGCGCGCAGGCCGGAACGGCCGGCAGCAGGCCGAGCCCGGACAGGGCGCTGAGCAGGCGGCGGCGGTTCATCGGCCGATCATTGCGAGGATCGCCGCGCCTCTCAAGTGAACTTGTGGTAAGGGCGGCGCCTTCTCCCCGCCGCCCTTTGCCGACATAAGCCGATCCATGAAGTTTCTCGACCAGTGCAAGATCTACATCCGCTCCGGCAACGGCGGCGGCGGCGCTGTGTCGTTCCGGCGCGAGAAGTACATCGAGTACGGCGGCCCCGATGGCGGGGACGGCGGCCGGGGCGGCGATGTCTGGGCCGAGGCGGTGGAGGGGCTGAACACCCTGATCGACTACCGCTACCAGCAGCACTTCAAGGCCGGCACCGGCATCCACGGCATGGGCCGCAACCGCCACGGCGCGGCCGGCGAGGACGTGGTGCTGAAGGTCCCGGTCGGCACCCAGATCCTCGAGGACGACCGCGAGACCCTGATCGCCGACATGGACGAGCCCGGCAAGCGCGTCCTGCTGGCCAAGGGCGGCAACGGCGGCTGGGGCAACGACCGCTTCAAGGGGCCGATCAACCAGGCGCCCAAGCACGCCAACCCGGGCCAGGAGGGCGAGGAGAAGACCATCTGGCTTCGCCTCAAGCTGATCGCCGACGCCGGCCTGGTCGGCCTGCCCAACGCCGGCAAGTCGACCTTCCTGGCCGCGGCGAGCGCCGCCCGGCCGAAGATCGCCGACTACCCCTTCACCACCCTGGCCCCCAACCTCGGGATGGTCGACCTCAGCCTCGGCGAGCGGTTCGTGCTGGCCGACATCCCCGGCCTGATCGAGGGCGCCTCCGAAGGCCAGGGCCTGGGGACCCGGTTCCTCGGCCACGTCGAGCGCACCGCGGTGCTGATCCACCTGGTCGACATCACCCAGGACGACATCGTCGGCGCCTGGAAGACGGTGCGCACCGAACTGGAAGCCTACGGCGAGGGCCTGGGCGAGCGCCACGAGATCGTGGCCCTCTCCAAGATCGACGCGGTGGACGCAGAGACCCGCGGCTGGCGGGTCGAGGAGTTCCGCGAGGCGACCGGGATCACCCCCCGCCTGGTGTCCGGCGTCTCCGGCGAGGGGGTGCGCCAGCTGCTGCGCGAGGCCTGGCGGATGGTCCGGCGCGAGCGCGGCGAGGTCGTCGAGGACGAGGACGCCGAGCACACCCTCGAAGACACCCCCGACGGCGCCCCTTGGTCGCCGGTCTAGTTCCGCCAGGATTGCCCAGATGACCGTTCCCCTGCTCACCGTCCTGCTGTTCCTGGCCCAGCCCGCGCCCGCGGCGCCCCCGCCGGCCGCGGCGGCCAAGCCGCCGGAGCCGCCCTCGGCCAGGCTGGAGGCAGTGCTGGCCGAACTGAAGGGCAAGCCCCAGGCGACCTTCACCTCCAGGCTCGGTCCCGCCGCCAGCACCCGCGCGGCCACCGACGGCCAGGTGCTGATCTGGAGCGTCAACCTGCCGGGGGAGACGGTCTGCGGCGCCAATGCCGCCGGTGCCCTGGCCTGCCAGCGCCAGGGCGGCGGCGACTGCGTCATCGCCATTGCTTTCAAGACCGACGGGGCCATGTCGATCTGGCGGGCCAGCGGCCATCCCGCCGCCTGCGACAAGGTCGCCGACCAGCTCAAGCCCGCCGGCTGATGCTGTCGGGGGCCCGGCGCATCGTCGTCAAGGTCGGCTCGGCCCTGGTGGCCGACGCCGCCACCGGCGCGGCCGACAGCGCCTGGCTGCGGGCCTTCGCCGCCGACGCGGCCGGCCTCGCCGAGGCGGGAACCCAGGTGCTGGTGGTCTCCTCCGGCGCCGTGGCCCTGGGCCGCCGCCGCCTGGGCCTGGGCGCCAAGGCCCTGACCCTCCCCGAGAAGCAGGCCGCCGCGGCCGCCGGCCAGTCCCTGCTGATGCGGGCCTGGGAGGAAGCCTTCGAGCCCCACGGCCGGGTCGTCGCCCAGATCCTGATGACCCGCGACGACACCGAGGTGCGCCGCCGCTGGCTCAACGCCCGGGCCACCGCCGAGGCCCTGCTGGCGCTGGGCGCCGTGCCGGTGGTCAACGAGAACGACACCGTGGTCACCGAAGAGATCCGCTACGGCGACAATGATCGCCTGGCGGCCCGGGTGGCCCAGATGATCGGCGCCGACCGGCTGGTCCTGCTCAGCGACATCGACGGCCTCTACACCGCCGATCCGAGGCGCGATCCGGCGGCCACTCGGCTGGAGCGGATCGACATCCTGACGCCCGAGATCGTCGCCATGGCCGGCGGCGCCAACGCCAGGGCCGGGGTCGGCACCGGCGGCATGGCGACCAAGCTGGCCGCCGCCCGGATCGCCCAGGCCGCGGGCTGCGCCACCATCATCACCCTCGGCCGGCGCGAGCGACCGCTGGGCGCGCTCGCCGACGGCGCGGCCGCGACCATCATCGAGGCCGGCACGACGCCGGCGGCCGCCTACAAGAGCTGGATCGCCGGCAGCCTCTCGCCGGCCGGAACGCTGGTCGTGGACGCCGGCGCGGCCAGGGCGCTGATGGCCGGCAAGAGCCTGCTGGCCGCCGGTGTCCGCCGCGTCGAGGGCCGGTTCGGCAAGGGCGACGCGGTGCTGATCGTCGGCGAGGACGGCGCCGAGATCGGCCGCGGCCTCTCCCGCTACGACGCCGCCGACGCCGAACAGATCGCCGGCCTGCGCTCCGACGCCATCGAGGCCCGCATCGGCTACACCGCCGGGCCGATGGTGCATGCGGACGACCTGGTGGTGCGCTGAGCCTTTCCCTGCCCTTCATGGCAGGGGGAACGCATATGACCGGCCGCCCCTTTTCCGTCATCCCGGAAGCCCGCGCAGCGGGCTATCCGGGATGACGGAGGTTTTGCTTGTGGGGTTGGCCTGCGCTTCCGGGGAGGGAGAGACGCTGTGCCGTTTCGCTACCGCTCGTCCTCCTTCGCCGCCTCCATCTCGTCCTCCGCGCGGCCGCTGACGTCCCAGCTGTCCTCGCCGCCCGGCTTCATCCGCGCCAGGTCGGCGGCCAGAAGGCGCTCCGTCGTCTGGGCGGCGTCGCGGCTGGCCAGGATGTAGGCCTCCTCCTGGCCCCACATGGGCCGCAGCTCCTCGAAGGCGCGCAGGTCGTGGCGGCGGAAGTAGTCGGCGGCCCGCTGGGCGCGGTGGGCGCGGAAGCCGAGGCTGCGCAATGCGGTGACGCCCATGGTCAGCGCCCCCTCGAAGGTCTCGCGCTCGACCGCGTCGGCGCCGTTGGCCAGCAGGTCGTAGGCGTGACGGCGATCGTAGGCCCGGGCCAGGATGGTCAGGTTCGGGAAGGCGTGGCGGGCCTTCTCGACCAGTTCGCTGGTCTTCTCCTTGTCGTCGAGGGCGACGACCAGCATCTTGGCCCGCTCGGCCCCGGCGGCCCGCAGCAGGTCCAGCCGGGTGGCGTCGCCGTAGTGGACCCGGCGGCCGAAGCGGCGCAGCACCTCGATCTGCTCGATGTCGGAATCCAGCACCACCGACTTGAAGCCGTTGGCCTGCAGCAGGCGGCCAGTGATCTGCCCGAAGCGGCCGAAGCCGGCAATGATGATGTCGGGCTCGGCCTCGTCGAACTCGGGGTCGTCGGGTTTCACGTCGGGGATGGCGGCGTCCATCATCGCCGAGACCTTCTCGTAGACGATCATCGCCACCGGGGTCAGGGCCATGGAGACGGCGACCGCGGCGGTCAGCAGGGCGGCCAGGTCCGCCCCGATCACCCCGGCGCCGACCGTGAAGGTCAGCAGCACGAAGGCGAACTCCCCGCCCTGGGCCAGGGCGGTCGCCACCGCGGCGGCGGCGCGGCCGGTGGCGCCGCCGATCAGGGCCAGGCCGAACATCACGGCGAACTTGAGGATCATCAGGCCGAGCACGATTCCGACCAGCACCAGCGGCTGGGCGAGGATGATGTCGAAATTGATCCCCGCCCCCACCGTGATGAAGAACAGGCCGAGCAACAGGCCGCGGAACGGCTCGATGTCGGTCTCCAGCTCGCGGCGGTACTCGCTCTCGGCCAGCACGACCCCGGCCAGGAAGGCGCCCAGCGCCGGGGAAAGGCCGACCATCTGCATCAGCACGGCGACGGCCACGACGATCAGGAGGGCGGTGGCAGTGAAGATTTCCCGCAGGCGGGTCTGGGCGATGAAGCGGAAGATGGGCTGGACCACATAGCGGCCGCCGCCGACCACCGCCGCGACCGCGGCCAGCACCGCCAGGGTCTGCAGCCAGCCGGGCAGGTCGCCGATCAGGCTGCCGCCGTGACCGCCCTCGGCCGCATGGGCGTTCTGCGCGATCAGCTGGGCCGGGGCGTCGGCGAGCAGCGGCAGCAGGGCGAACAGGGGGATGATGGCCAAGTCCTGCAGCAGCAGCACCCCGAAGGCGGCCCGGCCGACGGGGCCCTGGCGCAGGCCCTTCTCGTCGAGGGTCTGCAGCACGATGGCGGTGGACGACATGGCCAGCACCAGGCCGACCGCCAGCGCCGTCTTCCAGTTCAGCCCGAAGGCCAGTGAAAAGCCGGCGATGGCCAGGGCGGTGACCAGCACCTGCGCCCCGCCCAGCCCGAAGATGGTCTTGCGCATCGACCACAGCAGGGCCGGGCGCACCTCCAGCCCGATCATGAACAGCAGGATGACGACGCCGAACTCGGCGAACTTCATCACGTCTTCCTGCTCCCCGACCAGCGACAGGGCGAAGGGACCGACAACGATGCCGGCGATCAGGTAGCCGAGCACCGAGCCCAGGCCGAGGCGCTTGGCGATCGGCGCGGCGACGACCCCGGCGGTCAGGTAGACCAGGGCCTGGAGGAGCAGGTTCTCGGTCATTCGGCGGCGACCTTCTCGGCGACCAGCCCGGCCAGCCGCGCCCGATACCGCTGGGCCTCCGCCTCCAGGGCCGCGGCCTCCTTGATGCGCGCCCCGTGCACCACGAACGGCGTCTCCCATTCCATCTGGCAGAGCTCCGCCGTCTGCTCCAGGGGCCGCAGGAATTCCTCCATGGTGAAGTGGTTGTATCCGAGCTTGTGGTAGGCGGACGTCGGGCCGCCGGTGGTGGTGCAGACGAACAGCTTCTTGCCCTTCAGCTTGTCGCCGCCCTTGCCGTAGGCGAAGCCGTGCAGCCAGACGAGGTCGAACCATTCCTTCATCAGGGCCGGCATGGCGTACCAGTAGAAGGGGAACTGCAGGGCGATGACGTCGTGCTCCTTGAGCTTCTTCTTCTCGCCCGGGACATCGATGACGAAGTCGGGGAAGGTCTCGTAGAGGTCGTGACGCGTGACCCCGTCCAGGCCTTCCGAGGCGGACCACAGCAGGCTGTTGGCGCGGCTCTTCTCCAGGGCCGGGTGGGCCATGACCAGCAGCACCCGGCTGTCGCGCTTGGCGTCGCTCATGATAGATGTCCCCACGTCAACGCAGTTAATTCACCAACGGTTGAATTTCGAGCCGTCCTGCGCCAAAGGACGCCGATACACCAAATTCCGGAGCGATCATGGCCGACAAGGTCCGCAAGGACGCCGCCGAAGCCCTCGAGGGGGTATTGTTCGACGGCATGACCATCATGGCGGGGGGCTTCGGCCTCTGCGGCATTCCTGAGAACCTCATCGCGGCGATCCGCGAGACCGGGGTGAAGGACCTGACCGTCATCTCCAACAACTGCGGGGTGGACGGCTTCGGCCTCGGCATCCTGCTGGAGAACCGGCAGATCAAGAAGATGGTGAGCAGCTACGTCGGTGAGAACAAGCTGTTCGAACAACTTTATCTCAGTGGCGAGCTGGAGCTGGAATTCAATCCCCAGGGCACCCTGGCCGAACGCATCCGGGCCGGCGGGGCGGGCATCCCGGCCTTCTTCACCAAGACCGGGGTCGGCACCCTGGTGGCCGAGGGCAAGGAGGTCCGCGAGTTCGACGGCGAGGAGTACGTCATGGAGCGCGGCCTGACCGCCGACCTCTCCATCGTCAAGGCCTGGAAGGGCGACGCCGAGGGCAACCTGATCTACCGGAAGACGGCGCGGAACTTCAATCCGATGATGGCCACGGCCGGCAAGGTCTGCCTCGTCGAGGTCGAGGAGATCGTCCCCATCGGCGCCCTCGACAAGGACAACATCCACACCCCCGGCATCTACGTCGACCGCCTGTTCAAGGGCGCGGTGTTCGAGAAGCGGATCGAGCGCGTCACCACCCGCCAGAAGGAAATCGCCTGATGCCCTGGACCCGCGACGAGACCGCCGCCCGCGCCGCCCGCGAGCTGCAGGACGGCTTCTATGTGAACCTCGGCATCGGCATCCCGACCCTGGTGGCCAACTACATCCCCGAGGGGATGAAGGTGACCCTGCAGAGCGAGAACGGCATGCTGGGCATGGGCCCCTTCCCCTATGAGGGCGAGGCCGACGCCGACCTGATCAACGCCGGCAAGCAGACGATCACCGAACTGCCGTCCAGCAGCTACTTCTCCAGCGCCGACAGCTTCGCCATGATCCGCGGCGGCCACATCGACCTCTCCATCCTCGGCGCCATGCAGGTGGCGGCCAACGGGGACCTCGCCAACTGGATGGTGCCCGGCAAGATGGTCAAGGGCATGGGCGGCGCCATGGACCTGGTCGCCGGGGTCAAGCGGGTGGTGGTGGTCATGGACCACTGCGAGAAGACCGGCGCGCCCAAGCTGCTCAAGGAATGCACCCTGCCGCTGACCGGCAAGGCGGTGGTCGACACCCTGATCACCGACCTCGGCGTCTTCTCCATCGGCCGCGGCGCCGGGGTGAAGCTGCTCGAGCTGGCCCCGGGCGTGACCCTGGAGGAGATCCAGGCCAAGACCGACGCGCCGTTCGAGGTGGCGCTGTAGGCCCTCAGGCGGCTGCAAGGGGGACACGTTGATATTCAACGTGTCCCCTTCCTCCGGAAAGTGGCGGGGTTGCCCTCGGGTCATACTTTCGCGGCCGCCAGATCGCCGCCATCCTTCCTGCAAAAGCAGGGAGCACACCATGGATCTCACCAACGCCTCGGCGCTCGTCACCGGCGGGGCCGGCGGCTTCGGCAGTGCGACGGTCAGGCGCCTGGCCGAACGCGGGGCGCGGGTGGTCATCGCCGACGTCCATGCCGAGCGGGGCGAAGCCCTGGCGGCCGAGGTCGGCGGCGGGGCGGTGTTCGTCAAGACCGACATCATGAGCGAGGACTCCATCGCCGAGGCGGTGGCCAAGGCCGTCTCCCTGGCCCCGCTGCGGGCGGCGGTGGTGGTCCACGGCGGCCCGCCGGCCCCCGGCGCCACCGGTCCAGCCCGCACGGTCAACCGTGAAGGCAAGCGCCTGCCGCTCAGCCAGTTCATGCATACGGTGAACGTGTACCTGAACAGCGCCTTCGCGGTGACCAGCCAGGCCGCCGAGGCGATGGCCGCCAACGAGCCGCTGGCCTCCAACCAGCGGGGGGTGATCATCAACACCGCCTCCATCGCCGGCTACGAGGGCCAGCCGGGCCAGGCCGGCTATTCCGCGGCCAAGGGCGGCATCATCGGCATGACCCTGACCATCGCCCGCGACCTGGCCCCGCTCGGCATCCGGGCCATGGCCATCGCGCCGGGCACCTTCCTGACCTTCGCCTATTCCTCGCGGATGACCGACGAGCAGGCCCAGGCCCACTGGGGCCCGATGGTCCCCAACCCCAAGCGGATGGGGGATCCCGACGAGTACGGCATCCTCGCCGCCCATATCGTCGAGAACGACTTCCTGAACGGCGCGACGATCCGCCTGGACGGGGCCCAGCGGTTCTAAAGCCGTCTCGACCCGGCCGGCGGATCAGACGCGCGAGGGTGAAAGCCCGGGAGCGGACGAGAGGCTGGCCGCCAGCCGGCCGACCTGTCCGCCCGAATGGCGCAGGGCGATGACCTCGCCGACCACCGCCACGGCGATTTCCCAGGGCGCCTTGCCGCCGAGGTCGAGGCCGATGGGGGCGCGGAGGCGTTGCAGCTGGCTCTCGGTCAGGCCGGCCGCCCGCAAGCGCTCCAGCCGCTCGCCCAGTCTCCGACGGGCGCCGAGCAGGCCGACATAGGGCGCCGGGCCGGGCAAGGCGGCGAGCAAGGCCGCATGGTCCAGTTCCATGTCGTGGCCGCAGATGGCCACCGCCGTCCAGGCGTCGAGGCCGGCCAGGGCGGCGGCCGGCTCGGCGCGGCTGTAGGCGACGCCGGCCAGGGGGCAGGCCCGCGGGCCGCGAGGGCGGACCAGGGTGGTCTCGAAGCCCGCCTGGGCCGCGAGCATTGCGGCGGCGAGCGCGGTCGGATCGGCGCCCAGCACCACCATCCGCCAGGCGGGATCATAGGTGAGGTCGAGGCCGCCGGCCGTCGTCCAGGTCGCCGGCCGCCGGGCGTCCATCGCCGCCAGCACCGCCCCGATCGCCGCATCGTCCGGCGCGATCCGCTGCAGCTCGATCTCGATCCGCGCCCCGCAGAGCAGGCGGATGTCCGGCCAGGGACTGCCCTCGCCATAGACCAGCCGCCGCGGCTCGCCGTCCGTCAGACAGGCGGCGGCGTGCAGCGCCACGTCCCCTTCGACACAGCCGCCGGACAGGAAGCCGCTGACGAACGCGCGGCCGAACACCATCTGCGCCCCGACCGGCCGAGGCCCGCCGCCGCTCAAGCCCGCGATGGTCGCCAGCACCGCCGGCTCGCCCGCCTCGCGCAGGCGGCGCAAGGCGGGGCGCTGGTCGTCGGCGAGGCCAAACAGGGGCCAGTCGGGGAGGTCTTGCGTCACGGCGCCAGATTAACCGCCGCGAAACGCTCCCGATACCGGTTCCTTAAGGTCTTGCCCGGCATGCTTACCGCCGGCTTCACCATGATGGTGGCGTCGACCCTTTAAGCCCCCGCGGAGCCGGCGCCCGTGCCCCACGCCGCCTTCATCGCCGAACCCCTCCCGCGCCGGCCGCTGGTCCGGCCCACCGCGAGCGGCTGCCGCCTGGGCGGCGAGGACGGCTGCGTCCGCATCGATTTCGACATGGCCGGCGGCGCCGTCCTGCTGGGCCATTCCCATCCTCGCATCGAGGCCGCGGTCTCGGAAGGCGGCGCCGACGCCGCCCGGGCCGCCGCGGCCCTCTCAGCCCTGCTGCCCCGCGGGCCGGCCGTGGCCTTCTGCGCCGCCGAGAGCCAAGCCCTGCCGGCCGCGGTCGCCGCCGCGCGCAAGGTCACCGGGCGCCGCCGGATCGCCGTCTGGGATTCCCGCGAGGGCGTCTGCAACGGCGAGGCGGACCTCGCCGCCGTTCTGGTCGATCCGCTCGGCATGGCCCCGACCCAGCTCCGCGCGGCCCGCAAGGCGGCCAGCGCCGCCGGCGCCATCCTGATCTTCGACGAGGGGGCCAGCGGCTTCCGTGTCCACGCTCAGGGCGTCCAGGGCCTGACCGGGGTGCGGCCGGACCTGGCGGTGTTCGGGGCCGGCCTGGCCAACGGCCGGCCGATCGGCGCCGTCGCCGGATCCGCCGACCTGATCGCCGCCCTCGATCCCGAGGAGCTGCCCCCGCCGCGGGCCGACAGCCTCGCCGCCGCCGGCGCCACTCTCGCCTTCCTCAGCCAGGCCGCCATCGCCCCTCACCTGCAGGTGCTCGGCGCCGAGCTGCAGACCGAGGTCGAGGACTTGGTCGTCAAGGCCGGCGCGGGCCGCCTGTTCACCCTGGCCGGCGATCCCACCCTGCCCACCCCGCTGTTCGCCGCCCCC
>DASPLD010000008.1:0-8823 GCA_035627755.1 Caulobacter sp. | reverse complement strand
TCGCCCCCCGCCGCAACGGAGGAAGCGGCGCGAATCGTCGGAGAGCGGAGCTTTGAGCCTCACGGACACGGAGCGAGTCGCGCGGGTTGAGGCCACCCGGCCCTGGAGGTTCGCCCTGGCGGCGACCTTGCTGCTGACCTCCCTGCGGCTGTTCGCCCTGTTCGCCACCCCGCTGGAGCTCTACCCGGACGAGGCGCAGTACTGGCTGTGGTCGCGGGATCTGGAGTTCGGCTACTTCTCCAAGCCGCCGATGATCGCCTGGATCATCCACCTGACCACCCGGCTGGGCGACGCCGAGCCATTCGTGCGCCTGGCCTCGCCGCTGTTGCACGCGGCCGCCGGCCTGGCGCTGTTCGGCGTCGGGCGGCGGCTGTACGGGCCCTGGACCGGGGTCGGGGCGCTGCTGATCTACCAGCTGATGCCGGGCGTCGCCGTGTCCAGCGGCATCATCTCCACCGACGCGATCCTGCTCTGCTTCCTGAGCTTCGCCCTGCTGGCCTACGTCGACCTGCCGCAAGCCAAGCGCCCGCTGTTCACGGCGGCGGGGCTGGGCGCCGCGCTCGGGCTGGCCATGCTGTCGAAGTACGCCGCCCTCTACGCGCTGATCGGCATCGGCCTGCACCTGATGCTCGATCGCGAGGCGCGGCGGCCCTGGACACTCCGGACGGCCGGGGCGGCGATCGGCGTCTTCCTGATGGTCATCGCGCCCAACCTGATCTGGAACGCCCAGCATGGCTTCGCGACCGTCGGCCATACCGCCGCCAACGCCAGCCTGGAGTCGGGCCTGAAGTTCGACGTCGTGGAGATGTTGCGGCTGCTGGCCGAGCAGCTGGGGGTGTTCGGCCTGCCGCTCGCGCTGCTGGTCTGGGCCGCGATCCTGGCGGTGCGGCGGCGGCTGGAGCCGGCCGAGCTGATGCTGCTGTGCTGGACCGCGCCGCCGATCCTCTTCGTCACCCTCCAGGCCTTCCTGACCCGAGCCAACGCCAACTGGACGGCGGCGGCCTATGTCGCCGGGGCGGTGCTGGCGGCGGCCATGATGCGGCGCCTCAGGCCCTGGTGGATGCTGCCTGTCGCCCTCGTCCCCCAGGCGGTGTTCGCCGGCCTGTTCCTGGTCTGGGCGGTCTACCCGCGCACGGCCGAGGCCATGGGGGCGGCCAACAGCTTCAAGCGGGTCAAGGGCTGGGAGGCCACGGCCGAGGCCGTGACCCGCCGGGCAGAGATCGAGATGGCGGACCGCGGGCTCTCCGCCATCGCGGTCGACGATCGCTTCCTGTTCAACACCCTGGCCTATTATGGCCGCGACTTCTTCGCCCGGCCGGGCGCCCCGCCGCTGACCATCTGGCTGCGCAAGAATCAGCCCGGCAACCAGGCCGAGGCCAGCGCCCCCCTGACCCCCGCGCTCGGCGCCCGGGTGCTGGTGGTCAGCGCCGCCGAGGTGAAGCTCAGCGAGGATCCGGACAGGAAGATGGGCCCGCGCGCGGCGATGATCGCGGAGGATTTCGTCAGCGCCCGGACGGTGGACGTCAGCCGCACCCGCCTCGACCGCAAACGGATGCGCCGCGCGGTGCTGATCCTCGGCGAGGACTACCGGCCGAGACCAAAGGACTAGAGCCGGGCCACCCGGAAGGCGAAGGGACCTGCGGCCTCGACCAGCGTTTCCCCTTCGCTCCAGGCCGTGTCGGCCGGCGCGGCGTCCGGCCCGAGATTGAAGGCGCAGAGCAGCCGCTCGCCGTCCCAGTTGCGGTCGAACACCACCATCGGCGCCGGGGCGTCGCGGAAGGCGAGGTCGCCGAGCCTCAGGGCCGGATGCGCCCGCCGCAGGGCCAGCAGGGTCCGCGACAGGGCCAGCGCCGAGCCCGGATCCGCCTCCTGGGCAGCGACGGTCAGGCCGGCGTGCTCCGGCGCGGCGGGCAGCCAGGGGGTCCCGGTGGTGAAGCCCAGGTTCTTCCCTGGCGCCCAGGGCATCGGGGTGCGGCAGCCGTCGCGGCCCTTGTGGGCCGGCCAGTAGAGGTCCCCGACCGGGTCGCGCAGCTGCTCGCGGGTCAGGTCCGCCTCGGGCAGGCCGAGCTCCTCGCCCTGGTACATCAGGATCGACCCGCGCAGGGTCAGCAACAGGGCGAGCATCACCTTGGCGACCGGCAGGGAGCCGTCGCCGAACCGGCTTGGCGTGCGCGGCACGTCGTGGTTGGAGAAGGTGATGCAGGGCCAGTGGTGCGGATAGCCCGCCAAGAGGTCCATGTGCCGGCGGATGAAGTCGGGGCCCATCCGGCGGGCGATCAGCAGCGGGAAGCTGTAGCCGGCGTGCAGCCCCTCGTCCGGCGCGGCAAAGCCGCCGCAGCGGTCGGCTTCCTCGGAGAACTCCCCGAACACGAAGCGGCCTTCGTGGCGGTCGACCGTCCGGCGCACCGCGTCGAGGGCCTCGATGTTCTCGACCAGGTTGCTGTCGTTGAAGTGGCGCTGGAAATTGGCGGCCGCCGACCAGCGCAGGGCGGTGTCGCTGTCATCGACCGGGTTGTCGGTCAGGGCCGCGTCGTGGAGGTAGGCGTTGGCGACATCCAGCCGGAACCCGTCCACCCCCCTGGCCAGCCAGAAGTCGAGCACCTCCAGCGCGGCGGCCCGCGCTTCGGGATGGCGCCAGTTCAACTTGGGCTGCTGGCGCAGGAACTTGTGGTGGTAGGCCCGCCGGCGCAGGGGCTGGTAGGCCCAGGCCGGACCGCCGAAGGCGCTCAGCCAGTTGTTGGGCGCCGTGCCATCGTCCTTGAGCGGGGCCCAGACATACCAGTCGGCCTTGTCGCCGCCCCGGAGGCTGTCGCGGAACCAGGCGTGCTCGTCGCTGGTGTGGGCCAGCACCTCGTCGAGCAGCAGTTTCATGCCGCGCGCGTGGGCCCCGTCGATGACCGCCTGCAGGTCGTCCATCGTCCCGTAGTCGGGATGGACCCCGTGGTAGTCGCTGACGTCGTAGCCCCAGTCGCGGTTGGGCGAGGGGTGGACCGGCGACAGCCAGATGGCGTCGACCCCGAGGCTCTGGATGTAGTCGAGCTTGGCCAGCACGCCGGGCAGGTCGCCGTGCCCATCACCATCGCTGTCGAAGAAGCTGCGGACGTAGATGTGATAGACGCTCGCGCCGCGCCACCAGGGGGGAGTGCTCATGGGCGGAGACTAGGGGCGACGAGGCGAGGCGGGAAGAGAATGCGTGCTTCGACACGCGATCCTGGCGGATCGCTACTCAGCATGACGATTTTTGTTGAGCCCACCCCTGTTCGTCATCCTGAGTAGCCCGCCGCAAGCGGGCGTGTCGAAGGACGCAATCAGGCCAGCCAGACCATCATGCGCGTCGCCGCCGCCTCGCCGCGGGCGATGGAGTGCTTGCGCTGGACCTCGCCGGTGTAGAGGAAGCCGGCCTTGCACAGCACCGCGCCCGAAGCCGGGTTGTCGCTGAAGTGGCCGGCGGCGACGTAGCGCTTCCGCCAGCTGGCCTTGGCCCAGGCCAGCGCCCCCTGCAGGGCCTCCGAGGCGAAGCCCCGGCCCCACCAGTCCCGCGCGACCCAGTAGCCGACCTCGAGCGGTTCGCCGGGCGGGGTGAAGAAGCCCAGGCCGCCGATGACGCCGTCGTCCTCATGCTCGAGCAGGAAGTTGTGTTCCCTGGCGGGATCGTTGGCCTGCACCTTCTCGATGAAGGCCTCGGCGTCCGCCAGGGAATAGGGGTGCGGCACCCGGCTGGTCATCCTGGCGATGTCGTAGTCGGCCATCAGCTCGGCCAGGCGCGCCTCATCGCCCGGCGCCGGGCTGCGCAGGGTCAGCCGGCGTGTCTCTATCCTGGGGGTCTGTTCGATCAGACACATGGTCTAGCCTCCCGGTCCTCTGGCGGGACCCTGAAACAGAAAGAGGGGAGTCCGGCGATCCGGACTCCCCTCTGGAAGCTTCTGGCCCGGATCGCTTTGGCGGCGATCCGGAGGATGGCTCCGCCTTACTCGGCGGCTTCGGCCATCTTCGGAACAACCGTCGCGTAGGTGCGGTCATTCTTCTTGGTTACGAACTTCACGTTGCCGGTCTCGAGCGCGAACAGGGTGTGGTCCTTGCCGATGCCGACGTTGTCGCCCGGGAAGAACTTGGTCCCGCGCTGGCGCACGATGATGTTGCCGGCGAGGACGGCTTCGCCGCCGAACTTCTTCACGCCGAGACGGCGGCCGGCCGAGTCGCGCCCGTTGCGCGAGGAGCCGCCTGATTTCTTGTGAGCCATATCGCTCTCCTATCCTCTAGCGACGAGGCCCTCAGGCTTCGTCGGCGTCCTTCTTGGCGGCCTTCTTAGGGGCGGCCTTCTTGGCGGGGGCCTTGGCTTCGCCTTCGTCGGCGTCGGCCTTGGGCGCAGCGGCCTTCTTCGGCGCGGCGGCCTTAGCTTCAGCCTTGGGGGCTTCAGCCTTGGGGGCCTCAGCCGTGGCCTCGGCCTTCGGCGCGGCGGCCTTCTTGGCCTTCGGCGCGGCTTCGGCGGCCTCGACCACCGGGGCCTCGGCGGCCACGATGGTTTCCTCTTCCACCGCCGGAGCCTCGGCCTTGGCCTTCTTCGGGGCGGCGGCCTTCTTGGCCGGGGCCGGAGCGGCTTCCGCCTTCTCGGCGAATTCCGGCAGCTTCAGGCCGCGCGAGCGGGCGTTGAGCTCGGCCTTGGTGGTCAGGTCCACCTTGCCGTCCCACTTGGCGTCGCCGATGGCGGTGACGCGCAGGACGGTCTCCAGCTGGCGATGGCCGCGGGTGCGGCGATAGCCCTGGCGGCGGATCTTCTTGAAGACCTTCACCTTCTCGCCCTTGCGGGTCTCGATCAGGGTCGCGGTGACCGCGGCGCCGGCCACGGTGGGCAGGCCCACGGTGACGTTGTCGCCATCGCCCAGCATCAGGACTTCGTCGAAGGAAACTTCCGCGCCGGGTTCACCAGCCAGCTTTTCGACAACCAGCAGGTCACCGGGGGAGACCCGGTATTGCTTGCCGCCGGTTTTGATCACCGCGTACATCGGTCCGTCCTGAACGTGAGATAGCAAAAACGATTGCGCCCGCGGACGGGGCCCGCGAGCGAAGGGTCGCGTCTTATACAGAGGGACTCGCCCGAGTCAACGCTCGCGAGCCTGGCATTGACCACGCCGATCACCCCCTGGCGCGTTACATTGTAACAGGCTATAGGCCGTCGGTGACCCTCGCCGTCCTCGCCTCCCTTGCCGCCGCCGGCTTTTTCGTCGCCTTCATGCACGCGATCCTGCCGACCCACTGGCTGCCGTTCGTGCTGGTCGGGCGCGAGCAGCGTTGGTCGGCCGGCAAGACCCTCGGCGTGGCGGCCCTGGCCAGCCTTGGCCATGTGGCATTCACGGTCTTGATCGGGGCGGTGGTGGTGGGGATCGGCATGGTCGCCGCGCCACAGCTGGACCAGTATTTCAAATGGGTGGTGGCCGGACTGCTGGTCGCCCTCGGCGTCTTCTACCTGACCCGCGAGGCGCACCGACACCCCGACGCGCCCAAGCGCTACCTGTCCGACCGGGCCGCAGTGGCCGGACTGGTGCTGCTGCTGACCCTGTCCCCCTGCGAGGCCTTCTTCGGGGTCTACTCCGCCGCCATCAAGCATGGCTGGGGCGCCTTCGCCCTGCTCAGCCTGGTGCTGTTGACCACCACGGTGGCGGCCATGCTGCTGTTCACCGGCCTGACCCTCGCCGGCGCCCGCTTCATCAAGCTGGAGGCCCTGCAGGCGCGGGAATCGGCCCTGCTCGGCTGGGCGCTGATCCTGATGGCCGGGGCGGTGGTGATATTCGATTTCTGATGGCGGTTTCGCCACGGCCTCCCAGCGCCTAGATAGGCGCCATGACCTCCCCGATCGTTGGCAAGACCCCCGTCACCGTCCTCACCGGCTACCTCGGCGCCGGCAAGACCACCCTGCTCAACCGCATCCTCACCGAGGACCACGGCAAGCGCTACGCCGTGATCGTCAACGAGTTCGGCGAGGTGGGGATCGACAACGACCTGGTGGTCGGCGCCGACGAGGAAGTGTTCGAGATGAACAACGGCTGCGTCTGCTGCACGGTGCGCGGCGATCTCATCCGGGTGCTCTCGGGGCTGATGAAGCGCAAGGGCGGGTTCGACGCCATTGTCGTCGAGACCACGGGCCTGGCCGACCCCGGGCCGGTGGCCCAGACCTTCTTCGTGGACGACGATGTGCGGGCCAAGACCCGGCTGGACTCGGTGACCACCGTGGTCGACGCCAAGCACCTGCCGCTGCGCCTGGCCGACAGCAAGGAGGCGGTCGAGCAGATCGCCTTCGCCGACCAGATCGTGCTCAACAAGACCGACCTGGTGGACGAGGCCGAGCTTCGCGCCGTGGAGGCCTCGATCCGCCGGATCAACCCCCTGGCCCCGATCCACCGCACCACCCGCAGCCAGGTGCCGCTCGAGGCCATCCTCGGCCGCGGCAGTTTCGACCTGGAGCGGATCACCGACATCGCCCCGGCGTTCCTGAACCCCGCCCATGGGGAAGAAGGTCACGTGCATGACGAGCACTGCGAGCATGACCACCATGATCATGGCCACGATCACCATCACGGGCACGTCCACGACCACGCCGCAGAGGCCGGCATCAAGGGCGTCAGCCTGACGTCGCAGAAGCCGCTGGACGGCATCAAGGTGACCAGCTGGTTGAACCAGCTGCTGCAGCAGCGGGGACCGGACATCCTGCGCGCCAAGGGCATCCTGGATATCAAGGGGGACAATCGCCGGCTGGTGTTCCAGGCCGTGCACATGATCCTGGAGGGCGACTACCAGCGCGAGTGGACCGAGAAGGACCAGCGCTACAGCCGCATGGTGTTCATCGGCCGGGACCTCGACGAGGCCGAGCTGCGGGCGGGGTTCGAGGCCTGCGTGGCTTAGATCTTCTGTAGGAGCTCCCTATTTCGGTGACAGTGCACTTATTGCGTTCACCAGCGGGCACGCTTCGTCATCCTGTCCGCAATAAGCGCACTGTCACCGAAATAGCCCACCGGCGGTGGACCGCTAATCGCCAACGAAAAAGGGCCGGTGTTTCCACCGGCCCTTCCGCGTCTTTCGGGAGCGATCCCTACTCGATGTCTTCGTTGATGATCCCGACCTTGAAGTAGCCGTTCTCCTGCAGGACGTTCAGCACTTCCATGAAGTTCTCATAGAGCACGTCCGCGTCGGCCTGGAGGAACACCCGCTCCTCCTGGGGAACGCCGGTGACGCCCTTCTTGGTCATGTCGGCCGGGATGTCGGCCGGCAGGTTCTCGAGCCGGGTCTGGGCGCCGTCGATGAACAGGGCGCCGGACTTCTGGATGAAGATGATGGTCGGATCCGGCGGCTTCTTCGCCGTCGGGGGCGGCGGGATGGCCGGCGGAAGGTCGATCGCGATCGACACGGTGGCCAGGGGCGCCGCCACCATGAAGATGATCAGCAGCACCAGCATGACGTCCACGAACGGCGTCACGTTGATCTCGGAGTTCTGCCCGAGATCGAACTTGTTCTTGCCGCCGCCGCCGCCGAGTTTCGCACCCATTCGAACACTCCTGTTCGCGGGACGTCGGCACGGCCCGCTGTCTTTGTTGGCTCACCCATTGCGCAGGAGCGGCGGCTTGTAAAGCCCGTCTCGCGCACCGGGGGAATCTGAACGCCGCTCTGGCTAGGCGGACCCCAGATGGTCTAAGCCGCCGGCCATGAACTTCCAATTCGACGCCTATGTGACCGCGGTCCTGTTCGACGCCGGGGGCATACCGATGTTCGCCCTCGGCGACGGGACCGTGCGCCTTGTAACGCTTGAAGGTTTCGTCTCGATCCAGGCGCACGAGGGCGCCGTCCTGTCGGCCTGCGCCCACCCTTCGGGTGCGGGCGTTCTCACGGGAGGCGACGACGGGCGGGTGGTCTGGAGCCGACCGGATGGCCACCAGCTCGCCGCTTCGGAAATCGCCCAGGCGAAGGGCCGCTGGATCGACGCGGTGGCGGCCAGCGGAGAATCGGGGCTGATCGCCTTCGCCGCCGGTCGCGAGGTCCAGGTCCGCGATTCGAAGGACCCGGCCTTCGCCCGCGCCTTTGCCCATGAGAAATCGGTGGCCGACGTGGCCTTCGACCCCAAGGGCCGGCGGATCGCCGCCGCCACCTACGGCGGGGCGGCCCTGTGGTACGCCCGGATCGAGAAGCAGCAGCCGCAGATACTGAAATGGGCCGGATCGCACCAGCTTGTGCAATGGAGCCCGGACGGCAAGTTCCTGATGAGCTCGATGCAGGAGAACAGCCTGCACGGCTGGCGGCTCTCCGACGCCAAGGACATGCGGATGGGCGGCTATCCGGCCAAGGTGAAGAGCCTGGCCTTCCTGTCGGGCGGGCTGATGCTGGCCACCGCCGGCGCCAACGGGGCGGTGATCTGGCCGTTCCAGGGCGCCAACGGACCGATGGGCAAGGAGGCCGCCGAGATCGCCTTCGACCAGGAGGCCCTGGTGGTCCGCGTCGCCGCCACCCCGGCCGGGGCGATCCTGGCCGGGGGCCTGGATGACGGCCGGGTCTGGGCCTGCGACCTCAAGAGCGGCCGGCGCGAGATGCTGAAGGCGGAAAAGGGCGCGGCGATCAGCGCCCTGGCCATCACGCCCGACGGCCGCAGCGTCGCCTGGGGCGACGAGGACGGCGGCGCGGGGGTGCTGGCCAGCGGGTTCTAGAGCGGGACTCGTTTAGACGGAACCATATCCGGCGTTGGCGATGTAGCGGGCGCACTCATCTGGGCTGAAGCAGCTGAGGAGCTGTCCGACCTTTTGCCAGGTCGCGTTGAGGGTCCTTGGCTGAGCTTTTCGCATC
>DASPLD010000007.1:0-5607 GCA_035627755.1 Caulobacter sp. | reverse complement strand
CCGGTGGGGACGCTAAGCTGCGAAAACCGTATGCTGACCGAGGCGGCCTCTTGCGCGCTCGTGCGGGGGGCGTTCACAACCGCGATGGCGGCGATGATGCAGGCGGCAGTGGTGATCCTGGCAGTGCGGAGAGACATCTCGAAATCCTCAGGGCGGTTGGCGACGCCCCAGGTCCTAGCGGCCGGCCGATGAGCCGGCAGCCGTCGAGTCGCGGACCGACAGGCCCCGTTCGCGAACGGACAGGCGCCGCCGTTCGCGCTTCGTGGATGGCGGCCTTCGCCGGCAGCCGTCACCTGAGGGGCGCTGGCCTGGCGCTGCTGGCGGGATTCTTCCTGGCGTTCACCGGGGCCTTCGGCACCGACGAGAGCCCGCTGGGCGTTCGCCTGGCCTACTGGCTCGGCCTGATACTGGCCGGCTCCGCGGTCGGGGTGGCCATCGGCGCCTTCCTCGACCGGGTCGGCTGGCTGGAGGAGCGCCCGTGGCTCCAGGGCGCCGCCATCGTGCTGGTGATGACGCCGCCGCTGGTGCTGCTCGTCTGGCTGGTCACGGGCCTGGCCTTCGCGGGCTGGCGGCTTGATCCAGGCCGCATCCCCGACCTGCTGCTGCCGGTGCTGGTGGTCACCGTCGCGGTCACCGCCCTCAACTACATCGTCGAGCGGCGGCCGCAGGAAACCCACGCCCAACCGGCCGGTTCGGCGCCGGCGAGGTTCCTCGACCGGCTGCCGCCGAAGCTCCGCGGCGCCGAACTCTACGCGGTCGAGGCGGAGGACCATTACCTGCGCCTGCACACCTCCCGGGGGCAGGACCTGATCCTGATGCGGCTGTCCGACGCCGTGGCCGAACTGGAAGGCATCGAAGGGGCGCGCACCCACCGGTCCTGGTGGGTGGCCAAGGCGGCGGTCGAGGGCGCCCGTCGCGGCGATGGCCGGGCCACCCTGACCCTGAAGGGCGGGGCGCAGGCGCCGGTGAGCCGGGCCTATGCCAGGGCCCTCCGGGCCGCCGGCTGGTACTGAGCGGTCCTAGTAGGCCGGGTTAGTGTAGCAGGCCACGACGATTTCCTTCACCCGGGGCATGAACGGGTGGTCCTTGCCCTCGGCAGCCGCCTTGTCGACCTCGACGTACTCCGCCTCGGTGAACTCCCGCTCCATGTTGCGATGGATGCAGCCGCACTGGGCCTCGTTGAGGACGTTGTCCTTCATGCAGGCTGGCATGAAGTTGGAGCGGAATTCCGCCGGATAGGGCTTGGAGTTGCGCTGCGGCGGCTTGGCGGCCGGGGCCTGGGCGCTGGCGGTCGCGGCCAGGGCGAGGGCGGACAGCGCCAGGATGGCGCCAAAGGATGTCTTACGGGTCATTCGGAACACTCCCCCAGTCGCCAACAGCGACGGCGTCCGAAATCTAGCGTCATCCCAGGGCGCTTGCCAATCTCACCGCGCTGCAGCATGAAGCGCGAAGGCGGTCCCCCCCGGGGGCCAAGAGGGAACGGGGCGAAAATCCCCGGCTGTGCCCGCAACTGTCAGCGGCGAGGGCCGCGTCGGTCTCTCCTCTCACGAGGAGGGCGCCACTGGGAAACCGGGAAGGCGACGGCGCGAGACCCGATGACCCGCGAGCCAGGAGACCTGCCGCCGCCGTCGTTCGTCCGGGGTCCGGGTCCAGACCATCGGCGCGGGGAAACCCGTCGAAGCGACCGCCGGCCGGCGCGCCGGCGTGGTCGCTTAGGTCCCCCGCCACGCGGCGCCGCGCGGGCTCCTTCGATGGAGAACGCGCCATGCGCATCACCACATTGCTCGCCGCCGCCAGCACCCTGGCCCTGCTGTCCGCCCCGGCCTTCGCCGCTGAGACGCAAGGCGAGGGCGACGTCGAGGCGGTCATCGTCACCCGCCTGCCGAGCGAACCCGCGACGGTCCTTGGCCTCACCGTCATCACGGCCGAGGAGATCGACGCACGCCAGGCCGTCTTTGCCGCCGACGTGCTGGGCACGGTTCCCGGCCTGTCGCTGAGCCGCAACGGCGGCTTCGGCGGGGTCACCACGGTGCGGATGCGCGGCGCGCCCGGCGACAAGACCCTCGTGCTGGTCGACGGGGTGGTCCAGAACGACGCTTCCAGCCCCGACGGCGGGTTCGACTTCGCGGGCATGGACCTCGCCGACATCGAGCGGATCGAGATCCTGGCGGGCCCACAGGGCTCGCTCTGGGGTTCGGACGCCATCGGCGGGGTGATCAGCTTCACCACCCGCGAGCTCGACGGCCTGCGGCTCGGCCTCGAGGGCGGCAGCTACGCGACCCTCCGCGCCAGTCTCGCCGGCGGCGTGGCTTCCGACCGGTTCGCGGTCGGCGGCTCGGTGACCGGCTACCGCACCGACGGGGTCTCCAAGGCCGCCAACGGGACCGAGGACGACGGCCAGGAAAACTGGACCGCCACCGTCAATGGCCGGGTCGCCCTGTCCGACCGGATCAGCCTGGACGGCCGCGTCCGCTACAACCGGGTCGATGTCGACCTCGACGGCTACGACGCCTTCTTCACCTTCGGCGACACCGCCGACCGCTCGCGGTCAGAGGCCTGGACCGGTTTCGCCCGGCTGAAGGCCGACGGCTTCCTTGGCCTCGACCACAACCTGACCGCCAGCGCCTACGACCTCCGGCGCGACAACATCTCCAGCTTCTCCTCCTCCTACGAGGCGCGGCGGACGACCTGGCGCTACACGGCCGGCCGGGGCGGGCCGGGCGACCGGCTCGCCTTCGTGGCCGGGGCGGAGCGCGACGACACCGAGGCGAGCGTGAGCACCGGGGAGACCCTCGACCTCGGGGCCACCTCGGTCTTCGGGGTGGTGAGGGTCTCGCCGATCGAGGCCCTGGCCCTGACCGGGGCCCTGCGCCACGACGACCCCGAAGCGTTCGAGGCCAAGACCACGGCCCGCCTGTCGGCGACCTGGACGGCGGGCGGCGGCTTCGCCCTCCAGGCCAGTTGGGGCCAGGGCTTCAAGACTCCGACGATCAGCCAGCTGTTCTGCGACTTCTGCTTCCCGGCCGGCCCTTCGACGGGGCTTCGGCCGGAGACGGCGCAGGGCTGGGACCTGGGCGCCTCCTGGCGCTCGGCCGACGACCGGATCTTCGTGCAGGCCGTGGCCTACCGCCTGGAGGTCGAGGACCAGATCTCCTACGGGACCGGCCGCTATGTGAATCTGAAGCGGACCCGCACCGACGGGATCACCGTCTCCGCCGACGCCGCGTTCGGCGCCTTCACCCTCAGCGCCGGCTACGCCTACACCGACGCCATCGACGAGGCGACCGGCGCCCGGCTGATCCGGGTTCCGGAGCATTCAGGCTCGGTCAGCCTCGGCTGGAGCGGCGAGCGGCTCAGCGCCCGGTTCATGCTCCGGGCCGAGGGCGAGCAGGCCGACAGCAATCCCTCCACCTTCTCGCCCGAGATCCGGGACGGGTTCGTCACCGCCGACCTGGCGGGCGGCTGGAGGCTGACGGAGACCCTGGAGCTGACCGCGCGGATCGAGAACCTGTCCGACGAGGCCTACCAGGAAAGCCTCGGCTACGGCGAAACCGGCCGGGCCGCCTATCTGGGAATTCGATTCCGCCGCTGATCTCCGGGGGGCGGGAACCGTCTGGCCCCCCCTGCATTGTTAAGGCCAGGAGCGTCCGAATACGCCCCCCCGAAACCCGGGCGCTTCTCACGAGCCCGCCGACTTCCCCCGGTCGGCGGGCTCCCTTATTTCCAGACTGATCCGGAGCGCAGTGACGTGTCCGCGCACGGCCCGCCTTCCCCCCGCCAGGCGGGGAGGAAGTATTCAGGCGGCATACTTCGCCATGTCCTGGCGCCCGCCGATCAGGTCGAGCACGTCGCGCATGGCGAAGGCCGGGTCCGCGGCGTGCAGGGCGGCGTAGACCGAGCGGGCGAAAGCCAGGTCCGCGTGGGTCTTCACCCGCCAGTCGAGCGCCGAGAGGTCCCGCGGGGCGGCGAAGCTGGCCTGCGGATGGCGCGCCGGGTCGGCGCGCAGGAAGGCGGTCGGAGAGGTGCGGGCGAGCGGGTCGCGCGGCGCCTGCGCGGCCGCGATCAGCACGGGCGTGCGGATCACCTCCACCTCCAGCCCCCGCGGAAAGCCGAACCAGCCGCGGTTGTGGACATAATCGGCGCCGCTGTCCTGGGCGATGCGCACCGCCCGGTCGACGATGGCCGGGTCGACGAAGGGGGCGTCGCCCTTGATGCGCACCACATGGCTTGTCCCGCCGGCGGCCTCGGCGCAGCGGGCGAAGCGGCCGAGCAGGTCGACCGGGCCGCCCCGGAAGACCGCCTGGCCCCTGGAGACCAGGAAGGCGGCCAGCGGGTCGTCGGCCGCCTCGACGCTGGTGGCGACCACCACCCTGGCCAGGGTGCGGGCGGCGCGCAGCCGCTCGATCTGGCGCAGCACCATCGGCTGGCCGGCCAGGCTGGCGAGCGCCTTGCCTGGCAGGCGCTGGGAGGCCATGCGCGACTGGAGAATGGCGAGGATCATCGGCGTATCAGCTCCTTCTGAGCGGGCCATGGCGCCTTTACGCGGCGGCCCAGCTCCCGGAATCCAGGGCGACCGGGTCGTCGAGCGCCATCTCGTCCCAGTCGAGGTCGGGGGGCGGGCTGGCGGCGGCGGCGATGATTGCCGACAGCTCGGCGGCGGTGGTGGGGCTGACCAGCACGGCGGCCGCCTCGGGGCGCGACAGGGCGAACCCGAGCGCCGCCTGCAGCGGGTCGCTGCGGCCCTCGGCGATCATCCGCCGCACCCGGCTGAGGCGCCCGGCCGCCCCCTTCAGGGTGGCCGGCACCCGGTCGGGTGGCAGGAACAGCAGGCCGTTGAGGAAGATGGAGCGCAGCTGCACCTCGATCCCCGCGCCGGCGATGCGCGCCAGGGCCCCGTCGGCGAGCAGGCGCTGGTCGAGCAGGGAGGCCGGCGCCTGGACGAGATCAGGCTTGAACCGCCTGGCCACCCCGAACGGGTCGTCGGAGGCGTGCACCGAGATGCCGATGCGGGCGAACAGCCCCTCGGACTTCAGGTCCTGGAGCCGCGTCCAGAGGGCCATGCCGTGCGGGCCAAACAGCTCGCCGACGGAGGGCACCACGATGGCGTCGGCCCGCTCGACCGCGAGGCGGCGCAGGGAGGCGCGGGCCTCCTGCTCGACGAAGTCGGGGCCGCGGTCGGCGCGGACGCTGTTGAGGGTCAGACGGAAGGAGGAGGGGCGGGGAATCAGGTCGCCGAGCACCTGTTCGGCGCGGCCGTAGACGCCCGAGGCGTCGAGCACCGACAGCTTGCCGCGGGCGGCGATGGCGAGGATGTCCCGCGCCTCCACCTCCGGCGGACGCGACCGCGGGCCGGACTGGCCGCCGAGCCCGAACTGGGCGGCGCTGAGGCCGAGCTTGCTTAAGGGGAAACTCATGCGCGTCCTTCGGATGCGGACCGGTACGGGTCGTATTCGGGGCGGGGCCGGGTGAAGATCTCGGCCATGCTGCGGGCCATCATGGCCGGCAGCACGGCGGCATAGGCCTCGATCAGGGCGGCGACCTCGGCCTGGCCATGGGCGAGGCTGAGGGCATGGGGGCCGACCACGACCAGGTCGCGGCTGATCATCT
>DASPLD010000006.1:0-15309 GCA_035627755.1 Caulobacter sp. | reverse complement strand
TCAGCTTGAAGGCCTTGCCGACGTGCTTCGTCGAGGGCAGGTGAGGGCCCCTGCAGAGGTCCTTCCAGTTCCCCTGGCGATAGACGGTGATCTCCTCCGTCCCGGGCAGGTCGCGGATGATCTGCGCCTTGTACGTCTCGCCGATCTCCTCGAAGTGGCGGATGGCCTCCTCGCGGTCCCAGACCTCGCGGGTGATCTTCTCGTCGCGGTCGACGATCTCGCGCATCCTCTTCTCGATGGCGGCGAAGTCGTCCGTCGAGAAGGGCTCGTCGCGGGCGAAATCGTAATAGAAGCCGTCCTCGACGTTGGGGCCGATGGTCACCTGGGTGCCCGGGAACAGCTCCTGCACCGCCTCCGCCAGCACGTGGGCGGCGTCGTGGCGGATGGTGTCGAGGGCGTCCGGGTCGTTGCGGTCGACGAACTCCACCTTGCCGCCGTGGGGCAGCGGGCGGTCGAAGTCGTAGAGCTTGCCGTCCAGGCGCACGAGCAGGGTGCGCTTCTCCAGGCTCTTGGAGATGGCCGAGGCGACGTCGCGGCCGCTCGAACCCTCGGGATACTGACGAACGGAGCCGTCGGGGAATTGCAGGTCGATCATTGGACTTCGCATTTTCTGTTTGGCGGCGGCACCGGATCGTAGCCGGAGCCGCCCCAGGGATGGCATCTGCACAGGCGATGAACGGTCAGGTAGCCGCCCTTGATCGGTCCATGCTGGATCAGCGCGTCGCGGCCGTAGTCCGAGCAGGTCGGCAGGAAACGGCACTGGCGCCCGATCCAGGGCGACAGCGTCAGCTTGTAGGCGCGGTGCGCCAGCCGGACGCTGCGTTCATAGAGGGTCATGCCGACGCTGATATGGGTGAACGAAGCCCCGCGCTTACCCCGCGCGAGCGCACGGGATCAAGCCGCGTCGGCGCCGCTAGTTCGTGCCTGTGCCTGCCGGACAGCCGCCAGCGCAGCCTCGAAAGCCAGCAGGCTCGAGGCGTGGCGGGCGGGATAGTCCTTCACGGGCTGCAACACGGCCAGGTCCTTGAAGCGGCCTTCGGGAGGAGGGCCGCCTTCTTTCAACATAGCACGGAATGCCTCGAGCGCCGTTTCAATTTCGTCACTTGAGGCGCCGATCACATTCTCGCCCAGCACGGCGGCGGCGGCCTGGCCGAGCGCGCAGGCCTGGACCTCCTGGGCGAAGTCGGCGATCGCGCCGGCCTCGTCGAGCGCCACGTCGGCGGTGATCCGGCTGCCGCACAGCTTGGCCACGCGTTCCGCCGAGCCTTGCGGCGCGGCCAGGCGGCCGGCGCGCGGCATGTTGGCGGCCAGGGCGAGGATGCGCGCGCTGTAGAGGTCGTTGATCATCGGGCCTTATTTGGGGCTTGGCCGCCCGCATTCCAACGCTTCTCGGCCTCGGCCTTCAGCGCCTCGCCCATGGCCGCGAAGCCCTGGCGGATCTTGGGGCGAATGCTGCGTGGCACGGCGAGATCGACCAGCAGGCCGGAGAACACCTCGCCGTTGGAGAAGATGCAGCTGCCCGGCGCCAGCTCCTCGATCTCCAGGAACCGGGTCGAGCTGGCCCAGCCGCGCCACATGCTGGTCTTCCAGTGGATGTGGTCGTAGGGCGCCCAGTCGAGGACCACGGGACGGATGTTGTGGACCTTCAGGCCCGGCACATGCTCGTCGATGTCAAGGGCAGCGCCGATGCGGATGGTCCCGGCGGCCCGCGGATAGAGCGGGTTCCAGTCCCCCCAGTGCTCCAGGTCCGACAGCACCTCCCAGATGCTGTCGGTGTTGGCGGCGATGCCGATGCGATGTTCGATCCTCATCAGCCGGCCTCCTTCATCCGCCAGGTCGCCCCCTGCGGTCCGTCCATCACCACCACGCCCAGGGCGTCGAGCTCGCCCCGGATCCGGTCGGCGCTCGGCCAGTCCTTGGCGGCCCGCGCCTCCGCCCGCTGAACCAGCAGGGCCTCGACCTGTTCCTTCAGGCCAGCGTCGGCGGCGCCCTGGAACCAGTCGGCCGCCGGCTTCTGCAGCAGGCCAAGGATGGCGCCGGCGGTGACCAGGTCGTCGCGGGCCGCGGCGATGGCCGCCTTGTCGCCGGAGCTCAACGCCGCGCGCAGCTCGTCCGACAGGGCGAACAGGCCGCTCAGGGCCTTGGGCGTGTTGAGGTCGTCGAGCAGGGCGTAGGTCACCTCGGCGACCTTCCCCCCGACCTCGGGTCCCGGGCGGCCGGTCCCGACCTCGCGAGCGGCGTCCTGCAGGGCGCCGTAGAGCCGGTCCAGGGCTTTGCGGCTCTGGTCGAGCAGGCTCTCGGTCCAGTCGAGCGGCTGGCGGTACTGGGCGCTGAGCAGGGCCCAGCGCACGACCTCGCCCGGGACGCGCTTCAGGAGTTCGTGCGGGATGATGACGTTGCCCAGGCTCTTGCTCATCTTCTCCCCGTCCATGTCGAGGAAGCCGTTGTGCAGCCAGAAGCGGGCGAACTCGGCGCCGCCGTGCGAGCAGCTGGCCTGGGCCAGCTCGTTCTCATGGTGGGGGAAGACCAGGTCGATGCCGCCGCCGTGGATGTCGATGGGCAGGCCCAGCACCTGTTCGATCATCGTCGAGCATTCGCTGTGCCAGCCCGGCCGCCCCTCGCCCCAGGGGGAGGGCCAGCGGGGTTCGTGCGGCTTGGAGGGCTTCCACAGCACGAAGTCCGCCGGGTGGCGCTTGTAGGGGGCGACCTCGACGCGGGCGCCGGCGATCATGTCGTCGAGGCTGCGGCCCGACAGGGCGCCGTAGTTGGAGGCCGCCTGGGTGTCGAACAGCACATGGCCCTCGGCCTCGTAGGCGCCGCCCTTGGCGACCAGGCCGGCGATCATGGCGACCATCTCGGCGATGTAGTCGGTGGCCTTGGGCTGGTGCGTGGGGCGCAGGGCGCCGAGCGCGTCCATGTCCTCCAGGTAGGCGGCGAAATAGCGCTCGGTGATGACCGAGATCTCGACGCCCTCCTCGGCGGCCTTCAGGTTGATCTTATCGTCCACGTCCGTGACGTTCCGCGCATAGACCACATGGTCCTCGCCGTAGAGATGGCGCAGGAGGCGGAACAGCACGTCGAAGACTACGACCGGCCGGGCGTTGCCGATGTGGGCATAGCCGTAGACCGTGGGGCCGCAGACATACATCGTCACCCGCTTGTCGTTGGCGGGAACGAAGGGCCGCTTCTTGCGGGCCATGGTGTCGTACAGCTTGAGGGTCATGTCTCTGTCTAGGAGTTGGGGCAGATTTTCTGAGGTCGGTTACGCAACGTCGGAACTTGCCCGCTTGCGGGGCGGTCCCATATAGCTGTCGTCACCCTGCGAGGCCACGGCCTCCGGGAACGTGATTGAGGTGGCACGCGTCATTCCGGAGCGATCGTCGTTCCGGCGCAACTCAGCCTCAAGGGACCCTCCTGCGACATGGACGCCATCACCGAGCGAACCCTGGCCGTTTCCGGCCTTGATCTTGAACCCGTCAAGCGTCCCTCCCGCGAGGAGGCCATGGAGGCGGTCCGCACCCTGATCGCCTGGGCCGGCGACGATCCGCGCCGCGAGGGGGTGATCGACACGCCCAAGCGCGTGGTCGACGCCTATGGCGAATGGTTCGAGGGCTACACGGCCGATCCGGGCAAGGAATTGTCGCGGATCTTCGAGGACGTGCAGGGCTACGACGACATCGTCTTTCTCAAGGACATCGAGGTCGAGAGCCATTGCGAACACCACATGGCCCCGTTCCTCGGCAAGGCTTACGTCGCCTACATGCCGACCAACCGGGTCGTCGGGATTTCGAAGCTGGCGCGGGTGGTGGAGATCTTCGCCAAGCGCCTGCAGACGCAGGAGACCATGACCCAGCAGATCGCCGACGCCATCTGCGACTCGCTGAAGCCCGCGGGCGTGGCGATCCTGATCGACGCCGAGCACCAGTGCATGACCACCCGCGGGGTGCACCACCGCAATGTCTCGACCATCACCACCCAGTTCCGGGGGGTGTTTAAGACCGACACCAGCCTGCGCGACCGGTTCCTGTCGTTCGTCGAGATGGCGAAACGGTAGGGGCTGACGCGGTCAACCACCCTCCCCATTCGGGGAGGGAGGTCGGAGCCTCGCCCCATGACCCTGTTCCCGACCGCCCCCGACACCGAGAGCCTCGAGCGCGGCGAGGTCATCGCCCCGCGCTTCGACGCCAGCGGCCTGATCGCCGCCATCGCCCAGCATGCCGACACCGGCGAGGTGCTGATGCTGGCCTGGATGAGCCCTGAGGCTTTGCGGCTGACCCTCGACACCGGCGAGGCGCACTACTTCAGCCGCTCGCGCAACGCCCTGTGGAAGAAGGGCGAGACCAGCGGCCAGGTGCAGCGGATCGTCGAGATGCGACTGGACTGCGACCAGGACGCGGTGCTGCTCAAGGTCCGCCCCCAGGGCGACGGCGGCGCCTGCCACGTCGGCTTCCGGTCCTGCTTCTATCGGGTGATCGAGGACGGAAAGCTGAAATCCTCCGCCGACGCGTAGCGGCGGGGGAGGGGGACCGCGCGCGGGTAGGCGCGTGGTGGGGGGGGCGGCGCCGGCCTTTCGGGATTGGGAGCGTGCTGGTGCGGCTGTGACAGCTGCGCTCATGGCTGTCGACCGCCGCCGGCGCCGCCCCCTCCACCACCGGCCCTCAAGTCGGGCCGGCGGTCCCCCTCCCCCGTCCCTTCGGGCCGGTGGAGGAACTTGGCCTCAGCTCAGCCGGCTGACCCCGGTCCCCTCAGGCTTCACCGTGAAGGTCTTCACCGTTTTTACCTCGTACTCCGGCGCATAGATGGTGGAGACGGCCACCATCTCGGCCACGGCCTTTTCCTTGGTCAGGGTGAGCTTGACGAAGCCCTTGGAGGCGGAGTCGGCGAACTTCACCTCGCTGTTGCGCTCGACCAGGGCCTCGCCGAGCGGCGCGCCCGGGAGCATGTCGGCGAAGCCGGGGCTGGTGACGCCGGTGGCGCCGAATTCGGCGGCGACCAGGGTCCCGGCGTCGTCGTGCAGTTCGTTGGCCCAGAAGGAATGGCTGTCGCCGGCCAGGACGATGGGACGGGTCTTGGCCGCCTTGAAGGCCGCGTAGACCCGCTCGCGGGCCACCGGGTAGCCGTCCCACTGATCGAGGTTCACCGGGATAATGGTCTCCGACAGGGCCGAGGAGACGCTGACGGCCTTGGCGATGAAGTCGGGCAGCTTGGCCAGCATGCCGGTCCAGGCTTCCTCGCCCATCTTCCTGCGCAGGTTGGGGGCCATGACCCGGGCCATGACGATCTGGTTGCCGATCACCTGCCAGGTCTCGCCGGCCCCGACGGAGCGCTTCAGTTCCTCGGCCAGCCACGCCTCCTGCCTGGAACCCATCAGCTGGCGCGAAGGGTCGTTGAGCTTCCTGTGGAAGCCGGGGAAGTCCGGCTTGCCGTCGGCGCCCGGCAGGTCCTTCTCGACGTCGAGGGGCAGGCCGCGGGCGGTCAGCCGGGTCTCGGTCATGACCAGGGTGGCGAGGTCGCCGAACCGGAAGCTGCGGTTGATGGCCTCGCTCAGGTCGCCGGGGCTGGCCGGGCGGATCGGCATCCACTCGTCGTAGGCCTGCAGGGCGGCCGCCTTGCGGGCCGCCCAGTCGCCCTCGTTCGGCGTGTGGTTCTCGGCCCCGCCGGTCCAGCTGTCGTTGGCGGTCTCATGGTCGTCCCAGACGACGATCCAGGGGGCGCGGGCGTGGGCCGCCTGCAGCTGCGGGTCGGCCTTGTAGCAGGCGTGGCGGCGGCGGTAGTCGGCGAGGGTGACGATCTCGTGCGGCGGATCGAGCGGCCGGTCCTTGGCGAGCGGCGACTGGGCCCCGTACTGGTCGGCGCCGTATTCGTAGATGTAGTCGCCCAGGTGCAGCACCGCGTCGACGCGGTCCATCTTCGCGATGGCGCCGTAGGCGTTGAAATAGCCCTGGATGAACAGGGCGCAGCTGGCCACGGCCAGGACGACGTCCTCGGTCCTGCCCTCCGGCAGGGTCCGGCCGCGGCCGACCGGCGAGGCGACCTTCCCGAAGTGGAACTGGTAGAAATACTCCGTCCCGGGCCCGAGGCCGTCGACGTCGGCCTTGACCGTCCAGTCGCGGTCGGCGGTGGCGGCGACCTTCACCACCTTGACGGGCTTGCCGGCCATCTTCGGGTCCGTGCCGATGCGCAGTTCGCCCTCGATGTCCTCAAGGCCGTGGCCGTCGTGCGGGGTCAGCCGCGTCCAGAAGATCATCCGGTCCTGCAACGGATCGCCGCTGGCGACGCCGTGCTTGAAGCTGCCCATGGCATGGCCGTCGTGGGCGCCCGCCCCTCCGGCGATGGCGGTGGCGCCGAGGCCGAAGCCGGCCAACAGGCGGCGTCTGTCGATGTTCATGATGCTTCCCCCTTGGACGTGGGCCCGCCCGTCTTGTCTGGCGCCCATCAGGCTACAGGAGAATGACGGTGTAAATCCTCCCCCGCGCGAAGCGCGGAGGAGGAATTTGGCTATTCCCTAGAACCGCCATCCCAGGCTCGCCCCGACCATCCGCGGCGCGCCGGGGATGAAGGTGGGCAGGCCCAGGCTGTCGCCGGTGTTGCCGGCGTCGATGATGTAGTCCTCGTCGGTCAGGTTGGTGGCGAAGACCTCGACGGTGACGTTCGCGCCCATGGGGCGGTAGCTGACGCGGAGGTTTGCCAGGCCATAGCTGTCCTGCCGCTCGTCCTGGACGTTGTCGGCGACGAAGGCGCCCGGCGGCTGCTGGAACACCGACCGGTCGTTGTTGTCATCGAAGAAGACTTCCGACTGCCAGGAATAGCTCGGGCGGATGTCGAAGGTCCCGCCGAGGGCGTCGAAGGTCCACGAGGCGGCGAGCGACAGGCTGTGGTCGGGCGAGAGGCGGAAACGGTTGCCGTCGTAGGCGCCGCCGTCGAACCGGGCGTGGCTGTAGGCGTAGGTGGCGTAGAGGTCGAGCCCCTCGGCCGCGCGCCACTCCAGCTGGCCCTCGAAGCCGTAGGCCTTGGCCTTGCCGGCGTTGGCGATGGTGAACACCACCCCGTCCTGGATGACGGTCTGGAAGTCCTGGTAGTCGTAGTAGTAGATCGCGGTGTCGAGCCGCACCCGGCCGTCGGCCAGGGCCGCCTTGGCGCCGACCTCGTAGCTGTCCACCGTCTCGGCCTCGATGGCGTCGAAGCGCGGGGCGCCGCCGGGGGTCAGCGGGGCGCCGGTGGCCAGGATCTCGGGACGGCGGCCGCGGGCATAGCTGGCGTAGAGGTTGAGGTCGTCGCTGACCGCGTAGCGGCCGACCAGGCGCCAGGTGAAGCTCTCGTCCTCATGGGTGCGGACCGTGCGGTCGCCGTTGTTGGCGGTCGGCTGGAAGGTCAGGCCGAAGTTGGGCAGCAGGGCCTCGGGGACCTGCTGCACGAAGGGGCTCTGCAGGACGGTCAGCAGGGCGTTGGCCTGGGCCAGCATGGCGTTGCCCTGGGCGACGTTGGCCGGGACGCCGGTGGCGATCAGCTGGTTGGCCTGGCCGGCCAGCTGGGCCGCGCCGACCGCACCGCCGAGCACGCTGCGCCCGCCGATGGTGAAGGAGCGGAAGCCGGTGTCCTTGCTGTCGCTGGTGAACCGCAGGCCGGCCGAGATCTCGAACCGGTCGGTGACCGCCCAGGTCCCGTCGACGAAGACGTCGAGGGCTTCCAGGTCGCTGGTGGTCTCCACGGCCTCGACGTGATTGCCGCGCAGGTTGGCGGCGATGGCCTGGGCCTGGGCCGGGGTCAGGACGATGGCCGGGTCGAAGGCGGCGGTGTTCGGGTTCTCCGACAGCTGGGCGACCAGGCCCCGGAGCAGGGCGCCGGTGAAGGCGGTGTTGTTGAAGAAGGCCATCGGGGCGGGGGTGTCGGCCGGCAGGCCGGAGCCGGCGGCCGAGGCGTTGAGCTGGCCGGTCAGGTCGGCGAGGCCGATCCGCTCGTCGAACTGCAGGGGGATGAACTGGTCGCTCTCGTTGACGAACCAGCTGACCCCGGCGAAGGCCTTGAAGCGGCCGCCGTCGTCGAAGTTGACGCGGAATTCCTGGCTCCACTGCCTGTCCTGGGCGTCGTTGAGGCCGGTCAGCAGGGGCAGGCTGAGGCCATCGGCGTCGAAGGACTCCTGGCTGTCGAACTCGCGGTAGGCGGTGATCGAGTTGAGGGTGAAGGCCTCGTTCAGGTCCCAGCGGGCCAGCAGGGTGGCGCCCTGGACCGTGCGGTCGACGCCGAGCGGCCCGCCGATGAAGCCGGCCGGGGCGTTGATGGCGGCGCCGTCGCGGATGCCGGTCCCGTCGAGCACGGCGCCGGTGACCGGGTCGGTCTGGCGGTAGTTCAGCGACTTGAAGGCCGTGCCCGCGGCGCGGTCCTGCTGCCAGTTGACCAGCAGGTCGGCGCGGAAGGCGTCGTTGGGCTCATAGGCCATGGCCAGCCGCAAGGCGGCGCTGTCGACCGACTGGAAGTCGTCCCCGCCCAGCAGGTTGTCGACATAGCCCTCGCGCTCGCGCCAACGGCCGGCCAGGCGGACGGCGAAGACGTCGCCGAAGGCCAGGTTGGCCATGCCGTCCAGCTGCTTGAGATGGAAGTCGCCGCCGGTGACCTTGAAGGCGGCGTCGAAGCCCGACGGATCGGCCTTGGCCTGGATGACGTTGACCGCCCCGATCAGGGCGCCGCGGCCGTAGAGGGTGGACTGCGGGCCCTTGGCCACTTCCACCCGTTCGAGGTCGAACAGCTCGACGTAGGACCCCTGGGCCTTGGAGATCGACACCCCGTCCTGGAACACCGACACGCGGGCCTCGGAGAAGCTGTCGGTGGAATCGGAGGTGATGCCGCGCATCACGAAGCCCGGGTTGTTCGGCGACTGGTCCTGGACCTCGAAGCCGGGGGTGAACAGGGCCAGGTCGGCGAAGTCCTCCACCCCGAGCGCCTCCAGCCGGCGGCCGCTGTAGGCGGTCAGCGCGATCGGCACGTCGACAGCGGCCTGCTCGCGCTTCTGGGCGGTGACGATGACCTCCTCAACGGCGCTGTCAGGGGCTTCCTGAGCCTGCGCGGCGCCGGCGGCGATCATGGCGGAAAGACCCGCTGCGGTGAGCAGCAGGCGGCGGTATGACGGCGTCATAGTTCGTATCCCCTCGAACCTGAACATTGATAAGTCGGCCGTAGAAGGACTGCGTGACGCTGTCACGACGAAACAGCGGAACCGGGAAAATAAAAGGGATTGCGGCTGGCAAAAGGGCCCCGGCCGGGGTCGGCTGGGGCCCTTCGCCATTGGCGACGGATCAAGGTCGGGGGGAGCCGCCGCGAGGCGGTCCTAACGGGTCGAGACGCGCTTGCCGGCCGGCAGGCGGACGGCGACCACGCGGGCCTGGCCATCGGCGGCCGCGCCGTTCAAGCGCTGGCCGTTGACCCTCACGCCGTTGGGCTTCATCCCGTTGAAGCCGATCCCGTTGAAATTGACGCCGTTCAGCGAGAGGCCGTTGAAGCCGCAGCGCCAGGCCGGGCAGGTGTGGCTGGTGCGCTTGAAGGCGGAAGGGGTCTCCTGGGCCTGGGCGGGGGCGGCGCCGGCGATGGCGAAGGCGGCGGCGAAACCGGCGGCGGCGATGGCGAGGGTCTTCATGGCGTATCGTTCCTTCGAGCTCTTGCGGCTCTTGTTGGCCGCGGGGTTGGGGTGGGCGGCCGTATAGGGGGGCGCTTCCGGTGCAAGCAGGGGGAACGACGTTCGTCGGAATGCACGGCGAGGCGCGGAGCCGTGCATCGTTGTGCATCGGCGCTTTGCATATCGATGCATCCATGGTCCTATCCCCATCATGGGGGACGTGACGGCCTTTTCCGCCAAGCTTGAGATCGTCATGAAGACGCTTTCGCTCAGCCGCGGGCGGCTGGCGTCGGAACTTGGCGTCGACAAGTCGGTGGTGGCCCGCTGGGCGACCGGCGTGGTCAGCCCCTCCGAGCACAATCTCGCCCGCCTGACCGAGCTGGTGGCCCAGCGGCGGCCGGGCTTTTCCATGCTGCACTGGGACGCGACCACGGAGGCCCTTCTGGCCTTCATGGGCGGGATGGCGACGGCGTCGATCGCCCAACCCCTGGCGGCCGACCTCGTCGGGCTGCCGATCCCCGGCCTCGACGAGGCCCGGGCGGTGGCCCAGCGCCGCCAGAGCGTGTTCGAGGGCTTCTGGCGCACGGTTCGGGCCTCCTTGATCGTGCCGGGCCGGCTGGTCCACGACCACGGCCTGGTGCGGCGCAACGCCAACGGCCTGCTGGAATTCTGGCTGGGCAGCTCGGGCGCGCGGTTCGAGGGCTGGATGCTGCCGCTGCAGGGCCAGGTCTTCGTGGTGCTCAGCGACCTTGCCCGCGACACCCAGGTCTATGCGATGCTGAGCGCGGTCGGCCTGCCGCGCGGAGAGATGTTCGACGGCATTCTGCTCGCGCCCGCGTTGGACGTGGCCCGGACCCCGACGGCGGTGCCGGTGATCGTCGAGCGGATCGGCGAACTCAGCGGCGATGTGGAAGCTGACAACGCCCGTTGCCGGGAGCTTCAGGCGCAGGACGCCTCGGCCGACGAGAGCCTGATCAGCCCTGAACTGAAAGCGCATCTGCTGCGCGACGTCGGGCCCCTGGCCCAAACCTCGGCGATCAAGCTGGAGTGGCTGCGCCGCGCGGCGACTACTTGATCTTCACCCGGGTGAAGAGGAGGGCGCCCTTGGCGCGCGCGGTCTCGGGCGTGCAGTCGCCGGCCAGGCGCGGATTGGCCTTCCACAGATCCTCGGCCTTCAGGAGGTCGGGCCAGCGGGTGCGGGCGACGCAGACCGCGCCATCGGGACCCCAGCCGGCCTCGAAGCCGAACTCGGGATCGCCCACGGAGTCCCATTTCTGCAGGCCGATGTCGTCCTGCATGTCGATGGTGGTGCCGTCGCGGGTGTGAGGCTCGCCGCGGCCGTCGTAGTCGGCGCGGACCATCTGCTGGCAGGCCTGGTAGTGGCGGTCGAGCGGCCGGCCGGCCTTGTCCTGGCGCCAGGGGTCGTAGCCCCAGAGGATGCACTTGCCTTGCGAACCGGAGGTGCAGGTCAGGAACCAGCTGTTCGGATCCCGGATGTAGCTGCCGTCGGGCGCCCAGCGGCCGGCGACCGGGAACCCGAGGCGCCGTCCGTAGGCGTCGGCGTCGCACAGCGGCGCCCATTTGCCGTCCGCGCCCCTGACCTGCAGGTCGAGCAGCAGGACGTGCGGCTGGCCCTCGGCCGGAGTCGCGCTGGCGATGCGCAGGGTGAGGGGTGTCCCCTCCAGCTCCAGGTCGAGTTCGACGCCGGCCATGTCGGCCGAGGTCAGTCGGCCGTCGGGCGTGGTCAGGACGAAATCGGACCCCTCGACCGTCAGGACTGGCTCGGCCGCGAGAGCCGGGACGGCGACGAGGGCCAGGGCGGCGGCGTGGATCAGGCGTCGGATCATGGGTCTGTGGATACCATAGACGGCTACAGGCGATGCAAAAGCATCGCCTGGCCGTTCTTCCGGGGCATCCCCGCACGGGGAACGCGAGCCGGGCGCTGGTTCGCATGGAACCGCCCCGGCCCGCCGCTTCGCGGGGGTCAGCGATTGGTCAGACGCTTGCCGGCGGGCAGGCGGACCTGCTTGACGACCGGGGCCGCCTCGATGGCCTTGGCGCCGGCGACCGACGGACCCTGCAGGTTGCGGCCGTTGAGCCCCACGCCGTTCATGGTGAGGCCATTCAGGTTCCGGCCGTTGAGGGACACCCCGTTCAGGTTCCGGCCGTTGAGCGACACCCCGTTCAGGGACACCCCGTTCAGGTTCCGACCGTTGAGCGACACGCCGTTCAGGTTCCGGCCGTTGAAAGACAGGCCATTCAGCGCGATCCCGTTCTCCGAAACACCGTTGATCTTGCTTCCGGCGAAGGCGGGGGCGGCGGCCAGGCTGGCGGCGGCGATGAGGGCGATGCAGGCGATCTGGGTCTTCATGTCGAGCGTTCCTTTGTTCTGTCACCGGCCGGCGGCGCGGTGTGTGTTGCGATGACGGGGTTATGCCGGCGGACCGCCGAGCAAGGGAGTTGCGTCGGGAGACACCGGTCGCCGTTTGGTTGCTTTTGGTTGCTCGAAAGGGGATGCTTGGGCCGCGCATGCCAACCATCGTGAGTCCGATGACCGCCCTGGCCGCCAAGATCGACCTGGTGATGAAGGTGCTGACCCTCAGCCGCGGCCGGCTGGCGGCGGAACTGGCGGTCAACAAGTCGATGGTCAGCCGTTGGCTGTCGGGCACGGTGGTCCCCTCGTCGCACAACCTCTCACAGCTGACCCTGCTGGTCGCCCAGCGGGTTCCGGGCTTCACCTTGCTCGACTGGGACAGCGACCTCGAGGCGCTGGCCGCCCGGCTGGGGGCCGCCAAGCCGGCCGCCGCTGCGCCCGCGCCGCCGCCCGCGGAGGACGCCATGCCGGTCTTCCGCTCGATGCTGGGAGCGCGGCGCGAGATCGCCCGGCACGGGGCGGCCTATGAGGGCATCTGGCAGGGGCTTCGGGCGGCCTGCACCCAGCCGGGGGTGATCCTGCGCGAGCATATCCTGATCCAGCGGGTGGGTCCGGACCTGCGCGTCGTCTGGGGCGGGGCGGGCTGGCGGTGCGAGGGCTGGCTGATGCCGATCCTGGGCCAGCTCTACGGGATGATGAGCGACGACGCGGACGATTCGGTGCAGTTCTGCATCCTCAACGGCAACCGGATGCCCAGGGTCGAGGTGCTCGACGGCCTGGTGCTGACCAACGCCAAGGACACCACCGACACCCCGACCGCCGAACCCTGCCTGTTGGAACGGGTCGCCGACCTCAGCGGCGAGGCGGAGGCCGACGAGGCGCGCTACGAGGCGCTGCGCCAGCGCTATGCGACGACCACCGAGGTGACCGAGGCGGTGCGGGCGCACCTGTTCCCGGACAGCGGGCCGGCCGCCGTGGCCGCCGGGATCGGCGACCTGCTGCTACGCCTGCCCTTGCCACGCAGCCTGTCCCGGGGCAGTCCGGCCACGGGCTGGACGTGAGGGCATGGCGGACGAGGACGAGGAACTGCTGTCCGAGGACCTGGGCGTCCGGGTCGTCGAAGTCGAGGCCGGGGCCGGGCGGCTGGACAAGGCGCTGGCCGACCGCGCGCCGGAGCTGTCGCGGGGCCGCATCCAGGCGCTGATGGCGGCCGGGCTGGTCAGCCGCGGCGGCCGTGCGGTGACCGACGCCTCGGCCAAGGCGGCGCCGGGCCTCTACCAGATCCTGGTCCCGCCGCCGGTGGCCGCCGAGCCCCGGCCCGAGGCCATCCCGCTCGCCGTGCTGTTCGAGGACGCCCACCTGATCGTGGTCGACAAGCCGGCCGGCATGGCCGCCCACCCAGGGCCGGGCACCCCCAGCGGCACCCTGGTCAACGCCCTGCTGCACCACTGTGGCGACAGCCTGTCCGGGATCGGCGGGGTGGCGCGGCCGGGGATCGTCCACCGGCTGGACAAGGACACCAGCGGGGTGATGGTGGCGGCCAAGACCGACGCCGCTCACGCCGGCCTGTCGGCCCTGTTCGCGGCGCACGACATCGACCGGGCCTACATCGCCTTCACCCGTGGAGCGCCGAAGCCGGCGCGCGGGACGATAGAGACCCGGATCGGCCGCAGTTCGCACGATCGCAAGAAGATGGCGGTCCTCAAGGCCGGCGGACGCGAGGCGGTGACCCACTATGAGGTCGAGCACCTGTTCGGCGGCGACCGGCCGCTCGCGGCTCGGGTCCGCTGCCGACTCGAGACCGGCCGCACGCATCAGATCCGCGTCCATCTGGCCAGCAAGGGGGCGCCATGCCTTGGCGACGCGGTCTACGGGTCCGGGGCGCCGGCGGCGCCGGTGCGGGCAGTTATCGAGGCGGCCGGCTTGAGGCGCCAGGCGCTGCACGCGGCGGTGCTGGGCTTCGCGCACCCGGTGACAGGGGAGACGCTGCGGTTCGAGACCCCGCTGCCGGGCGACCTGGCGGCGCTGGAGGCGGGACTGGTAGGCCTGTAGGCGCCCCTCCATCTTTTCTGACAACCCACTCAGGCCTTTTCGATACCTGAGCGCAGGAGTCAGGGATTACAAATGCGTCATGGCCTTCAAAAGGCTGCAACTGGTTCCTATCTGGACTCTTGAACGGGGGCGGGCGGTTCACGCCGACAATGGGTGAGCCCGAAGACGCCCGCCGACTAGGGGATGAAAGACATCATGGCTGCCAACGCCACCTCGCTCTCTGTCATGTCGCCCGACGGCGGCCTGTCGCGCTATCTCAGCGAAATCCGCAAGTTCCCGATGCTGGCGCGGGATGAGGAGTTCATGCTGGCCAAGCGCTGGAAGGAACACCAGGACCCGGAGGCCGCCCACCGGATGGTGACCAGCCACCTGCGCCTGGTCGCCAAGATCGCCATGGGCTACCGCGGCTACGGCCTGCCGATCGGGGAGGTGATCTCCGAGGGCAACGTCGGCCTGATGCAGGCCGTCAAGAAGTTCGAACCCGACAAGGGCTTCCGCCTGGCCACCTACGCCATGTGGTGGATCCGCGCCTCCATCCAGGAATACATCCTGCGCAGCTGGTCACTCGTGAAGATGGGAACCACGGCGGCGCAGAAGAAGCTGTTCTTCAACCTGCGAAAGGCCAAGAGCCAGATCAGCGCCTTCGAGGAAGGCGACCTGCTGCCCGAGCATGTGACGACCATCGCCACCAAGCTGGGCGTGCATGAGGACGAGGTCATCTCGATGAACCGGCGCCTGTCGGGCCCGGACGCCTCGCTGAACGCCCCGATGCGGGTGGACGGCGACGCCGAGTGGCAGGACTGGCTGTCGGACGACACCCAGGTCAGCCAGGAGACCCAGCTGGCGCAGGACGAGGAGAAGTCCCTGCGCATGGGCCTTCTGCAGGAGGCCATGGCCGAGCTCAGCGACCGCGAGCGTCACATCATGACCGAGCGCCGCCTGAAGGACGATCCGACCACGCTGGAGGAACTGGCCGCCCAGTATGGCGTCAGCCGGGAGCGGGTGCGCCAGATCGAGGTGCGGGCCTTCGAGAAGCTGCAGAAGGCCATGCAGGCCGCGGCGCGCGAGCGGAACCTGGTCGACGCCTGACTACGGTCGCGATTCCTCTCCGTTGGGAGAGGCCATCGCATGTGATTCCGACGCCCCATTGTCCGTCGTCCCGGAAGCCGCGAAGCGGGCTATCCGGGATGACGGTGGTTCAGGTGCGATTGCCCTGCCTCTGTGGGACGGAAGGCCTGGCGCAACCAGGCTATGCCGCCTGACTGGTCTCTTCCTT
>DASPLD010000005.1:0-2215 GCA_035627755.1 Caulobacter sp. | reverse complement strand
GCCCTCCGGCCTGGTGCCGGCCCTGAAGGACGAGGGCGTGGTGATCGTCGATTCCCTGGCCATCTGCGAGTATGTCGCCGAGCGGTTCCCCGATGCCGCGCTTTGGCCCGCCGATCCCCTGGACCGCGCCCTGGCGCGTTCGGCGGCGGCGGAGATGCACAGCGGGTTCGGCGCCCTGCGCCGTGAATGCCCGATGGACCTCGGCCTGCGCACCCAGCAGGCGCTGTCCGAGGACGCCGTCAAGGACGTCCGCCGGATCGTCGAGCTCTGGCTGAGCCTGCTGGACCGCTCGGGCGGGCCGTTCCTGCTGGGGGCCTGGAGCATCGCCGACGCCTTCTACACCCCCGTGGCGACCCGATTCGAAAGCTATGGGGTGGCCCTGAAAAACTACGGAGACGACGGCCGCGCCGAGGCCTACTGCAGGGTTCTGTTGCAGACGCCGGAATACCTCGCCTGGCTGGCCGAAGCCTGAAGCCGGGATCAAAGGGAGAGACGACCATGACCACAGGCCTGGAACTGCGCTCTAAGATCACCGCGGGCGGCAAGCTCGAACTGTCGCTGGAAGAGGTTGCGGTTCCCGAGCCCGCCGCGGGGCAGGTGCTCATCCGCGTCGAAGCCTCGCCGATCAACCCGTCGGACCTCGGACTGCTGACCGGGCCGGCCGATCTGGACACCCTGGTCGCCGGCGGCTCGCCGGGCCGGCCGACCCTGACCGCCGAGGTGCCGGCCGCGCGCCTGCCGATGGTGACGGCGCGCCTCGACGAGTCGATGCCGGTCGGCAACGAGGGGGCCGGGACGGTCATCAAGGCTGGCGAGGGGGCCGAGGCCCTGCTCGGCAAGACCGTCGCCGTGCTGGGCGGCGCCATGTACGCCACCCACCGCATCGCCCAGGCTGCGGGCTGCCTGGTGCTGCCGGACGACGCGACCGCCGCCGACGGCGCCTCCTGCTTCGTCAATCCGCTGACGGCCCTGGCGATGCCCGAGACCATGCGCAAGGAGGGCCACAAGGCCCTGGTCCATACCGCCGCCGCCTCCAACCTCGGCCAGATGCTCAACCGCATCTGCCTGGCGGACGGCGTGCCCCTGGTGAACATCGTGCGCAGCCCCGATCAGGTGAAGCTGCTCAAGGACCAGGGCGCCAAGTACGTGCTCGACAGCACCACCCCCAGCTTCAAGGCCGACCTCGTCGACGCCCTGGCCGAGACCGGCGCCACCATCGGCTTCGACGCCATCGGCGGCGGCCCGCTGGCCGGCGACATCCTGGCGGCGATGGAAATGGCCCTGAACCGCACGGCGGGAACCTACAGCCGCTATGGCAGCAGCACGCACAAGCAGGTCTACATCTACGGCGGCCTCGACCTGCGGCCGACCGAGGTTCCGCGCAATGTCGGGCTGGCCTGGGGCCTGGGCGGCTTCCTGCTGACCTACTTCCTCCAGAACGCCGGCCCCGAGGTGGGGCAGCGCCTGCGCGCGCGGGTCGCCGCCGAGCTGAAGACCACCTTCGCCAGCCACTACACGGCCGAGATCTCCCTGGCCGAGGCGCTCGATATCGACACCCTGCGGGCCTACAGCCGCCGGGCGACCGGCGAGAAGTACCTGATCAACCCGGCCAAGTCGTCATAGGCCGGCCTCGACCCGGAAGGCCTGGATCTGCTCGACGCGGTTCAGGTTGACCGGATCAGCGGCGTACTTCCTGCGCAGCTTTGGCAGCCGGGCGGCCGATCCGTCGCAGTGCTTGCGAACGGCCGCCTCGATCTCCCGCCGCCGGGCGGCGTCGTAGGGTTCCTCACCGGCGAAATGCAGGCAAGCCTCGACGTCCGCCTGGAAGCGGACCACGTCGGCCGGGTACTGGCGCGGCTGGCCGGTGGCCGGATCGATCACCGGGCAGACCTGCATGACGGGGTCGCAGCCTGGCGCCGGCGCATCGGCGGCGGCCTCCTGGCCGAACAGCAGGACTGCCGAGGCGAGGACGAAGACCATCATTGCGGGCGCTCGCTCATGGGGAAGGTAAGGCCCAAGCTCACCATGCCTCGGAGCCTCCTGGCGAGCCCCTTTTGCCTCACATCAACCCCATGGACCGGAAGCTGGCCACGCCCTCGCGCCCGACCACCAGATGGTCATGCACCTCGATCCGCAGGGTCCGGCCGGCCTCGACCACCTGCCGCGTCATGTCGATGTCGGCCTGCGAAGGCGTCGGATCGCCGCTCGGATGGTT
>DASPLD010000004.1:0-8857 GCA_035627755.1 Caulobacter sp. | reverse complement strand
GTTCTCCCGGCGCAGCTTCTGGGCCTCGTCCTCGGTCATGGATGAGCGACCCGGCTGCGGATCACCGCGCGCAGCAACATGGCCCGCTTCGGCGTCAGCCCGCCGGCCGCCAGCTCCGACTGCGCGCCGGCCAGCACCTCGCCGGCATGGCGTCCGCCCAGGGCCCAGGCCTCGGCCCGCACCTCGGCGTCGAGAACCGGATTGGCGCCGAGCGCCTTGAAGAAACTCCCGAAGCCGCTCATCGCGTCGACCGCGGGTCGCGCAGGCCCGAGCCGCCGGTCGGCCGGGGGGACGGTCCGCCGGTGGATCGGGGGTCGGTCAGGATCTGGCGGGGGCGGGGCGGCTGGGTTCTGGACACGGGCGGTCCTTTCGCGCCGGCGGATCGTCGCGGGGCGCGCCTTCTCCCGCCGGCCCTCTACACATAGGCGCTTGGCCCCAAGAAAGCTTGCGGAGACTTCAGCCGCAGGCGGGACAGGCCGGGTCGGGCCCGACCTTGACGGTGCGGGTCTCGCCCGCCAGACCGTCGTAGATCAGCAGGCGCCCGGTCAGCGGTTGGCCGGCCCCGACGATCAGCTTCACCGCCTCCAGGGCCATCATCGAGCCGATGACCCCGGCCAGCGCCCCCACCACCCCGACCGCCGCGCAGGTCTCCGCATCTGGCGGGACCTCCGGCACCAGGCAGCGGTAGCAGGGCCTGCCGGCGAACACCCCGACCTGCCCGGTCCAGCGGCCGATCGCGCCGCTGACCAGCGGAATCCCCGCCGCCAGGCAGGCGTCGCTGACGACCAGCCGGGTCTCGAAACTGTCGGTCCCGTCGAGCACCAGGTCGTGGCCCGCGACCAGACCGGCGGCGTTAGCGACCGTGATCGCCGGCGCGGCCTCCACCGCCACATGCGGGTTCAGCCCCTTCAGCCGTTCGGCCGCCGCCGCGGTCTTGGCCCGGCCGACGTCGGCGCCGGCGTAGAGCACCTGGCGCTGCAGGTTCGACAGGCTGACCGTGTCTTCGTCGCTCAGCGTGATCCGCCCGACCCCGGCCGCCGCCAGGTAGAGGGCCGCCGGCGCGCCCAGGCCGCCCGCTCCGACGATCAGCACCCGCGCCGCCCGCAGGCGCTGCTGGCCCGGCCCGCCGATCTCGCGAAGCACCAGCTGGCGGGCGTAGCGGTCGACCTCCTGCGCGCTGAACGCCATCGCTGCCTTGACCTCCCTGCCCCGCGCCGCCACATCGCGACGATGAGCAATTTCCCCGACTGGCACGGCACCACCATCCTCGCGGTGCGCAAGGACGGCAAGACCGTGATCGCCGGCGACGGACAGGTGTCGATGGGCGCCACCGTGGTCAAGGGCTCGGCGCGCAAGGTGCGCGCCCTGGCCGGGGGCAAGGTGATCGCCGGCTTCGCGGGCGCGACGGCCGACGCCTTCACCCTGCTGGAGCGGCTGGAAGCCAAGCTCGAGCAGTATCCCGACCAGCTGGCCCGGGCCTGTGTCGATCTCGCCAAGGACTGGCGCACCGACCGCTACCTGCGCCGGCTGGAGGCCATGCTGATCGTCGCCGACAGGTCCGCCATCTACACCGTCACCGGGGTCGGCGACGTGCTGGAGCCGGACCTCGGGGTAGCCGCCATCGGGTCGGGCGGCGCCTACGCCCTGGCCGCCGCCCGCGCCCTGATCGACAGCGACCTGGACGCCGAGGCGATCGCCCGCAAGGCCATGGCCATCGCGGCGGACATCTGCGTCTACACCAACGGCTCGCTGACCGTGGAGACGGTCTGAGGCCCCCATGGCCTACGGTTTCACCCCCGTCACCCCCGATGACCTGCCCCTGCTGACCCGCTGGCTGCGGACGCCGCACGTGCGCCAGTGGTGGGATGACGAGGGCGGCCCGGAGGAGGCGCGGGAGGCCCTGGACGACCCCCATACCTGGCCGCATATCGTCCGGCTGGACGGCCGGCCGATCGGATATATCCAGGCCTACGACCCCCACGCCTGGCCGGGCCACCACTTCGCAGACCAGCCGCCGGGGACGCGCGGCGTCGACCAGTACATCGGCGAGGCCGACCTGCTGTACCAGGGCCACGGACCGGCCTTCATCCGCCAGTTCTGCGATGGCCTGATCGCCGCGGGGGCGCCGGTCGTGACCACCGATCCACACCCTGGCAACGCCCGCGCCATCCGCGCCTACCAGAAGGCCGGCTTCGAAGCCTACGGCGGGCCGGTCGAGACCGACTGGGGGCTCTGCCTGCTGATGGCGCGCAAGGCTTGAGCTTTCGTCAGGCGCCGCCTTAGTCTCGCCGCGCTCGCCCCCTGGACTGTCCCGATGATCCGACCTCTCCTGACGCTGAGCCTCGCCCTGCTGATCGTCGCGCCGGCCGCGGCCGCGCCGAAGAAGCCCAAGGCGCCGCCCCCGGTCACCCCGGCGCCGGTGGTCGCCGCCGAGCGGGCGTTCGCCGCCGACGGCCTGGCGCTCGGCGTCAAGCAGAGCTTCCTCAAGCACATGGCCGACGACGCCGTGGTCTTCCAGCCCGAGCCGATGAACGCCCGCGAGGCGATCAGCAGACAGCCGGACGCGCCCGGCCCGAAGCTGGAGTGGTGGCCGATCTGGGCGGGCATCTCCGCGAGCGGCGACCTCGGCTTCACGACCGGCCCGTACGCGGTCGGCGGCACACGGCGCGGCCACTATTTCACCGTCTGGAAGAAGCAGGCCGACGGCAGCTGGAAATGGCTGTACGACGGCGGTCCCGGCAGCAGCGCCAAGGACGCGCCCGGCCCGGGGTCGACGCCGGGATTCCTCCCCGTCTCCAAGCACTCGGCCGGCGACGAGGCGACCGCCTGGGCCAGCGCCCAGGCCGCCGAGGCGGCGCTCAACGAGGCCGCCGCGACCGACGCCACATCGGCCTACCTGGCCGCCCTGGTCTGCGAGGCCCGGGTCCAGGGCTCGCCCGCGCCGCCGGCCCAGGGCTGCTCGACCTTCCGGGCGGAGCTGGCGACGCGCGGCAAGTTCATCGCCTTCAAGCCGCTCGGCGGCGGCGCCTCCCGGGCCGGAGACCTGGCCTGGACCTACGGCGAGGCCGACTGGGCGATGGGCGGCCGCGCGATGCATGGTCACTATGTCCGGGTCTGGCAGTTCCGGGCCGAGGGCTGGAAGCTGGTGTTCGACCAGATCCTGCCGGCTCCGCCGCGCAAGGGGTGAAGTTCCGCCGGATCCACCCTATGTGCGTGCTTCGACACGCGATCCTGGCGGATCGCTCCTCAGCATGACGACCGTTTGCGAAGCCCACGCCAGATCGTCATCCTGAGTAGCCCGCGCCAGCGGGCGTGTCGAAGGACGCACCATCGGAGACCCCGCCTAAGTGACTGAATTCTCTCCCCGCGAGATCGTTTCCGAACTGGACCGCTTCGTGGTCGGCCACGCCGAGGCCAAGCGGGCCGTGGCCATCGCCCTGCGCAACCGCTGGCGCCGCCGGCGCGCGCCCGAGGCGCTGCGCGATGAGATCACCCCCAAGAACATCCTGATGATCGGCCCCACGGGCGTGGGCAAGACCGAGATCGCCCGGCGGCTCGCTCGGCTGGCGCAGGCGCCCTTCCTGAAGGTCGAGGCCACCAAGTTCACCGAGGTCGGCTATGTCGGCCGCGACGTCGACCAGATCGTCCGCGACCTGGTGGAAAGCGCCATCGGCATGGTCCGCGACAAGCGCCGCGCCGCGGTGAAGGCCCGGGCGGAGGCCGCCGCCGAGGAGCGCATCCTCGACGCCCTGACCGGCCCCGGCAGCACCGCCGCCCGCGAGAGCTTCCGCAGGAAGCTGCGGGCCGGCGAACTGAACGACAAGGAGGTCGAGCTGCAGCTGGCCGACACCAGCAGCCCCTTCCAGGGCCTGGACATCCCCGGCATGCCGGGCGGCTCGGTGGGGATGCTCAACCTTGGCGACATGATGGGCAAGGCCTTCGGGGCCCGCACCCGCACCCACAAGACCACCGTCGCCGGCGCCTACGCTCCGCTGCTGGCGGAGGAGAGCGACAAGCTGCTCGACCAGGAGGCCCTGACCCAGGAGGCCCTGGAACTGGCGGAGAACCATGGCATCGTCTTCCTCGACGAGATCGACAAGGTGGCCAGCCGCCAGGACCGGGCCGGCGCCGACGTCTCCCGCGAAGGGGTGCAGCGTGACCTGCTGCCGCTGATCGAGGGGACCACGGTCTCGACCAAGTACGGGCCGGTGAAGACCGACCACATCCTGTTCATCGCCTCGGGCGCCTTCCACGTGGCCAAGCCCTCGGACCTGCTGCCGGAACTTCAGGGCCGCCTGCCGATCCGGGTGGAGCTGAAGGCCCTGACCCGCGACGACATGCGCCGCATCCTCACCGAGCCGGAGGCCAACCTGATCGTCCAGCAGCAGGCGCTGATCGCCACGGAAGGCGTGACCCCGACCTTCACCGAAGACGCCATCGACGCCCTGGCCGACGCCGCCGTGGCGGTGAACGGCAGTGTCGAGAACATCGGCGCCCGGCGGCTGCAGACGGTGCTGGAAAAGGTGGTCGAGGAGATCAGCTTCAGCGCCGGCGACACCTCCCAGGCCGCCTTCACCGTCGATGCGGCCTATGTGAAGGACAAGGTCGGCGCCCTGGCGGCGGACGCCGATCTGAGCCGGTTCATCCTGTAGAGGACTGCCGGTTCCACGGATCGGAACGCGCTCTAGTACCGCTCCGCCCTCGCCCGCCGGATGGCGTCTCGCAAGGCTTGGCCCAGCGCCTCGCGCTCAGGCGGGCTGAGCGCCCTGCCGACGCTCCTGCGCCGGCCCGAGAGCCGCAGGCGGACCCGCATGTCATGTTCGCCGAGCCCCTCCAGATCGACGCTGGTGAAGGCGGTGGGCGAGGTCCAGACGGTGCGGCTGACCCCCTCGCGCTCCTCGATCACCTCCACCTGCTCGGCGCTGACCCGCAGGCGCTCGCGCCGTTCCAGGGCCCGGAAGCTGGCCTTGAAGGCCAGGTAGACCAGCACCAGGTCCAGCCCCAGGAACAGCGGCGCCGGCCAGGCCCCGATGGCGAAGAAGACCACGCTGAGCAGGCTGGCCGAGACCGCCAGGATGCCGAGCACCACCTTGAACCCGGCCTGTCCCAGCGAGCGGTTGGGCGTGATCACGGCATCCATGTAGAGGGCGGCGGCCATGCCCCACCATACGCCCGAGCCGGCGTCTTGCGTATCGAACAAAAACGGAACATTGTCATGTGAACTGTCGGCCTCCGCCATGTCGTCGCGCCTCGCCCTTTCCGTCCCCGCCGCCGCGTCCGCATGGCATAAGCGGCCCGTGAGCGATTCCCTTCTCCCCCTCGACCAGGCCCGCGAGGCCCTCCGCCGGGTGTTCGGACATGCCGAGTTCCGGGGCCTGCAGGCGCAGGTCATCGAGGAGGCGCTGGCCGGGCGCAACGTCGTGGCGGTGCTGCCGACCGGCGGGGGCAAGAGCGTCTGCTACCAGATCCCGGCCCTGGTCCGGCCGGGCCTGGGCCTGGTGATCTCGCCGCTGATCGCCCTGATGAGCGATCAGGTCGCCTCGCTGAGGCAGTCCGGCGTGGCGGCCGCCAGGCTCGATTCCAACATCCCCGTGTTCGAGCGCCAGGAGATCTGGGAGGCGATCGACCGGGGCGAACTCGACCTTCTCTACATTTCACCGGAAGGCCTCTCCTCGAACGGCATGCTCGACCGGCTGGCGCGGCTGCCGCTGTCGGTGATCGCCATCGACGAGGCCCACTGCGTCAGCCAGTGGGGACACGACTTCCGGCCCGACTACCGGATGCTGGGGCGCCTCGCCGAACGCTTCCCGGGCGTGCCGCGCATGGCGGTGACCGCCACCGCCGACGCCCGCACCCGCGAGGACATCCGCTCCGAACTGCGGCTGCAGGACGCCGCCGAGTTCGTCGACAGCTTCGCCCGCCCGGAACTGGCCCTCAGCGCCGAGCGCAAGGTCGGTTCGGGCCACAAGCGGGTGCTGGAACTGGTCGCCCAGCGGCCGGGCAAGTCGGGGGTGGTCTATGTCGGCAGCCGCGACGGGGCCGACGAGCTGGCCGGCAAGCTGCGCGACGCGGGGGCCCCCGCCCTGGCCTATCACGCGGGGTTGGAGAAGGAACTTCGATCCCGGCGGCTGGAACAGTTCCTGGAGGCCGACGCGGCGGTGATGGTGGCGACCATCGCCTTCGGCATGGGGGTCGACAAGCCGGACGTCCGCTTCGTGATCCACGCCGACCCGCCGGCCAGCATCGAGGCCTACTGGCAGGAGATCGGCCGGGCCGGGCGTGACGGCCAGCCGGCCGACGGCATCACCCTCTATTCCAGCGCCGACATGGCCTGGGCCTTCCGCCGGCTGGAAAGCCGCGACATGGCCCCGGAGGTCAAGCAGGTCCAGGCCCGCAAGATCCGCCAGTTCTACGGCATGATGGAAGGCACGGCCTGCCGGGCTGCGGCGGTGCGCCGCTACTTCGGCGAGGAACGGGTCGAGCGCTGTGGCCAGTGCGACCTCTGCCTGGCGCCGCCGGAAAGCATCGATGTCACCCAGGCGGCGTCGAAGGCGCTGGCGGCGACCCATCGGCTGGGCGGGCGGTTCGGACGCGGACGGCTGGTCGACCACCTGCTGGGCAAGACCAAGGACGTCTCCGATTTCGAGGCCGGGCTGTCGACCTGGGGCATCGGCGCCGAGCTCAGCCAGCACGCCTGGCGTGACCTGATCGACCAGCTTCTGTTCGAGGGCCTGCTGAAGGAGGATCCCAACGACGGTCGCCCCCTGATCGGCCTCGGCGACGTCGAGGGGGTGCGGGCGGTCTGGAAGTCCGAGCGGACGGTGCAGATCCGCAAGGATTCGACCCGCGCCGCGGCGGCCGGGAAGACCCGGGCAGGCAAGGGCCGCAAGGACGTGCTGGCCACCCTGTCGACCGGCGACCAGCCGCTGTTCGAGGCCCTCCGCGCCTGGCGCAAGGAGGAGGCCCAGCGCCAGCATGTGCCGCCGTACGTGATCTTCCACGACGCGACCCTGGCGGAGATCGCAGGCCGCCGCCCGGACACCCTGCCCGCGCTCGGCGCGGTCAGCGGGGTGGGCGAGGGCAAGCTCGAGCGGTATGGGGAGGCGGTGCTGGCGGTGGTCGGGGGGCGGCCAGGACCAGTGGCGGGCAAGCCTTGAGCGAGAAACCGGGAGGCGGGCCCCACCGGCGGCAGGGAGGTTCCTCCTGATACGGGCCTGCCCCCCTCCTGCTTTGTCGCTCGCGCTCCAGAGCGGTCCTCCCCCCGCAGAGCGGGGGGAGTGTTTACCTTCTTCAAGCCGTGTTCAGGACGCTAGACGTCCACCTCGGCGTCCAGGGCGTTGGCCTGGATGAACTCCCGCCGCGGCTCGACGAGATCCCCCATCAGCCGGCTGAACATGTCGTCCGCGTCGTCGGCGTGGTTGATCTTGACCTGCAGCAGGGTGCGGGCCTCGGAGTCCAGGGTGGTCTCCCACAGCTGGTCGGGGTTCATCTCGCCCAGGCCCTTGTAGCGCTGGATGGTGAGGCCGCGGCGGCCGGCGTCCATCACCGCGTTCATCAGGTCGATCGGGCCGCGCACCGTGGTCGTGCGATCCCGGCGGCGGAAGGTGGCCGGGGCGGCGAAGGTCTCGGCCAGGGCCAGGGCCCGTTCGGCCAGGCGGCGGGCGTCCGCGGCGTGCAGCGTCTGGTCGTCGAGCACGATCTTCTCCGACACGCCGCGCTTCACCCGGGTGAAGCTGAAGCCGCCGCCGACCGCCGGCTCGCCGGTCCAGGGCCCATCGCCTTCCTCGGCGTAGAGGTCGAGCCGCGCGGCCGCCTTGGCCGCGTCCGGGGTCTCGCCGAACAGGCCGGCCAGGGCGGTCTGCTCGATCGCGAAGGCCGGAGCCCGGGCGCTCAATCGTTCGACGTTGGCCTTCGCCTGGCGGGCGGTCTGGACCAGGGCCAGCAGGTCGGCCCCCACCATCCGCTCGCCGTTCGACAGGTCGAGCTCGGCCCCGTCGACGCCTTCGTCGATCAGGAAGACCTCCATCTCGGCGTCGTCCTTCAGGTAGCGCGAGGAGCGCCCCTTGGAGGCTTTGTAGAGCGGCGGCTGGGCGATGTAGAGGTAGCCGCGCTCGATCACCTGCGGCATCTGCCGGTAGAAGAAGGTCAGCAGCAGGGTGCGGATGTGGGCGCCGTCCACGTCGGCGTCGGTCATCAGCACGATCTTGTGGTAGCGGATCTTCTCGATGTCGAAGTCGTCGCGGCCGATCCCGGCGCCGAGCGCCGTGATCAAGGTGCCGACCTGGTCGGACGCGAGCATGCGGTCGAACCGCGCGCGCTCCACATTGAGGATCTTGCCGCGCAGGGGCAGGATCGCCTGGTTCTTGCGCTCGCGCGCCTGTTTGGCGCTGCCGCCGGCGCTGTCGCCCTCGACCAGGAAGATTTCCGACAGGGCCGGATCCTTCTCCTGACAGTCGGCCAGCTTGCCGGGGAGGGACGAGATATCCAGGGCCGACTTGCGCCGGGTCAGCTCGCGGGCCTTGCGCGCCGCCTCACGGGCCGACGCCGCCTCGGCGATCTTCTGGACGATCAGCCTGGCTTCGGCCGGGTGCTCCTCGAACCAGGTCGAAAGACCGTCCTGGCACAGGCCCTCGACGGCCGGTCGCACCTCTGACGAAACCAGCTTGTCCTTGGTCTGGGAGGAAAACTTCGGGTCCGGCACCTTGACCGACAGGACGCAGGTCAGCCCCTCGCGCGCATCGTCGCCGGTGATCGTTGCCTTCTCGCGCTTGGCGATGCCGGAATCCGCCGCATAGGTGTTGATCTGACGCGTCAGCGCCGCCCTGAAGCCGGCGAGATGTGTGCCGCCGTCCCGCTG
>DASPLD010000003.1:0-7510 GCA_035627755.1 Caulobacter sp. | reverse complement strand
CTGAACGCCTCGGCCCGCCGGGTCGGGCTGATCGACGAGCCGATGGCGGCCGCCATCGGCGCCGGCCTGCCGATCCATGAGCCGACCGGCTCGATGGTGGTCGACATCGGCGGCGGCACCACCGAGGTCGCGGTCCTGTCCCTGTCGGGCATCGTCTATTCGCGCAGCGTGCGGGTCGGCGGCGACAAGATGGACGAAGCCATCATCAGTTACATGCGCCGCCACCATAACCTGCTGATCGGCGAGACCACCGCCGAGCGGATCAAGAAGGAAATCGGCACCGCGCGTTCGCCGGCCGACGGCGAGGGCCTGTCGATCGACGTCAAGGGCCGCGACCTGATGCAGGGGGTGCCGCGAGAGGTCCGTATCAGCGAGAAGCAGGCGGCGGACGCCCTGGCCGAACCGGTCAACCAGATCGTCGAGGCCGTGAAGGTCGCCCTGGAGGCCACCCCGCCCGAGCTGGCGAGCGACATCGCCGACAAGGGCATCATGCTGACCGGCGGCGGCGCATTGCTGCGCGGCCTGGACGCCGAGATCCGCGACCACACCGGCCTGCCGGTGACGGTGGCCGACGATCCGCTGAGCTGCGTGGCGCTCGGCTGTGGCAAGGTTCTTGAACACCCGAAGTGGATGAAGGGCGTTCTGGAGAGCACGCTCGTCTAGAATCTCGAATCGGGGCGCATAGAGCCCCAGTCGGAGCACTCGGGTGGCTTTTCGCCAGGACTCGTTCGGCGAGCTGAAGGTGCCCCTGGCCTGGACGGCGGGGGTGGCCCTGCTCGTCTGCATGGTCATCGCGATCGGGCTAGTCCTGTCAGACCGCCGGGGAACGGTGGAGAGCGGCGCCCATCAGGCGACCCAGCAGGCGGTCGACACCGTGGTCGCCCCGGTTGGCGACGTCATCTCCACGCCGGGCCGGTGGCTCAGTGGGATGTTCGACTGGATCGGCAGCTACTGGGACGCGGCCGGCGAGAACCGCCGCCTCAAGGTGCAACTGCAGGAAGCCCGGCGGGTCGAGGACCGGGCGGTCGCCCTGGCGCTAGAGAATGCGCGGCTGCGCACCATGCTGAAGGTGGCGACCGAGCCGGCCATGCCGATGGTCACCGCCCGGGTGGTGTTCGACGGACGCGGCCCCTACCGCCGGGCGCAGCTGGCCAACGCCGGCGCCTCCAGGGGGGTGGCGATCGGCTATCCGGTGATCAGCGAGCGCGGCGTGATCGGCCGGGTGGTGGCGGTGTCGCCGAACGCCAGCCGCATCCTGCTGCTCAAGGACGTCTCCTCGCGCACCCCGGTGATGATCGCCCGCACCAACGCTCGCGCCATCCTGACCGGCGACGGGGGCGACAACCCCCGGCTCGAGAACCTGCGCGGCGCCGACCCGGTGCGCCCGGGCGACAAGGTGCTGACCAGCGGGGATGGCGGCATCTACCCTCGCGGCCTGCCGGTGGGCCGGGCGGTCAAGGGCCTGGATGGGCGCTGGCGCGTGGCGCTGGACAGTGACACCAGCCCGCTCGACTGGGTGAGGATCATCCAGTTCCAGGACTTCTCCCAGCTGGAGGGCGTGTCGAACATGACCAGCGGCGTGCTGCCCAGCGTCAACACCGAGGACCCCCAGGCCCGGGCGCCGCGCACCATCGCCGTACCGCCGGCCGCGGCCGCCCCCGCGGGCAAGGCCGTGATCCCGCCGTCCGGCCAGGCGGCCCCCAGGGCGGCTGTTCCGGACCGGGCCAGGCCCGCGCCGCCGCCGGCCGCCAAACCGGCGACCTCGCCGCCGCCGAAGCCCGCCGCCAGGCCGGCGGCCGTTCCGGGGGGCGCGCCGTGAGCTTCCAGGCCGCCCGGCCGCTCGATCCCTGGCGCTGGATGGGGGCGCCGGCGCTGATCTGCCTGGGCGCCACCCTGCTGCTGGGGTTGCCGTTCCGGCTGTTCGGCCTGCAGCTGCCGGAGCCGGTGGTCCCGATGATCTGCGTCTTCTCCTGGGCGGTGATCCGGCCCTCGATCCTATCGCCGATCGCCATCCTGATGATCGGGCTGGTGCTCGACCTGCTGTGGGGCGCGCCGACCGGCATGTGGGCCCTGTCGATGCTGATCGGCTATGGCGTCACCCTGTCGATGCGGGCGATGATGACCGGCCAGAGCCGGATGATGATGTGGGCCTGGTACGCCGGGATCTGCGCGGTGACGCAGGTCGCCGGCTACCTCTTCACCATGCTGGCCTTCCGCCATTCGCCGAACCTGCTGGCGGTGATCTGGCAACTTCTCGCCACAAGCCTGCTGTATCCCTTCGCCCACCGGCTGATCGACCGCTTCGACGACGCGGACGTGAGATTCCGATGAGCGAACCATCCATCTTCTTCAGCGAGGTCAACCGGCGCCAGGGCGACTTCAACCGCCGCGCCTTCCTGCTGGGCGGGATCACGGGGCTTGGTCTCACCGCGCTCGGCGGGCGGCTGGCGCTGCTGCAGGTCGTCGAGACCCAGCGCTACGAGAAGCTGGCCGCCTCCAACCAGTTCAACTTCCGGCTGGTGCCGCCGCCGCGCGGCCGGGTGCTCGACCGGAACGGGGTGGTGCTGGCGTCGAACCGTCCGAACTTCCGGCTGATGGTGGCCCGCGAGGCCGACACGGACGTGGATGGCCTGGTCAGGAACCTCTGCCAGCTGGTCCCTATTCCCGAGGAAAAGGTCCCGCGCCTGATCAAGGACATCAAGCGCGCTCCCAAGAAGGCGCCGGTGGCGGTGATGGAGGACATGACCTGGGAAGAGTTCGCCAGGGTCAACGTCCGCGCCCCGGAGCTGCCCGGCGTCACCGCCGAGATGGCCGAGGTGCGGGTCTATCCCTGGGGCGGCGCCTTCGCCCATGTGGTCGGCTACGTGGCCAAGGTCACCGACATCGACATCAAGGCGATGAAGGCGAAGGGCATCACGCCGGGCCCGCTCTACTACAACCCGGGCTTCCGGATCGGAAAGCAGGGCATCGAGAAGGCCTTCGACGACAAGCTGCAGGGCGTGGCCGGCGGCAAGAAGGTCGAGGTCGACGCGCGCGGGCGGGTGGTGGCCGAGGACATCGGCGGCGACATCCCGGCCAAGCCAGGCCAGGAGATCCAGCTGACCCTGGACGCCGATGTCCAGCAGCGGGCGCTGGAGGTGTTCGGCGAGGACAGCGGCGGCGCGGTGGTGATGGACATCCGCACCGGCGACCTGCTGTGCATGGCCTCGGCGCCGAGCTTCGACGCCAACCGGTTCGTGCGCGGCCTCACGGGCCCTGAGTACCGGGCCTTGGCCAACTACGAGCGCAAGCCGCTGCTCGACAAGTGCATGCTGGGCGTCTACCCGCCTGGCTCGACCTTCAAGCCCGTGACGGCGATGGCCTGCCTGGAGCACGGCATCGACCCGGACGAGCGGGTGCATTGCGGCGGGGCCTGGCGGATCGGCAACACGACCATGCGCTGCCACAAGACCCACGGGTCGCAGAACCTGCACGACGCCATCAAGAACAGCTGCGACGTCTATTTCTACACGATGTCGCTGCGCCTTGGCCCGGACCGGATCGCCGCGGCAGCCACAGCGCTTGGCTTTGGCCAGATCTTCGACATCGGGCTGAAGGGCGGCCAGAGCAAGGGGCTGGTGCCTTCGACGGCCTGGAAGGCGGAGTACTACCGCAAGCGCAACCCGGCCAATATGAAGTGGTTTCCGGGGGAGACGCCGAGCTACGCGATCGGGCAGGGCGCGCTCACGGTCAACGCCCTGCAGCTCTGCGTGGCCACCGCGCGTCTGGCCAATGGGCGCAAGGCGCTGAACCCCCGCCTCATCCGCTCGATCGGCGGGGTCGAGATGCCCAAGGGCTCGGCAGTCGACGACCTGCCGTTCAAGAAGGAGCACCTCGACTATGTCCGGGAGGGGATGGCCGCGGTGGCCCAGGCCGGCGGCACCGCCTTCCGCGCCAGCCAACTGGGCCTGGGCGACATCCTCATGGCCGGCAAGACCGGCACCGCCCAGGTGCGCGGCTACAAGGGCATCGACCGCAAGAATACCGGCAAGCCATGGAAGTACCGGGATCACGGCCTGTTCATCGCCTTCGCCCCCTATGACGATCCGCGCTACGCCATCTCGGTGATCGTCGAGCACGGGCAGGGCGGTTCGATCGCCGCCGCGCCCAAGGCGCGGGAGATCATGCGGGTGGCCCTGCTCAAGGACCCGGAACTGCGGGCGCGGATCGAGAAGCCGCTGCCGGCCCCGGACCTTTCGGCCGGCGAGGAGTTCGAGGACACCGACATCGTCCGCGACGAGGCGGCCGGCGCTCCGCCGCCGCCCACGGCGCCGACCGGGCCGGTGGCGGAGGAATGAGCACCTCGGCCCTCTCCCGGCCCGGCGAACGCGACCGGCCGCTCAACAAGTTCCTGGAGATCGACTGGGTCTTCTGCCTGATGCTGACCCTGATCGCCGGCGCAGGCGGGTTGATCATGTTCTCCGTGGCAGGCGGCTCCTGGACCCCTTGGGCGGCCCAGCACATGATCCGCTTCGGGGTGGTCTTCGCGATGATGATCGTCCTGGCGATGACCCCGATCAGCTGGTGGTTCGCCTCGTCCTACTGGATCTACGCCGCCGGCCTGATCCTGCTGGTGATGGTCGAGTTCATGGGCGCGACCGCCAAGGGCGCGACCCGCTGGCTGGACATCGGCCCGCTCCGTTTCCAGCCCTCCGAGGTGATGAAGATCGGCATCGTGCTGGCCCTGGCCCGCTTCTACCACGGGATGAGCGCCGAAAGCGCCCGCGCGAGTTGGTGGCTGCTGATCCCGCTGGCGATGATCGCCGCCCCGACCCTGCTGGTCGCCCATCAGCCCGACCTCGGCACCGCCATCCTGATCGGCGCCACCGGTGTGGCGATCATGGTCCTGGCCGGCCTGTCCTGGCGGCTGATCGGGGCGGGGGTGGTGGCCACGCTGGCCGCCCTGCCGCCGTTCATCCTGTTCGTACTGCACGACTACCAGCGAAAGCGGATCTTCACCTTCCTGGATCCCGAGAAGGACCCCTCGGGCGACGGGTACCACATCCTGCAGTCGAAGATTGCGCTCGGCTCCGGCGGCTTCCTCGGCAAGGGCCTTGGCCTGGGTTCGCAAAGCCAGCTGAACTACCTGCCCGAGAAGCACACCGACTTCATCTTCGCGGCCCTCTCCGAGGAACTGGGCTTCGTCGGGGCGGCGGCCGTGCTGCTGCTCTACGCCGGGGTGATCTTCATGGCCCTGCGCATCGCTTCGACCAGCCACAGCCATTTCGGACGGCTGGGATCGGCCGGAGTGACGGCGACCTTCGCCCTTTATGTGCTGATCAACGGCGCAATGGTGATGGGCATGGCGCCGGTGGTCGGGGTGCCGATGCCGCTGCTCAGCTACGGCGGCACGGTGATGCTGACCGTGATGATCGGGTTTGGCCTGGTGCTGTCCACCCGCGTGCATCGCTACTCGGAAGTGACCAGCGGCCGGGGCAGCCTGCTCTAGAACCGGGCGCGATTTGATGGAATCAGACCGCGCTGCTCGGGTCTTTGTTGGTCGCGCGTTTGATCCGATTACCGGTTCCCACTAATCGGAACGCGCTCCAGGTCTTTGTTGGTCGCGCGTTTGATCCGATTACCGGTTCCCACTCATCGGAACGCGCTTTAGGCGGCGGAGCGGGCCACGGCAGCCGGCTCGGCGCGGACCGCGGCGTGGGTCATGCCGGCGACGTCGGCGACCGCGAAATAGTCTTCGGCGGGCAGGCCCTGCACGGCCAGCGCCGGGGCAAGGCCGCGCGCCTGGCGGCCGAAGTCGAGCAGGGCGGCCGCCAGGCGGGAGGGATCGCCGGCCAGGTCCCCGGCGTCGAGGGTGACACCGGCCAGACGGGCGCCGCGCAGGGGCTCGAGGGCGTCCTTGGCGAGGCCGCCACGCACGAAGACGCCGCGGGTCAGGGTGCGCAGCAGTCCGACCACCTCGACCAGCCGGCCGGGCGGGGTGCCGCGGTCGACATCGACCAGCTCGACCAGCAGGCCGGTGCGGATCATGTCCGGGGCCTTACCCGCAGCGGCGATCAGGAGGCCGCGGCCCTTGCTGGCCATCATGGTGCGGAAGGAGGCGGGGAGGATCAGAGGCGTTCGCGAGCGCTCGGCCCCGCCTCGCAGAAACAGGCCGCAATAGTGGATGCTCGCCTCGTCGATGCGGATCCGTTCGCTGTCCGACAGCTTGGTCAGGCTGTGCGAGGAGATGACGCGGCCTGACGAGAGGTCGGTGACGGTCGGCTCGATGCGCAGGGCGGCGGTGACCTGATGGCGCAGGCTGACCAGGTGTTCGACGGCGAAGGCGATCTGCAGGCGGGCGCCGCTGGCGGTGACGAACGAGACCGGGTTGCGTCGCGCCTCCTCGGACGCGCTGATTCCGGCCCTGTGCGGCGAGTCCGGGGCGTCCTCCCTCCGGCGGGCGACCGCGATGACCCGGGGGTCGAGCGGGGCGCAGTGCAGTTCGTCGCCGGTCACCGAGGTGACGGTGCGGATCTTCATGTGGGCGGGGGAGGCCTCGCCGAGGAAGTGGGTCAGCACTTCCTCAAGGATGCGCAGAGTGATGGCCTGGGCGGCGACGCCCTGTTCGCTGGTCATGGCGACCAGGAAGTCGGTCTCGCCGATCCGCTGGAACAGGTCGCCGGGCTGGAGATGCTCGGCCATCCGCCTCTGGACGTAGGCCCAGACGCCGGAGCGGTTGCGTTCCCACCGCTCGCCCACCTTGGCCCGCACCGCATCGACGCTGATGATGTTGATCGCCCCGCGCGCGGCCAGGTCCGCGCCGGCCACCCGTTCGAGGATGGCGGCCACGTCGGTGGCTGCGATGCGGTCGTTGGAGGGTGGCGGCACTCTGAGGACTCATGACAACTTGCCGCAGTCTCGCAGGTACGCGCTTAACGCGAGGTGTATGCCCTCAAAATGGGTCAGCAAGGTTAACCGGCCGCCGCCGTGCGCGGTCTGGCGGCCTCGGCTATAAGGCGTCGATGAATCCGGATCAGCGGCGCAGTTTCGAGCGGGCCGAGGGCCGCCTTCGCGCCGGGGCGCCGGGCGAGGCGCTGGTCGTCCTGCGCCCGCTGGCGGCGCAGGTTCCGGAGAATCCGGCGGTCTGGTGGGCGCTCGGAAACGGCTGCGCCATGCTGGGGGACGCGGCCGGCGCGGAGGCGGCCTTCCGGCAGGTGGTCCGGCTGGACCCGGGAAAACCCAACGGCTGGGCGGCCCTGGCGGAATTGCTGACCTCGCTCGGGCGGGGCGAGGAGGCCGTGGCGTTGCTGGAGCCGGTGCTGGCAGGGCGCCGCGATCCGCGGCTGCTGGCCGTCCGGGCGAGGGTCTGGCGGGCGCTGGGGCGGATGGAGGCGGCGGCCGACGACCTGGCCGAGGCGGTGCGGCTGTCGCCTGGCGTCGCGGGGCTGGAGTACGACCTGGCGGTGGCGGCGGGCAGCCTCAATAGAGGAGCGGAGACCGAAGGGGCGGCGCGGCGGGCGCTGGCGGCGGG
>DASPLD010000002.1:0-5291 GCA_035627755.1 Caulobacter sp. | reverse complement strand
GCCCGGCTGAACGAGCCGTGCTCGGCCAGCAGCTTCAGGTACTGGAGTTGGCGCAGGGTCGGGAGCATGCCCGGACCATAGAGTCATTCTATCCAGCCGGCAAAAAGTATCGATTGGAACATTGGGGCCGACTCTCCTATTTAGCCCCCTGTCGCCGCGGCCTCCCCGCCCGGCGGTCTCACAGACTCGATCACATTCATTCCAAGCGAGGGATACGCAATGCTCGGTGTTGGCCAGAAGCTGCCTGAATTCAAAGTCGTCGGCGTGAAGCCGAAATTCAACCGTCACGAAGAGAACGGCGAGAGCGCGTTCGAAACCCTGACCAACGAGTCCTTCCCCGGCAAGTGGAAGGTCATCTTCTTCTACCCGAAGGACTTCACCTTCGTCTGCCCGACCGAGATCGCCGAGTTCGCCCGGCTGAACAAGGACTTCGAGGACCGCGACACCGTCGTCCTGGGTGGTTCGACCGACAACGAGCACAGCAAGCTGGGCTGGCGCCGGGAGCACCCGGACCTGAACAGCCTGCCGATCTGGAACTTCGCCGACAACAGCGGCAAGTTCGCCCGCGCCCTGGGCGTGCTCGACGAGGAAGAAGGGGTCGCCCTGCGCGCCACCTTCGTCGTCGACCCGCACAACGTCGTGCAGCACGTCTACGTCACCAACCTGAACGTGGGCCGCAACCCGGCCGACACCTTGCGGGTGCTCGACGCCCTGCAGACCGACGAGCTGTGCCCATGCAACCGCGCGGTGGGCGGCGACGTCCTCCAGCTGGCCGCCGAGTAAGGCCGACAGTTCCAGCGGTTCCGACTGTCCCTCCCCGGGACCGCTGGCGCCGGGGCTCCCCCGCCCCTTCCCCCCTCGGGCGGGGGAGACCCCGGCCCCCCTTATCCTCTCTCAAGGACTGGAACCGACCGATGTCGATCGACACCGTGCGTGAGGCGCTGCCCGCCTACGCCAAGGACCTGAGCCTCAACCTCTCCTCGCTGGCCGGGGAGACCGTGCTGACCGACCAGCAGAAGTGGGGCGCCTTCGTCGCCTCGGCGCATGCCGTCGGCCAGCCGGTGGTGGTGAAGAATCTCGAGGCGGCCGCCCGCGCCGCCGGCCTTTCGGAAGAGGCCCTGACCGCGGCCAAGGCGGCCGCCGCCATCATGGGCATGAACAACGTCTACTACCGCTCCCTGCACCTGATGAAGAACAAGGAGTACGGGACCCTGCCGGCCAAGCTCCGGATGAACGTGCTGGCCAACCCCGGCGTGGACAAGGTGGATTTCGAGCTGTGGTCGACGGCGGTGTCGGCGATCAACGGCTGCGGCATGTGCCTCGACGCCCACGAGGCCGAGCTGAGGAAGCACGGCGCGCCGAATACCTCGGTGCAGGCGGCCCTGCGCATCGCCGCGGTGGTCAACGCGGTCAGCCGGGTGATCGCCGGCGAGGCGGCCGGCGCCTGAAACACTCGCCGGTTCCGGACGTTGAAGGGGCTCCACCGGGAGTCTCTTCAGCCATGTCCAAAGACACCGACACCCTCAACCACATCGCCACCATCCTGATCGACGCCTCCAAGCTCTACCGCGAGGCTGCCGAGATCACCGACCAGCCGGCCTTGCAGAGCGAGCTGCGAACCCTGACCAGCGAGCGGGAGTCGCTGCTGACCCGGTTCCAGGATCGGGTCCGGCGGCTGGGCGACGAGCCTCGGACCGACGGCTCGGCCCTGGGCGTCGGCCACCTGGCCTTCATGAAGCTGCGGGCGGCCGTGCAGGAGGACGCCAAGGCCGCCATCAGCGAGGTCGAGCGCGGCGAGGACTATCTGCGCGACGAGATCTCCAAGAAGGTCCGCGACGACGAGGTCTCCCCCGAGGTCCGCACCTTCCTGGCCGGCGCCCTCAACGAGGTGGATCCCGGCCACGAGCGGATGAGCGCCCTGAAGCACCAGCTGGAGGCGCGGGCGTAGCGACGGGCGGTCCAGGGGCCGTCGGCGTCAGCCCGCCGCCTTCCCCGTCTCCACGAACGCCTTCAGCCGCGGCAGCGCCCCGCCGATCACCCGGTCGAACACCGGCGCGCCCTTCAGCGTCGCGGCGTCCAGGCCGCCGACCTTGTAGGTCTGCGCCACCCTGGTCTTGCCGTCGGGGGTCGCGGTCAGGGTGAAGGTCAGGGCCCCGACGACGCCGAGGTCCTGCAACGGCCCAAGGGCCCCGGTGATCCTCACCAGCTTGTCCGGCCAGGCCAGGGCGACCTCGCCGTGCTTGACCCCCCCGCCGCCGGGCATGGCCTCGCAGAAGCAGGCGCCGGGCTCCAGCTTCATGGTCATGTTGGAGGCCTTGCCGGTATAGGTATGGTCGCTGTCCCACCAGGCGCCGATCTGGCCGAGGGCGGCGTAGACCTTGGCCGGCGGGGCGTCGATGACCACGGTGTTCTCGAGGAACAGCCGGCCCTCTGCGGCGAGCTTGACCTCGGCGCCGGCCGGTGCGGCGAGGCCGCAGAGACAGGCCGCCACGGCGGCCATCAGGAACTTGCGCATCGATCCCCTCCGTTGAGGCGGGCAGCTAAGCGCGAGTTGAACGATCGATCAAGCGGCTTCGAAGACCAGCGGTCGGCCCCAGAAGGCCTGGACCAGCCCGTGCTGCGGCCCCGGCTGTCCGGTCGTCAGGAAGCGGCGCAGGCCCGATGTTCCCGGGTCGAGCTCCGGATGGCGTTCCAGGTAGAGGGCGAGGGCGTCGGCCGTGGCTCCCGGCTGATGGATCAGCGGCGTGCCCGGCGGCAGGGCGGCGCGGAACATGTCGGCGACCATCTCGTAATGGGTGCAGCCGAGGATCGCCCGGTCGGGGAAGCGGCCGATTCGGGTCTTCAGGGCCAGGACGTGGCGCTCGACCTCGGCGGCGAGGTCGACCGGCCCGGCGCCCTCCTCGATCATCCGCGCCAGGTTGGGGCAGGGTTCGGAAAATACCGCCAGGTCCTGTTTGCGCTTGTCGATCTCGATCTCGAACACCCGGCTGCCCGCGGTGCCTGGGGTCGAGAACACCCCCAGGATGTCCAGCTTCTCGATCTTGTCGCCGCGGCGTTCGGCCTCGTGCTCCCAAGGCAGGCCGGTCGCCGCCTCGATGGTCGGCACGATGATGCCCAGCACGTTGAGCGGCCGGCCGGCCTCCTTGCGGTAGCCCGGCAGCCAGGTCTGCTGAAGCCGGCGAAGGGCGATGGCGCTGGCGGTGTTGCAGGCCAGGACCACCAGGCTGGCGCCGGCGTCGAACAGCCGGATGCAGCCGGCCTTGGTCAGCTCGACGATCTCCTCGCCGGGCCGCCCCCCGTAGGGGGCATTGGCCTGGTCGGCCAGGTAGATGAAGTTCGCCTGGGGCAGCCGCTCCACCAGCATCCTGTGGACCGTCAGACCTCCGACGCCGGAGTCGAAAACGCCTATCGCCATGGGGGCCGATGTAGGCCCCTCCGCGGGGCTTGGGAAGCTTACTTGCCCATCAGGGCGAACAGGCCCGGATACGGCCCCGCGCCCGTCCGGTAGCGGCACCAGTCGTCGCGACGAGGGCAGTCGCCGTCGAAGATGGCCTTCCTGGCCGGGTTGACCACCGCCAGAGTCGGCGCGCCGTCGAGGTCGCCCGCCATCCGCAGGGCGCAGCGGTCGCGCTCGTCGCGGGTCAGCCGCAGGAAGGCCGCCTCGCTGCAGCCGAGCTGGCGCGGCAGCCTTGGCCCCAGCGGCGCCTCGCGCACCGGCTCGCCCGCGCCGTCGGGATTGTCGGGCAGCACGATCACCGGTCCCTTGGCCCTGGCGGCGGCCACGTCCGGATCCCGGTGGCGCCCGGGGGTGGTGGTGCTGCGGGCGGGCGGGCCCTGGTCAGGCTTGCCGGCGCGGGGGCCGGGCCGGGAGAAGGGCAGCAGGCTCATGTCGAGCGGCGCGAGCGCCTTCGATCTCCGCGGCGGGTCAACGGCGGTCGCCATCAGGCCCAGCAGGACCACATGGGCCCCGGCCGAAACAGCCAGGACCAGCAGGATGCGCAGGCGCCGGCGCGCGGCCATGGGTCCCCTCCGACGGAGCCGGCAAGGAACCATGCGCGCAAGGCGGGGCCGGGGCCGGCATGTTTCAAGGCGACATGGTTTGCCCGCAAAACGGCCATCGGAGCGCCGTCAGTTGTCCCGACAGACCGGCGTTCGATGCACAAATGTGTCCACGCTGCGATCAAGCCGCCACAGTCGTCGGGAACAAGGCCGCCATGACCCCTACCCCCATCGCCGCCTTCTCGCCGGTCGTGCTGGTCGTGGATGACGACGCCGACCTGCGGGGCCAGGTCGCCGGCTACCTCACCCAGCACGGCTACACGGTGCGCACGGCCGCCGGGGCGGACGAGATGGACCGGACCCTGGCCGCCGGCCCCGTCAACCTGATCCTGCTCGACATCATGCTGCCGGGCGAGGACGGCCTCTCCATCTGCCGGCGGATCTCCGACGCAGTCGGGCCGCCGGTGATCATGCTGAGCGCCATGGGCGAGGAGATCGACCGCATCCTCGGGCTGGAGCTCGGGGCGGACGACTACCTGCCCAAGCCATGCAATCCGCGCGAGCTGCTGGCCCGGGTGCGCGCCGTGCTGCGCCGGCGGGAAGACGGGCGGGGCGAGGCGCAGCGGCGGCGGGTCTACCAGTTCCTGGGCTTCACCCTGGACACCGGCCGCCGCAGCCTGAAGTCGCCGAGCGGCGTCGGCATCCTGCTGACCGGCGGCGAGTTCGCCCTGCTCTGCGCCTTCCTGGAGAACCCCCAGCGGGTGCTGACCCGCAACCAGCTCCTGGAAATGGCCCGCGGCGAAAACGCCGACGTCTACGATCGCGCCATCGACGTGCAGATCAGCCGGTTGCGCCGCAAGCTGCACGGCTGCGCCGAGCAGGAGGTGATCCGCACCTACCGCGGCAGCGGCTACCTGCTCGACGCCCGCGTCTCCCGCCTGTGAAGGCGCTGCGGGCGCCCTTCGGCCTGCAGGTGACGGCCGTGCTGGTGCTGACCCTGGTCGCCGCCCAGGCGGCGACCGTGGCGGTGGTGCTGCTCACCCCGCCGCCCCGCCCCAACATCTACCGCCTCAGCGACGTCGCGGCCGCCTTGCGCGGGCTGCCACGACCCCCGGCGCCGCCGTTCGGCCCGGCCGCCGACTTCCGCGGCCCGCCCCTCAACCGCAGTCCGGCCGAGGCCTTCACCCGCCCGCCCGCCGAAGCTCAGAGCCCCGATGCGCGCCTGCTGGCGCAGCTCCTGCGGGTTCCGCCCGACCGGGTCAGCCTGGTGGAGGCGGGCCCGCCGTTCCCCT
>DASPLD010000001.1:0-6208 GCA_035627755.1 Caulobacter sp. | reverse complement strand
GCTGGAGCCGCGGCCACGCACGGTGCGCAGCAAGCTGATCGAGATGGCCCGTGCGGTGCAGCTGGAGTGGCATTTCTCCAAGCGCGAGATCCTGGGCATCTGGCTGTCGCTGGCGCCCTATGGCGGCAACCTGGAGGGCGTCCGCGCGGCCAGCCTGTCCTACTTCGGCCATGAGCCCGAAAGCCTGACCCCCGGCGAACAGGCCCTGCTGATCGCCCTGCCCCAGGCGCCCGAGAGCCGCCGCCCCGACCGCTTCCCCGACGAGGCCCGGCGGGCGCGTGGCCGGGTGCTGACCCGGATGATCCGCTCGGGCCTGATCGCCGAGCCCGGCGCCCTGGAGGCCGACTCCGAACCCCTGCCCGGCCGCGCGGTCTTCCCCGCCCGCGCCTGGCACGTCTCCGGCCAGCTGGCCGCCAACGCCCCGAGCGACGCCGCCACCATCCACTCGACCATCGACGCCTCGCTGCAGGCCAGGCTCGAACCCCTGGCCGCCGCCTATGCGAAGACCCAGGGGCCGGAGGCCACCGCCGCCATCCTGGTGGTCGAGATCGAGGGCCGGGCGGTCCGCGCCCTGGTCGGCTCGGGCGGCCTCGACCGCCCCGGCGGCTGGATCGACATGACCCGCGCGGTCCGCTCGCCCGGCTCGGCCCTGAAGCCCTTCATCTACGCCATGGCCTTCGACGACGGCTCGGCGGCGCCCGACACCAAGATCCAGGACGTCGCCACCCGCTTCAAGGACTACCAGCCGGAGAACTTCGACCGGGTCTTCCGCGGCGAGGTCACCGCCTCCGAAGCCCTGGCCCACAGCCTCAACGTCCCCGCCGTGGCGATGATGGAGAAGATCGGGCCGCGCAGCTTCCTCGGCCGCCTGGAGAGCGCCGGCGTCACCCTGGTCCGCCCGCGCAGCGCCCGGCCGGACCCGGGCCTGGCCATCGCGCTAGGCGGCGAAGGCATCACGCTTCGCGACCTCGCCGTTCTCTACTGCGCCCTCGGCGACGAGGGCCTGGCCAAGCCGCTGGCCTTCACCCGCGAGGCGGCGGCGCGGAACGAGCGCTGGGCCGGCCGCCGCCTGGTCGGCGCCAAGGCGGCGGGCCAGGTGCTCGACATCCTGCGCGACGCCCCCGGCCCGCGCGGCCGCATCCCCAGCGCCCTGACCCGGGGGGGACCTGGCCTCGCCTTCAAGACCGGCACCTCCTACGGCTTCCGCGACGCCGTCGCCGCCGGGGTGGCGGGCGGCTATGTCATTGTGGTCTGGACCGGCCGCGCCGACGGCGGCGCCCGGGGCGGCCTTACCGGGCGGGAAGCCGCCCTGCCCCTGCTGTTCGACGTCGCCGACCTCGTCGCCTCCCGCCCCAGCGCCCCGCCGGCCATCGCCCCCAAGGCCGCCCCACGGGCCCTGCAGCGCTTCGAGCGCACCGAAGCCGGCCCGCGCCTGATCTTCCCGCCAGACCGGGCCACGGTGCAGGTGGACGCCTTCGGGCCGAAGTCGCGAGGCCTGGTGCTGGCCGCCGGCGGAGAGAACCTCCGCTGGTACATCGACGGCCGCCCGGTGCCGGTGGAGCCAGTCAGCGGCCGCCCGATCTGGCGGCCGGAGGCTCCGGGGTTCTACGCGGTGACGGTCATCGATGCCGAGGGGCGCGAGGCCAGGGCGCGGGTGCGGATCAAGGCGGGCTAGCGCCGTTCCTTCTCCCGCTCGTCGGGAGAAGGTGGCCCCCGAAGGGGATCGGATGAGGGCAGCGTCCGGCTGAGGAAGACTTGCGACAACGCCGAACCGAGCCAGAGCGCGCACAACCCCCACGGCCGGCGCCGCCCTCACCCGGCCGCTACGCGGCCACCCTCTCCCGACAAGCGGGAGAGGGCCAAAGCAAAAGGGCCGCCGGTTTCCCGACGGCCCTTTCGAACTTCAGCAGAAGCTTCGCCTACCGGGCGGGCTTCTTCGGCGCGGCGATCAGGCCTTCGCGCTGGGCGCGCTTGCGGGCAAGCTTGCGGGCGCGGCGCACGGCTTCCGCCTTCTGGCGGGCGCGCTTTTCCGAGGGCTTCTCGTAGTGCACGTGCCGCTTCATTTCGCGGAACGAGCCTTCGCGCTGCATCTTCTTCTTCAGGGCCTTCAGCGCCTGGTCGACGTTGTTGTCGCGGACGAAAATCTGAACCAGGGGTATCTCTCCTTCGGCTGCCCGCCGCACGCCTGCGCGGCAGGGCGGTCGAAAACAAATATCTTTCGCCACCGACAGGGAAACCCTGGCGGAGCGAGGCGCGCGGGATAGCAGAGGCGGCCGGCCTTGTCCACCGCCCGCGCGCCGAGAAGACGAGTCGGATCAATCCCTTGGCGAGGCGCCCTGGCGCCGGTGTAGACTGGCCCCATGACCGTCGCCGCCAACCCCGCCCCCGACTGGGCCGAACGCACCGAGCAGGCCGTGCTGGACGAAGCCCTGCCGCTCAGCGTCCACCTGGGCTGGACCCGGCCGATGGTTCTGGCCGCCGCCCGCAAGGCCGGCCTCACCGCCGGCGAGGCGGACCTGTTGCTGCCGCAGGGCGCCCGGGACCTCGCCGCCCTGCTCTCCCGCCGCCACGACGCCGCCGCCCTGGCCGCCCTGCCGGACCCGGCGGGCCTGAAGATCCGCCAGCGCATCCGGGCCGCCGTCGAGGCTCGCCTGGAGGCCGCCTCCGCCGACCGGGAGGCCCTGCGCCGCTGGGCCGGCTTCCTCAGCCTGCCGCTGAACCTGCCCCTGGCCCTGCGGCTGGTCTGGGAGAGCGCCGACGGGCTCTGGCGCTGGGCCGGCGACACCGCCACCGACGAGAACCACTACTCAAAGCGCGCCATCCTGTCGGCGATCCTGGTCACGACCACGGCCATCGACCTGGCCTCCGGGCGAGAGGCGGCGCTGGCTTACCTCGACGCCCGCATCCAGAACGTCATGGACTTCGAGAAGTGGAAGGCCGGCGTCAGGCCCGCCGACCTGGCCCGGGAAATCGCCGGCGCCCTGGCCGCGATCCGCTACGGACGGGCTTAGCTAGACCGGACCGCGCAGCCGGTTCACGTGCCCCATCTTCCGCCCGGGCACGGTCTCGCGCTTTCCGTAGAGATGCAGCCTGGTGTCCGGTTCGGTCGCCAGCTTCGCCCAGGCGTCGGCCTCCTCGCCCAGCAGGTTGAGCATCTCCACCCGGCGCAGCGCCGCCGTCGGGCCCAGCGGCCAGCCGGCCACGGCGCGGATGTGCTGCTCGAACTGGTCGGTCGCCGCCCCGTCCTGGGTCCAGTGGCCGGTGTTGTGGACCCGGGGCGCGATCTCGTTGACCAGCAGCCGCCCGTCCGCCAGCTCGAACAGCTCCACTCCCATCACCCCCACATAGTCGAGACCGGTGAGGATCTGGATGGCGATCCGTTCGGCCTGCTCGGCCGTGGCGCGGGAGACCTCCGCCGGGGCCAGGGTGCGCCGCAGGACGCCGCCCTCATGATGGTTGTCGCTCAACGGATAGAGGGCGATCTCGCCATCGCGGCCGCGCGCGGCGATCACCGACAGCTCGCGCACGAAGGAGGCGCGCGCCTCCAGGATGGCCGGCATGCCGCCGATGGCGGCGAAGGCGTCCGCCTCCCCGCCCGTCCGCTCGATCCAGACCTGGCCCTTGCCGTCGTAGCCCTCGCGGCGGGTCTTCAGGAGCGCCGGGTGGCCGAGCGCCTTGGCGGCCGCCGGGATGTCGGCGGCCTGGTCGATGGCCATGAAGGGGACGGTCGGCGCGCCGACCCCGTTGAGGAAGCTCTTCTCCGCCACCCGGTCCTGCGCCACGGCCAGGGCGGTCGGACCCGGCGCGACCTGCGCCCCCAACCCGTTCAGGGCGTCGACCGTGGCGGCCGGCACATTCTCGAACTCATAGGTGACCACGTCGCAGGCGGCCGCAAAGGCCTCCAACGCCGCCGCATCGTCATAGCCCCCGACGATGGTGCGCTTGACCACCCGGGAGGCCGGGCTGTCCTCGTCCGGCGTCAGCACCACCGCGTCGAGCCCGAGGCGCGCGGCGGCCAGGCCAAGCATCCGCCCGAGCTGTCCTCCGCCCAGGATGCCGATGGTCGAGCCGGGCGGGAGCGGAAAGCCCATCAGTCCTCCACCGTCTCGGCCACAGCCCGGGTCTGGCGCTCGCGATAGGCGGCCAGCCGCTGCGCCAGCCCCTCGTCCGACAACGCCAGGATCTGCGCCGCAAGCAGCCCGGCGTTCTTGGCCCCCGCCGCGCCCACCGCCAGGGTGCCCACCGGAATTCCCCCCGGCATCTGGACGATCGACAACAGGCTATCGAGCCCGTTCTGCAGCTTGCTCTCCACCGGCACCCCCAGCACCGGCAGGTCGGTCATCGAGGCGGTCATCCCCGGCAGGTGGGCCGCGCCTCCGGCCCCCGCGATGATCACCTTGAACCCTGCCGACTTGGCCCCCTTGGCGAAGGCCCAAAGCCGGTCGGGCGTGCGGTGGGCGGACACGACCCTGGCCTCGTAGGCGACCCCGAGCGCGTCGAGGCTCTCGGCCGCGCCCTTCATGGTCGGCCAGTCCGAACGACTGCCCATGATGATGGCCACCGGCGCCGACATGCTCTGGAATCCCCTGGGGCGGAAAGGCGCGGAGTATAGGCGGCACTTGTTGCGCCGCAACTGATGCGCAAGAATCACCGTTAGGTGGGGACGGTGATTCTGACATGAAGATCTCGGGCGCGAGGGCGGAGGCGTTTTCGGCGATCCGCCGGAGGGCGCTGACGGCCGCCGGCGCGCAGGCGACCGGGCAGGCCTCCGCCGCCGACAAGGCCGGCTTCCTGGGCCTCACCGAAACCGACCTGACGCCCCAGGTCCAGGGCGCGCTGAAGACCCTGCTTGGGGAAATCGAGGACCTGCGGGGCGAGGTCGCCCGGCTCAAGGCCCAGCTCATCGAGATGGAGGGCCTGGCCGACCACGATGTCCTGACCCCCGTCCTCAACCGCCGCGCCTTCATGCGCGAGCTCGGCCGCATCTCCACCTTCACGGCCCGCTACGGCGCTTCCGCCTCCCTGGTCTATCTCGACCTCGACGGCTTCAAGAGCGTCAACGACCGGTTCGGCCACGCGGCCGGCGACGCGGCCCTGCGCGCCGTGGCCGAGCGCCTGACCGCCAACGTCCGGGACAGCGACATCGTCGGCCGGATGGGCGGGGACGAGTTCGCCGTCATCCTGGTCCAGGCCGACCTGGAGACCGCCAGGGCCAAGGCCGACAGCCTGGTCCGGCTGATCGAGGCGGCTCCGGTCCAATGCGGCGACTGGTCGGTGCCGCTGCATATCAGCGCCGGGGTCCGCGCCATCGAACCCGGCGCCGATCCTGAAACCGCCCTGGCTGAAGCCGACGCCACCATGTTCGTCCGCAAGCGCGAGCGCGACGCCCTCTAGGCCCGGGCGGGCGCTTCCGGATCGAGGATCACGATCCGGTCCGACAGTTCGTTGGGATTGCCGCCGCGCGGCGGCACATGCTCGGCAAGGATTTCGCCGGACCGCGTCACCGCCGCCACGAAGCCCTCCGCCGCTTCGCCGCGCTTCAGGCCGGCGACCAGCAGGCCGACGACCTCGTCCCAGACCTCGGGCGGGGCGGCGGCGTAGATCCCCTCGTCGGCGATAACCTCGGCGCGGCGTTCCTCCAGGGCGGCGAAGATCAGCACCCCGGTCCGATCCCGCGTCAGATGCAGGCCATGACCAAGGAATTGGTCGAGCGCCGCGCGCCGCACCCGCTCGGCCGCCAGCCCGGAGGGCGTTACGGCCCGTCGGACCGCCGGGATCGACAGCAGCAGCAGGGCCGCGACCAGCACCGCCGCCTGCAGCACGATGTAGGCGCTGACCGCCGACAGCACGGTCGCCCCGACCGCCCCGTCCTGGCCGATGGTCCAGCCGCCGAACAGCGCCTCCAGCGCCCGGGGCCGGAATCCCAGCAGCAGCGCCAGCGGCGGCAGCGCCAGGGCCGCGACGCAGGCCCAGGCCAGCGGGACCTCGCGGTATTCGGAGGCGCGGGGCGTCAGCACGCAGTAGATTTCGCCGGCGGTCTTGGCCTCGGCGGTGGCGACCGCCTGCGCGATCCGGCTCTGGTCCTCTGGGGTCAGCATGGCCTCACCACCGTCCTGTCGAACCACCGCCGCCGAACGAACCGCCGCCGCCGGAGAAGCCGCCGCCACCCGACCAGCCGCCGCCCCCGCCGCGACCGCCGCTTCCCAGA